>NZ_JBBMEO010000026.1:0-29250 GCF_040096515.1 Faecalibacterium tardum | reverse complement strand
GCCTTGCAGATGTAATAGCAGACCTTTTTACTTTCTTCCGCTCCATGCGGCAGTCGTTCAAACTCCATCGGTCTGCCACAGTCTGCACAAAACACCATTCCTGCAAGGTCATTCTGATATTCTGTCCGAATCTGCTCCGACTTTGCTCTTACGGTATGGAATACCGCTCGATTCTTGTCCAAGATTTTTTGCACCTTTTCAAAATCATCCCTTGCGATGATAGCCGGATGTGTGTCCTTTGCTACATACCACTGTTCTTTCGGAAGGTCGCGCTTGTCCTGTCCTGCGAATAACTTCTGTGTACTTTTATTGTTGATGGTATCTCCCACATAGGTTTGATTTTCCAGAATGTGCCGAATCGTGGTTACGCCCCACTTTTTACAGGTAAGCACTTCTTTCTCCTCAACAATTTTTCTATGCCACTCCCGTGGAGTCGGAACCTGCAGCAATGTCATTCGTCGAGCGATTTCAAAAATTGGTACGCCCATCAGTTCCCACTGGAAAATCAACTGCACATAAAATGCAGCTTCCGGGTCAATTTCATTACGCTTTGTCACGGGGTTCCGAATATAGCCATACGGAGCATCGTTTCCGACTGCATAGCCTGCTTCTTTTTTGCGTTGCAAGGAAGTCCATATCTTTTTGGATATGTCTTTCGCATACATCGCATTGACCATATTCCGAATCGGAAGGGCCAGACTTTCCATGTCCTCTTTGCGCGTACTGTCAAAATTATCTGTAACGGCAATCAGTCGAACGCCCAAAAATGGGAACACTGTTTCGATATAGTATCCTGCTTCCAGATAGTTACGGCCAAAACGCGAGAGGTCTTTCACCACGATGCACTTGATTTTCTTCTGCCGTACATCGTTCATCAGGCGGGTAAATGCAGGCCGCTTAAAATTCGTTCCCGTAAAACCATTGTCGAAGTAGGTGTCCACATAACTCAGTTCACTGCTGCGATTGATATAATCCTGCACCAGCGCGATCTGCGTTTCCATGCTTTCTTCTTTTTCTTCATCCTCAACAGAAAGCCGCCCATAGATTGCCGCAGGCATTTTTGCTTCTTCCAGTTCCGGGAGCAGCACAGAAACTGCCGCCTGTTCCGGCTGCGGGAGATTTTTTCTACTCTTTCGTGCCACTGTCTGTACCCTCCACTTCTATCCGACTAAGCATCTGTTTCCATTCATCCGTTTTCATGGTCAGGCTGATTTCTGCCTGTCCATCGTCCAGTAATGTAACCGTGACCTGCTCGATATACTTTTTGACAAAATTACGGTCAAGTTCCTCCGGGGTCTTATACTGTGCCATCTGCTGAATCCATGGATTGCGCAGGCTCAACGCCCGTTCCCATACCAGCGTATCTTCCATAATTGCCGTAAGCCGCTCATTCAGTTTCCGATGCGCTTCTTCATAGTCCATCAGTTCCGCATGGTACTGTTCTTCGGTGATTTCATTTGCCATATAACTTTCATACAGCGGCACACGGCGAAACTGTTCCATATTCAGTTCGGCCAGAATGGACTTCATCTGCACAGACCTCTCGGCCCGGACGACCTCAATCGCTTTCTTGCCTGCTCCCTGCTGAATCGCCGCAGCCAGCTTTTCTTCTTCCAGATGTTCCAGTTCCAGAGCATCCATCACATTTTTATAAATGGTAGCTGCCGGAACTTTCAGATTCTTTCCGTTTTCCTTGTGTGCGCGGCAGTAACGGCAATAGAAAAGTTCCTCCCCTGTTTTCTTATCCTTGTGCCAGCAAAGTGCGCGTCCACAGGTGCAGACAATGTGCTTTGCCAGCGGGTTCGGTTTTTTGTAGCTTTTCCGAATGGAGATTTTGTTTTCGTCCTCGCGCATATTGCACGGGAACGCCTGAAACTGTTCTTTGGTTATGTATGGTTCGTGGCAGTTTTCTGCAATGATCTGGCGGCTTCCATTTGCCGCCGCACCCGTATAAGTCGGGTTTCGGAATAAGCACCTCAACATATCCGTTGTCCACTGGTCTGGTTCTGCATCATAAGGCTTTCCCAAAATTCTCTTTTTGTGTCTCATTGGGGGTTCAACACCCTGCTCATTTAACCACTTTGCAATGTCACGCATTTTCTGACCGGACGCATATCTGGAAAAAGCCTCGCTTAAATAAGGAGCGACTTCTTCATCCTTTATCATGTTGCTTTCGCCATTCCTGCGGATATAGCCAAATGGAACAGAGTTTGTCAGCCGGAATCCTGCGCCTTGTTTCTTTCTCCACGCAAACATGATTTCTGCGTGCATCTCACAGCGTTTTGCTTCAAAATAGTCCTCGACTTCTTTTCGGCTGGCTGTTCTGGTGTCCAAATTCTCCTCCAGCACGATCAGGTCGATGCCCGTCGCATAGAGCGTTTCCTTGATTGCCTGTCGTGCCGCCGGGAAATCCGGCCCACAGTAGTACATGGATGCCACAATAATGCAATCAAATTTTCGCTCTACGCCATCATCGGTCATTTGGTCAAACGCGGTGCGCGCCTTTTCATCGTTCTTGCGGTCAGAATACTTTTTCAGCAAATCCAGTTCTTTATGTTCCGCCAGATATGCCGCAATACGCTGATTCTGCTCGGCAATCGCCAGTTCACCTTGATGGTTCTTCCATGGAAGCGTCCGGGTATAGCTTACACACTTCATACTGCATTTCCTTCCGTTTGAACACTACTGCAATATTCCAGCACATTGCGAATTTCCTGATCGAAGCGGTACTGGATATGAATGTGTTCCTTATCATAGACGGTGATGCTCTCTACCAGTTCCACCAGAATGCGGCGGTTCAGGCTCGTCAGATTTTGGTAGGACTTGAAATCTTCAATCCACGGCAGATGCTCCACATCCAGATTGTTCAGGCAATCCCTCTGGCGGTTCATTTCTGCTTTGGCCTTACGGATAGCTTCAACCTTTTCATTAAAGGAATGGCTGAACTCTTTGTACTCCTCCTGGCTGACGATGCCATTGCTCATATCCTCATAAAGCTGGCGGCGCAAGGTCTGATATTTTTGTTCTTCCTGCTCCAGCATTTTCAAATGCTCTTCCACAGATTTCAGTCTGCGTTCATTCTTGGGAATCTCATTGATTTCATCCAGACGATGTTCCAGTCCACTGATCTGCTGGATTTTTCCCTGCAATGCGGCCAGCACCACCTCTTCCAACTTACTTTCGCTGATAAGATGCGAGGAACAGCCCAGACCGTTGTGGTTTGTGACGCAGTGCAGATAAATATATTTCTTTCCGTTTTTTGATACGGTACGCCGCACCATGTTCTGTCCACAGCCGCCGCAGCGAACGATGCCCGAAAATAGATTTACAGTCTGCTGGCCTTTCGATGCGCAGGTGTCCAGCTTCAAAACTTCCTGCACCGTATCGAACAGCTTTTGCGGAATGATTGCTTCGTGCATATTGGGAACTCTGATCCAGCCGGATTCTTCCACATCCCGAATTTTCTTGATTTTGTAATTGATTTTCTGACGTCGGCCCTGCACCATCGTCCCTGTGTAGACTTCATTTTTCAGAATCCGAAGCACCTGAATCGCCTGCCACTTTGCATGAGTGCCAGCTTTGAACCCACTATGGTAATTCAAACCGCACAGCCGTTTGTACTCGCTGGGGGCCAGCACATTCTCGCTGTTCAGCTGTTCGGCAATCGCCTGTGCGCTCATACCTTCCAGTTTTCTGCGGTAGATAGAACGGACAATATCTGCTGCATACTCGTCTACCACCAGACGGTTTTTGTTCCGTTCATCTTTGCAGTAGCCGTAGATTGCATAGCCACCGATGAACTCTCCTTTGCGCCGTTTCATGTCCAACTGGCTGCGCACCTTGATGGAAATATCCCGGCAGTAGGAATCGTTCAGAAGATTCTTGAACGGAACTACTATACTGTCCGAATCACTGCTCTCGGAATTTGCATTGTCATAGTTGTCATTGATAGCGATGAAGCGAATCCCCATCATCGGGAAAATCTGTTCCAGATACTTTCCCATCTCGATGTAGTTACGGCCAAGTCGGGATAAGTCCTTGACGATGATGCAGTTGATTTTGCCGGATTTAATATCCTCCATCATCCGCTTAAAGCCCGGACGTTCAAAGTTGGTTCCTGTGTAGCCATCATCAGCGTACTCTTCGACCAAATGCAGTCCTGGCCGTTCTGCAGCAAAATCTCGAATCAGTTCTCTCTGATTGCCGATGCTGTTGCTCTCAGCCTTGTCGCCATCCTCGATGGACAATCTCAGATAGGCCGCTGCCCGTATGCCTTTATTCTTTTCCTTGTAAAAAAACAAAGCCATTAAACCTCCCGTCTCCACGCATATTGCATGGTAAAATCCAGAAAGTTAATGGCTTTTGATTGCACTATTCACTTAACCCGTCTGTATTTTACCAAGCTGCCGCACAAAAATCAAGCTGCTGCGCACATTTTTTCAGAATTTCAAAAATTGTTCTTGTTCAGTGCTTTCCCATGCTCTGCAACAGACAATCCCACAGTTCGCTGCCTTCTGACCGAAATGATTCATATACGGTAATGCCCTTGATGACGGCTTTTCTGTGATGCTTAGGCTCCGTATGCTCCTGCTTGGGCTTTTCGTCAAATCGTTCTTTCTGCTTCATGGAAATCAATCCCCCTTTACTAATATGAATTCAGAAAGGCATTGGGGGATACAGTGTTTGAAAAAATTACAGAAAATTTTGAAAAGTGTATCCTGCATCGGGGCTTCGGATTCATATTTATAGAAGCATCTTTTTTGATGGGCCTGCGGAATACGGCAAAACGCTGGGGCTTTTCTCTCTTAGCGCAAGATTCGCCCATAGTAACTCAAAACTCACTTTCGTGATTTTCGTTCCCGGCAATCTTGATGGGGATTCCGTTCCCCATTCCCACGGTACGCACAAAATCTCAGATTTTGGCTATCTGGCTCCACATGAATGTGTTCGCAGCCGAACGCCTACGGCTTATCGGGAGTTGCTTTGCAACTATAAAAAACGCAGGAGGATCAAACTATGGCACGACCAAAAAAGGCAGAAAGCATCAGACGCACAAGCAATGTAATGGTTCGTTTCAGCAGCATTGAATATGAACTGGTGGCCGGATATGCAAAAGATGCTGGTTATCCCATCTCCACTTTTGTGCGCAAGCAGGCTCTATCTGAAAAAGTGACTGTCAACTACAACATCGTTGCCGATATTGGTGAAATTCAGAAGTTGACTGCTCAAGCTGCTGGCATCGGGAATAACCTCAACCAGATTGCTCGCTATTTCCACGGCGGCGGTCTGGCATCACGCGGAATGTTGGAAGAACTAAAGAAGTGCATTGCGGAAATCCGTGAATTGCGGCAGGAAATCGTTCAGCTTGGAGGTGCATATCGTGGCAATTCTAAAACACATTGCAAGTAAAAATGCCAATTACGGGAGTGCCATCGACTATCTGAAATACCAGCACGATGAATTTCATCTGGTTCCCGTTCTGGATGAAAGCGGGAATATGCTGCTTCGGGAAGAATTTTACCTTGATGGGCTGAACTGCAATCCCGAAACCTTCGACCTTGAATGTGAACTGTTAAACCAGCAGCACCATAAGAACAACACCTATGATGAAATCAAAAGCCACCACTACATTATCAGCCATGACCCCAGAGATAACGCCGACCACGATTTAACAGGAGAACGTGCACAGGCCATCGGGCTGGAATACGCAAAGGCTAATTTTCCGGGGCATCAGGCTTTGGTCTGCACCCATACAGATGGCAATAACGGCACAGGCAACATCCATACCCACATCATAATCAACAGCCTTCGCAAATTCGATATAGAGCCTCAGACCTACACCGAACGGCCAATCGACTGCAAGGCTGGATACAAGCACCACCTTACCAAAGACTATCTGAGGCACCTGCAAAAATCCTTGATGGATATTTGCCAGCGCGAAGGGCTGCATCAGGTCGATCTGCTCTCCCCTGCTGCGGATAAAATCACACAACAGGAGTACCATGCGCAGCGGCGCGGGCAACTGAATCTGGACATCGCAAACATGGAACTCCTGGGCGATGGCATTACACCCATGCACACCACCTTTGAAACCGATAAAGAAAAAATCCGCAATGCCATTTCTGACATTGCGGAACGTGCCACATCTTTTGAGGAGTTTCAGCGATTATTAAAAGCAGAATACGGAATTTTGGTAAAAGACCATCGCGGACGATTCAGCTATCTTCCTGCTGACCGACAGAAATTTATTTCTGCACGCGCTCTCGGTTCTAATTATGACCGCGACAGGCTTCTCCGCATTTTTGCAGAAAATGCGCGGAACAAAGAACGGAACAATCCTCATTGGGCAGCAGATGATCCTATGGCTATTTTGTTCATTAAGTCTGACCTGCGCCTTGTGGTTGACTTGCAGACCTGCGTAAAAGCACAGCAGAGCCGCGCCTATGCGCAGAAAGTCAAGATTTCCAATTTGCAGCAGATGGCACGAACAGTCGCTTATGTGCAGGAACATGGATACGATTCTTACGAAAAACTCTTCGATACCACTGACGCCATTCAATCTAAAATGGCAAAAGCCCGAAGTGATGCCAAATTCACCGAAGCAAAATTGAAAAAAGTCAATGAGCAGATTTGTTATTTAGGCCAGTATCTTTCTACAAAATCAGTCTATGGTGATTTCTTGAAATCAGGCAATAAGAAATCTTTCCGTCAGGCTCATGCAGAGGATATTGCCAAATATGAAGAAGCCCTCCGCATCCTAAAGCAGCACTCCCCAGATGGAAGGTTTCCGACCATGAAAGACCTCCGGGCTGAAAAGGAGCAGTTTACCATTCAGAAAGATGCCCAGTATGACACCTACCACTATTTCAAAGATTACCACAGGGAACTCCAGACTGTATGTGCCAATGTAGATAACATTCTGGGAACAGAACGAGAAGCACGGCGCGAACAGCAGCAATCCCGAAAGAACGAACACTCTCGATAAAACAAAAAGCCAGCCCTGGTCTTTCCTGCGAAAGACTAGGGCTGACCCTTTTCTACCATATTACTCTTAGAACAGGATTTGAACTGTCGCATCCTGAATCAAATCAATGAACTGCTCTTTCGTTATAACTTCTTTGCGGCAAATAATCGACTTATCCGCTTGCTGCCGTGTATAAGTCAATTTTCTATCATCGTGGCGAAGCTGCCGCACCGCATCCAAAGTCAAGGCGCCCTCACGATACATCTGACACAAAATAAAGTCATTTGACTTAAAGGCCACCGAAATCGGAGAATCCAGCGCAGGAGTAAATTCAGAATTTCCCGTTAAGATACGCTCTGCATTCGTTTGGAACTCATGCGCATCCGTATCCTGCGTGTAGATTGTCAGGCTGTCCACTCCATCATGATACCACGCGAATATTTCAGCAAGGATCGTCAACGAGATTTCTCCCGCATTCTTTTTAAGAGTGCGACCCGTTGACAGCGTTCTTCCATGAATCGGCCATTCATCGTACAGCCGGTTCATCCATTCCTCTGCGGAAGGCAAGTCAATCAGATCTTCGGTTTTTACTTTTCTGCGAAGGAAGCGCATCAACTCTGACACACGCGATACCGCAGCTTCAACGATGTAGTACAGGTTCACATCTTCATCATTGACAAAAGCACCGTACTTTGTTTCATCAATCCAACGAATAGGATACCCTTGTGCCTGAAGCTGCTCAACATAGGTGCTTCTGTATGTAGAATCCTCAATTTCCTCCATTACCCACTTTGGTATCAGAATCAAATCGTATACGCTGAGGATTCCATCAGATGGATAACTTCTCTGGCTCAACTCGTGCATAAATGCCAGTGATGAGTTATCCATAAGTGCTATTTTGGTCTCCCCAGCATATTCTTTATACTCTGGTATATTAAGCATCGGCCTCTCCCGTCAGCATTTTAAATTCACTTAAAACCGTTTTCAGAAATGCTTCATTGTCTTTATGGTATTCCACTTCCGGCTCATTGCGAATCGTCTTATTGATTTTCTCTTGTAGCGGACTTACATTTACTACATACGAAGGCCGTACAAGGGAATCATCCAATCCCAAATCGCGGAATCTCTGTGCAATATCTTCAACCTGCACATCAAAGTTTTCCTTAACTTCTTCCGCAATAGCCGTATTCCCATTCTTTACTGCACTTTCATACAGAGAAATCAGCACCGCCTTATAGGGAGCTTGGAAAGCGTTCATGCACTGAAACGCTTTTGCTTGGAACTCCATATCCTTTAAGCCCTCAAAATACGGCATAAGGTTTCCCAGAAGCATAAGCGCAGCAAAGTATTCTGCTTTTCGTTCTTCCATCAGGATTTCGGATTCAATCAAATGGTCAAAAGAAACTTCATCAAACAATAGATGATAAATCTCATGCCACGCAGTAAAATACTGATTTGCTCTCGGAAGTGCCGTATTTATCAAGGGGATTCGTTTTCCATCCCGAACAAAAATCGCTCCGCTCAAATAGTGATTATCAATCGGCAGCTGTATCAAACCATACGGTCTTAAAATCTGTAACGCCAACTGTATCGGAGAATTTATCTGCATCGGATTGTATTTTGACCAGATAAGCGAAGCACTCTGCTTCATCTGTTCCTCAATGACTTCGTTCCTTTTGATAACTTCATCTAAGTTGGCTGCTGTAATTCGCTCACTCATAGCCTTCCGCCTTTAATAATAAACACTGCAAAGGTTTAGAATATCCTGCAACAGATCGTACTCTATCTTTGCCTTATCATTCATCTGATAATCAATCGGCGCATTCTGCGAGTACACGGCATCTACACTTTGCACCCTCGGTGAAAATCCCATCAAGGTATCCGGGTCAATGCTCAAACTGGTAAGAATTTTATTCAAATGCTTATCGAATGTACTTTTACTATCTATCTCGCCATTCAAAATCTTATCTAAAGTAGGGCGAGAAATCTCTGTTTTCTTGCAGAACGATACTTTTGAGAATCCATTGCTGCGAATATAGTCCTTTAATTTTGTCCCTGTCAGTTTTCTCATTTCAAAAAGTTCATCAAAACGCATTTTTCATCTCTCCCTTCTGCTATTATTATATACCATCAACTTCGGGAAATCAATCGCATTGTAAAAAAGTTTTTTACATTTTTGATTCTAACGCAAAAAAGATGGCCTCCTTTTTGGGGAAGCCATCTCAACGATATTACGGTATTTTAACTTTTTCGGCTTCTTTCCTGTTCCTGCCGCGGCGCATTGTCTTTTTGTCGCCGCTCAGCCTGCTTAATATGCAGCCGATCAAGCACCGACCACCTGCCGCCAATGCGCCGGGGCTTTTTCGGTGCATTGTTGACGCAGCCATCTATCATATTGTAATTTTGCTCTGTGCCGGATTCTTTGGCACGTTCCGCTGTGCCGTTTTCAAAGAACTTCTGATGGTGCAGCAGTTCAGGTTTTGGGCCTTGCATGAAAGCGCGCATCTTTCTGGTAGCTTCTCCATCGAAACCTAAAGCTGTCTGCGTCACAAAGGCTCCACTCTCGTGAAGAATAATGCTCGGCGGTGGATTCTTCGTTTGTTCACTTCTCATCTGAACAAACCGCTGACCATCGACCTCCACTTCATCCGATACCAGCCATGTGCCTTTTTGTCCTGCCACCTGATAGCCGCCCTCATCAAGAATTAGGTATGTGCCACTCTGGGGCCTTGGAAAAAAGCCGTTGAATCTCACCAACCTATCCTTATCAACATAGAAAAAAGAGGTTTTGCCTGCCGCAGTCAATCCGATCACATCACTGACCCCAAATTTTCTAATTTTGAATTTGTCCGGGTTAATGTTTTCCATCTTTTTACGAATCGCTTCCTCGCCCATTCCTCGCGTAGCCGTACCGGAATAGCCCGTACCATAATTGTCTGCAGTTATCATAAAGCCATGCTGAATCTGGTATTCATAGCTGCGGCAGCGATACTCACGGTTTTTATCAGAATTGTCGATCTGGTAAATCACAAATATATCTGAACTCATTTTCCTATATCATCCTCCGGCCTATGCCATTCTAGTTCCAGCCCCTTGAACTGCTGCTCATTCAACTGCTGCATCTTCTGGATGGTCTGCTGGACAAGCGCAGACATCTCTGCATCCTCTGCCACAAGCGGCTGAACCTCCGTCAACACTTGAATCGTATCTTTGAGTGCCGGCTGCTCAAACATCGCCATCAGCATCAATTCCAGTTCATCAAAGCGTACATTGCTCATAACTCCATCCCTTTCTTTTTCGCTTTCTTCGGCTTATCCTGTTCCTGTGCAGGCTGATCCTGTTTCTTGGCTTTCAGACTGCGCAGGGCATCCAGAACAGACTTTTTCGTACTGTCGCGTTCCTGCTCCTTACTCTGCTGTCGTGCCGCCATCAGTTTTTCCATATCGGAGATTGCCTGCTGCACCAGCTTATCATCCCTGAAGTAGTTGATGAAATTGATGTTCTCGCGCTGCACTTTATCGTTCACGACCAGCTCATACATTCCAACAAAGCCACCATCTTCCTCGATGCAGAATCCAATGCACTTGTCGGCGTTCATCCGTTCAGACGGAATCTTGTCGTAGGCTTCCAATGCTTCTTCCATAGTCAGATGGTCGTGGAACTCTCCTGCAAACGTAAACTCCAAACACTCCGCAACATAAAAGCTGAGCGTTTCTTCCGGCGCAGGTCTTTCTGCAGCGAGTTTTTCTTTCAAAACTTCTGCCTGCTGTTCCGCCACCGTATCAGCCTGTTCCCGCAGTTCTGCCGCGTCCATGACTTTACCCTCTGCCACATCGCAGCCGAACTCTGCCAGCAGCTCCGTCATAGCCTCCTGCACGGATTTATCTCCATCCGTTTCGAGGATGCCGCCGTCCCGTTCTATGAAGTCTTTATTATATAAGGTATAGTCGAAACCATCCTCACAGGTCTGGATATGGAAATAGGCATCCGGCAATTCGTAGGCCAGCTCCACATCCTGCACGGCTAAGGCCCCCTGTAACGGATGCACAACATGATTCTGGATATACGGGTTATCCCAGCCAGGAACCGTTTTATAGTCCTCTACGATGGTGTCAAGGCCGTTCTTGCACTGCAAAATATCCAGTGAACCCGGCAGCGGATCAGGATTTTTCTCCACGCCCAAGGCTTTCATGCAATGGTTCGGAAGTGCCTGATACTGTGACATTGCATCATCCAGATTGCCGAACCGCTCAATTTTCAAAGGCGCGGCTTGCAAATTTTCGACCACATAGAACTGCTTTACGAAAGGCTGCTCCTGTTCTTTCCGTGCTTCCAGTTCTTTTCGGAACATCGTTACAAAGCCATCCAGCACAGCCGGATGACTGTCAACCACCCAATCCGTGCGGAAGGTCATGCGGTCTGCATTATGCTCCGGGGTGCTGACCTGCTCTGCCCATTCCTTATTGCCGTGAGAAAAGCGGCCATCGTAGCTTTTATGGTGCAGAGTATTTGCCAGAATGTAGCCCACGCGCTCCATGCCGTACTGCCGCACCACCTGATCGACTGCACCATCGCCAAGGTACATCCCGTCATAATTATCCGCAATCGCTTCATGGATTGCCTGCTTGCACTCTCTGTTCAGCCGATAGGATGTGCGGTATAAATCCACCTCGTCATTTTCTTTGGCATAGCTGAACGGCTCGTAGTAAACAGGCACATCCGAATAGTCCTGTGCGCTGTTGTCCGGCACCGGCACAGCCTTTTCAATGATCTCTGACACCACATCTTCTTTTTTCGGCATATTCCATTTTTCAGAGAAGTATTTCTGCACTGCTTCCTGAAAATCTTCATCGAAGCCGTTCCACAAATCCTCTGCCACCAGCTTGCCCTGCTCATTGACTGCAACGCAGGCCGCCATATCGCCGTGTTCCTCATGCTCCAGCAGGAAGAACTTCTCCCCACCGACTTCCGTTTCATCAACAGCATACCATGTGCCGATATGCCCTTCGACTGCGATATGGTCGGAATCGCCGTGGATCAGTCCGTTCCTTTTCTGCTGCTGTTCCTCCATAAACTCCCGCACGGTCAACTCTACGCCCGTGAAGTTCAGCCCTTCCTCACCAAGTTCCAGCCGCCCCTCCGCGCCAAGGTCAAGTTCTTCGGCCATCAGAACAGCTGCCGCATGGTTCACCACCACAGTTTTCTCCACTGTAATGGGCTGGCCTGGGTCGTAGTCCGAGCCGCGCAGATCATAGCGATATAAGCCATCCGGCACATCTTCATCCCGCAGTCGGCCATTGCTGAAAAGACCCGGCTTATCAAAGATTTCGATTTCCTGCAATTCCTCGTTCAGAAGGTTTTCTTTCTGCAAATCTACATTCCTTTCCTTGAAAAATTCCGGCAGTTCAGCAAATCCAATACTGTCCACATAGTAGGCTTTGACCGTACTGCCATCATTGAGTACCACCACATCACTGACCGACAGCGAATGCCCTGTAAAGTCTGCCGGGCGCTGGATATTGAACCGTTCATAAGTGCCATCCAGCGTATCCTTGTCCGTAAGCGGTGCGGCATAGATCAGGTCATAATCTGCACGGGAAACCGTCATGCCTTTCTTCTGCACATAGTCCAGCCCCATGAAACGATAGTTATGTTCCGGGTCACGCTCTGTAATCTGATAAATGCCGAACTGCTTTTCGCTGCCATACAGCAGCACATTTTCCTGTTCTGTCATGTTCCTCTCCTGTTCCAAATCTGCTATTGCAATCTGGAAGGTATCACTTCCGCGCTCGATTTCCTCTCGTGCAGTGACAAGAATCGGCCACGGACTGATGCGGACAAGATAAATCTGCTTTCCCTCGTCATACAGCCGCAGAGCCTGTTCACGGTTTATCACTGTCAGCGGAAAATCCGGGCGCGCATACTCGTCCTCTGCATAATCTTCCCGTTGCTCCAGCAGGATCGCATCCCATGCGTCTGCCTTAATGCCGAAAATGCCATCGTGCTGCTCGATCTCCTCTTGGCTTACATAATCACCTGCCGTGCCATCACGGAACAACGGATAGATCCTCTCACCCAGCCGATGCCATTCCCGTGCGCCCTCTTTCGTCAGCGGCAGCACATCATCTTTCCGGTAGCCATAGTCGTGCATTTCCGAAAGACCAATCATCCCATCCGGGAGATTTTCGATTTTCTCCTGCACATCGTACATCAGGCGGTTGACTTCTTCTTTGTCATCCTCGGCCAGTGCAGCCGCCAGACCGTTCACCAGTTCTTCCGTTGCTGCCCGATCATCCAGCTTGAAAGCAAAATTTACGATGAGATTTCGCTGCTCATCATCAAAAATCGTTTTTTCCTGCTCCTTATTGGCAATCAACTTTTCCGCATACTGCATCGCGGTCATGCGCTCTGCGCTCCTTTCCGCGACTGCCGCTTCCAGCTTTTCCAGAAAGTTGGCTGCGGTCAATCGAATCGTATCCATCGAATCTTTCAGTTCCTTCATCTCCTTGCCGCTGGCCCAGCTTGCCACATACGGAAATGAATAATCGGATGTGTCAATGCCCAGAGCCGAGCAGACCGTAAATGCAATGCTTTCGGCTTCGGTTTCCTTTGTAAGCCGGTCTTTTTCCTCGCCGTTCTGCTTCATGAAATCGCTGTTATGCAGCATCGCATGAGCAACCTCGTGGATCATCGTCTTTATGGTCTGGCTCTCGCCCATGCCGACCTGAATGCAGATTTCTTTGTCTGCATCACTGTAATAGCCTTTGGCATCCCCTTCGATTTCATCAAACCGCATCGGCACAGGCGATACCTGCTCGATTGCCGCCGTAAGCAGCGCATAGTCTTTGACGCTGGCCGTCAGTTCGTTCACTTCCAGCGATGGAATCGGTTTCCCATCGGTCTGTGAAACATCAAAAACCGTCGTCACTCGGAAGCGCGGAACCACATACTCCACACGTTCCATTTCCGGTTCACCGTTTTCGTTCAGCACAGCCAAGCCCGTATCCTTGTCGATTTTCTCTCGCTCCTCGACTTCCTTAATGGGAGCCGGAGCGATGATCTGGATGCCCTTTTCGCCTTTTTTAACGTAACGGTTAAACTTATTCTTCCATGCGTTAAACCCTGCCACCAGTGTGGCATCGGGCCGCTGCATAGCGATCAACAGCGTATTATTGAAGCTGTAATTGTGGAATTTCGCCATCGTGCGCAGATACGTCGTATACATTTCCGAAGTGAAAATGTCCTTTACGCCCTGCTCCAGCCGTTCCGTGATTTCTTTCATCTGCTGTTTGCGGTCAACTGCCATGCAAGCCCTCCTTTTTCTTGACCCATCGTGTTTTCATCTGGCGCGGATATTGGTCGGCCTGTTTTGGTGCTTTTGCACCGTTCCATTCCAAGCCTCCGGCTCTGCCCTCACAGGTGTAGCCGGCAGCTTTCAGGGAGCTGCCATTCTCAGTGTCCAGAATGTAGGTAACAACTTTGTTGTAGCCCATGGCCCGTGCTGCACGGTATGCCGCCGCATACAAAATACTGCAAGCGTTCGGCGTTCCATCCGTACACAGGCGATTGACTTCCAACGTGTAGCCATCGTCCAGCCTCCGCGCTACGGGTCTACCGCAGATAGCAACCCCTACCAATGCGCCATTGTCCGATACGCCGATAGAGAATTTATGTCCTCGTGTCGGCTTATGGTGGCGGTGATACTGCTGTACAAATGCGTTTGCCGTTTTCAGATTGATCGGTGTTAATGTCAGCAAATGCCCTCCTTTTTCAAAAATACCCCGTTAGATTCCTTGCAGAGATCTAACGGGATTATCCTATTTACAGTTCCATATTGTGACTTTTCCGCTTCGGGAATTTCTGCGGTTCTGCACTGCGCTCTGCCTGCTTTGCATGAAGCTGTGCCAGTACAGAGGGTTTCCGCACATTGTCCGCCGTGCGCTCTGCAACGCGGCCTGCGTAGTTCACTAGCTGGCGCGGCCTGTCTGCAACCTCGGTTTCGGCTGCATCCTCGTCCACACCCAGCGCATCCTCACTACCCTTTTCATCCATGTTGAGCAGAGAGTTCAGCTCCGCAAGACGCGCAGATTTTTCGGCCAATTCTGCTTCCTGTGCAAAAGGACGTTTGGCTTCTTCCTTTGCCTGCGCCAACTGCTGTTCCAAGGTTTCCAGTCTGCGCTCCACCTGCGGCAATGCTCTTTCGATACCTGCCAGTGCATTGGTAACGCGCAGGATATTACCCAGCGGGTCTTTGCCGACTTCCATCGAGTAGTTCCATGCGCCCTTGATGGACAAACGGAACACCTTATCAAAGTTGTCAAACCGGGAATGCAGTTCAAACGCACCGTAGCTGCCGATCCTGCCCTCGGTGCCAGCCGCTTTCAAAGCCTTGCAAGCCTCGATGATGGCCGCACCCGCTTCCTTGCGTTCGGTGTACACCTTACCGCTGATTTCCATAGCGAAGTGGTCTTTATCCTGCGCCAGAAGCGGTTTTGCCGCTTCCATATCGGTTTTCAGTGCTCCAATCTGACCTTGTGCCACAGCGATTTCTCGCGGATAGCGGCGTGCAATATCCGATTCCAAGCTATAAATCTGACTGGTGTGATTGGCTTTCAGCAGTTTCAGTTTGCTGACCTGAATATCCAAGTCCATCTTTTCCTTGATGTAGGGATTGCCCGTTGCCAGTGCCTTGATTTCGGCATAGGACAGCGCGGTATCGTCCACATCATCGCAGGCACGGACAGGCGACTTAGATGTCATAATCTGGCTTATAAACTTCTGTTTATTTTCCAGAATCTGCCACATATACGAATCAAACGTATTTTCAGTGACGTAACGATAGATTTTTACCTGCTTATTCCGGTTTCCCTGCCGTAGAATACGTCCTTCCTGCTGTTCTAGGTCAGACGGCTTCCACGGGCAATCCAGATGATGCAGGGCAATCAGCCGATCCTGAATATTGGTTCCTGCGCCAAGTTTCGGCGTAGACCCCATCAGGATACGAACCTGTCCGGCGCGCACCTTTGCAAACAGGTCAGCCTTTTTGGTTTCCGTGTTATACTCGTGAATGAACGCCACTTCTTCACGGGGAACACCTCTCGCCACCAGCTTCTCCCGCACATCATCGTAGACGTTGAATGTACCATCAGCTTTTGGTGTCGATAAATCGCAAAAAATCAACTGTGTTCCCTTGTCCGACGCAGATTCTTCCCAAACCTTGAACGCATTGTCCACACAGCGATTGACCTTGCTCTCCGGCTCGTCCGGCAACATCTCGTTCATAAGCCTCTGGTCGAGTGCCAGTTTTCGGCCATCGTTGGTGATCTTGAGCATATTATCGAATCTGGGATTCACATTACCGTTGCGTACAGCCTCGGCACGGTCTGCAAAGGAACTCACCATTTCTTCCTGTGTCTCGCTCGGTTTCAGCACTTCGTTGATGTACTCCGCTTTCGGCACAGGCAGATTCAGCATATCCGCCGTCTGCACGTCTGCCGATTCCTTGAACAAGGAAATCAGTTCCGGCAGATTAAAGAACCGGGCAAAGCGTGTTTTCGCGCGATAGCCCGTTCCCTCCGGGGAAAGCTCGATTGCCGTGACGGTTTCACCAAAGGATGCCGCCCAATCATCGAAGTGGCTCAGTCCCATTTTCTGCAGCGTATCATACTGGAGATACCGCATAATGGTGTACAGTTCCACCATCGAGTTGCTGACCGGGGTTCCGGTTGCAAAGGTCACGCCCTTGCCACCTGTCAGTTCGTCCAAGTACTGACACTTCGCAAACATATCGCTGGACTTCTGTGCATCGGTCTGGGCGATACCTGCGATATTTCGCATTTTTGTGTAGAGGAACATATTTTTATAGAAATGTGACTCGTCCACAAACAGACGGTCAACACCCAGTTCCTCAAATGTAACCACATCATCCTTTCTCGTCTGGTCGTTCAGCTTTTGCAGCTTTGCTTCCAGCGTTTTCTTTGTTTTCTCCATCTGCTTGACCGTAAAACTGCGGCTGTCCTCACTCCGGGCATCGGCTAGGGCCAGCGTAATGTCGTCGATCTGACGCTCGATAATAGCTTTCTGCCGTTCCGGGGAAAGCGGCACTCGTTCAAACTGCGAGTGTCCGATCACAATGGCATCGTAATCACCTGTTGCAATACGGGAGCAGAACTGCTTACGATTGCTGGGTTCAAAATCCTTTTTCGTTGCCACCAACACATTGGCATTGGGATAGAGCCGCAGGAAGTCTGCGCCCCACTGCTCTGTGAGGTGGTTCGGCACCACATAGAGGTTTTTCTGCGACAGGCCCAGCCTGCGGCTTTCCATGCCGGCAGCAATCATCTGGAAGGTCTTGCCTGCGCCCACGCAATGCGCCAGCAGCGTATTGTTGCCGTACAGAATGTGCGCTACCGCATTTTTCTGGTGCGGCATCAGAGAGATTTCCGGGGTCATGCCCTCGAAGCGGATATGACTGCCATCATATTCACGGGGACGAATCGCATTGAAAATCCTGTTATAGGTCGCACACAAATCCTCGCGGCGATCTAAATCTTTGAAAATCCACTGCTTAAACGCTTCCCGAATGGATTCCTGCGCTTGCTGTGCAAGCATGGTTTCCTGCTTATTCAGCACACGATGGTCGCCATCCGCATCGTGAATCGTATCGTAGATTTTGGTATCGCGGAGATTCAGCGCATCTTCCAGCAGCTTATAGCCGTTGACGCGCAGGGTTCCGTAAGTGTTGGTGACAAGCGGATTGCCGCGATCCAGCGACTTGCCCGAAATGTTCCATGCACCAGAAATTTCGGAATAGGTTGCCTTAATGTCAATCCCGGCATAGTAGTTCGGTGTTTTGAACACCTCTTTCATAAACTGTGTGATGTACTCCGGCTTTACCCAGTTTGCACCAAGCCGCACTTCGATTTCCGAAGCGTCCAAATCCTTGGGCTGTACCCGTTTCAGGTAATCCACATTGATTTGATATTCAGCATGGTTTGCCACAAAGGTTTCTGCTGTGGCCAGTTTTTCACGAACATTGCCGGACAGGTATTCATCCGAGGTTTCCCACTGCTGTGTCACAGGATTTCGGAAAATCGCACCTGCCAGTTCATCCGTGATTTCCTGTTCCGGTTTGCCGCAGAGCTGCATCATAAACGGCACATCCACCTTTGCTTTTTCTCCGATGGAAAGTGCCAGAGCTTCGCTGGGTGTATCCACCGAGGTAACAGGCTCCGACTTACGGATGGTACGTTTGGTAAAAATATCGGCAAGTCGTTTGAGATTCTTCTCCTCATCCAGAATTTCCAGTGATGCCAGCAGACAATAGCTGCTGTCCTGTCGGAATGCCCGCTTGTTGGCCGTGCTGTTGATAAGGCCATACTGCGCCTTAAATGCAGTGTACTGCTGTTTCAGTTCATTCTGCAAAAGTTGTACTTCCGCATCCGAACCATCATGCAGCTGACAATCCAACAGTTTCCGGGTGGTTTCACGCAGAGCAATCATGCCCAGCACTCGCTCTGCAGTTACGGCAGGCAGTTCCACCTTGTTCATAAAAGAATTTTCACGGTAGTAAATCTGCCCGTCCACATTCGTGAAGCTGAAATTCTTCACACTTGGGTCTGCCGGAATGGGTTCTTCCTGCACATCCAGTTCATCGTCAGAGATTTCTGGCTCCGTGATGGTAGCCTGGATGTTGCCGACCGCCTCTTTTAGCTGCTCGGCAAGGTCTGCGCCCTCGATGGGCTTGACCGTTGTTTCCTGTTTGCCGTACTGGGTGCTTTCGGTGGTGATTTTCCCCAGCACCATCTCAGGATGCTTCGCAAAATACTGGTTGATGGAATAGCCTTCCGGCGTTTCACCGAGATCCACCCAGTCAGCCCGCTCCACCGCTGCACGGTCACGCTTTTGCAGGAACAGAATGTCAGCCACCACGCCGGTGTTGGCATTGCGCTGAAACGCATTGTTCGGCAGTCGAATCGCACCTACCAGATCAGCACGGTTGGCAAGGTATTCACGGACAGAGGAATCCTTCTTATCCATCGTACCGCTGGACGTTACCACCGCCACCACACCGCCCGGACGCACAAGGTCAAGGCTCTTGGCGATAAAATAATCGTGGATGAGGAAATTGTGGCGATCATACCGCTTGTCCGGTACTTTGTAATTGCCGAAAGGTACGTTGCCCACAACACAGTCAAAAAAGCTGTCCGGGAACTGCATCGTTTCAAAGCCCTGCACTGCAATCTTGTTTTTCTGGTACAGTTGCTGTGCAATGCGACCAGAAATGCTGTCCAGCTCCACACCGTACATCCGAATCTTCTCCATGCTGTCCGGCACCAGACCCATGAAATTGCCGACACCACAGGACGGTTCCAGCACGTTGCCTTTGGACAATCCCATATTGCCCAGGGCTTCATACATCGCCTTGATGACCGTAGGAGAAGTGTAAAACGCATTCAGGGTACTGGCACGGGCTTCCTTATACTCATCTACCGTGAGCAGGGACTGCAGTTCGGCATACTCTTTCGACCATTCCGCGTTGTTTTCATCGAACGCCTGCGGAATGCCGCCCCAGCCCACATACCGGGAAAGTATCTCCTGCTCTTCTGCGGTAGCCTGCCGCTGCTCTGCATCCAGCGTTTTTAGCAACTGAATGGCCTCCACGTTGGCTTTATACTTTGTTTTCGGCCCTCCTGCACCGAGATCATCGTCCGTAATATGGAAGTTAATAGGCTCCTGTTTGGGCAGTGCAGGCTGTTCCGTTTCTGCTCCGCTGTCCAGCGGAAGATTGTGCTGCCGCCGTGCGTGGTTGACCTCTGCCGGGGTCATAGGCTGCTGGATCAGCGGTTCAAGGGCTTCCTCTGCCGCTGCACGGCTGATGGCATCCGTTCGGTTCTGCACATCTGCGATCAGCTGCATCTGTTCCGGCGGAAAGTCGGGATTCAGCAGTTCTTCCAACTCGCCGCCCGATTCTGCCACCGAATAAATCACATCCATCTGCTCCGGGGAAAAATCTTCGTAGGCCACACCAGCATTGTGCAGAGCCGTAAAGACTGTGATTTCCACCGCTTCTTCCATCGGCACATCGGCCTGTTCATACAGGTGCCGAATGTACTCCAGCGGTTCCGTTCGGAAAATCGGATACCGGGCTTCTTTTGCAAGGGTCATGTCCTGCAAGCTGACCGTTCCCTGTTCAAAGTTGACCGAATCCACACGGAACTCCCGATCGTCCAGTTCAACGATGGTATTGACTGGCAGATATTCCTCTCTGCGGAAATACTTTGTCTGCGCATGGATTCCATCTTCCTGCTGGCCGGACAGATAGATGCTCTCCCCCTGCTTCCAGAGCTTCATTGCCTGTGAAACCCACTGTTCACGCGGAAAACCAGATACCTCAACTTTGCCGAGTGCAGTTTTCTTTTCCAACAGTTTGCTGCCAAGCAGTTCCGAAACGCGCTTTGCATCCTCGCCGTAGAACTCAAAGCTGCCGTACTGCTCATAACCGACCAACGCATCCGGGTAACGCTCTTTCAGCGCGTTATACTCGTTGGCGGCATCCAATGGCAGGGGCTGCAAGGTCGGCTCAACGGTCTTTTCTTCCGCTGCATACGGAACCATAATGCCGCGCACCCACTGCGGTGCGTCCTTGCTATCCTGATACAGTGCAACGGCATCCCGTCTGTCCGTAATAACGTCCTGATAGGTGCGCTGGAAAATATCTTCTTGAATCCACTCTCCGAAGTGCGCCCATGTGTCGATAGCCTCGGAGTAAACAGCATTTTCCACCTCGCCGGAATCAAACAAATCCTCGATTTTCTCACGGATCAGATTTTCCGCTTCTTCCTCGGTGGTATCGCGATCACGCAGCAGCGGATAGATTTCGCTGCGCTCTACCTTTTCCAGCAGCGTGTACAGACATTCTTTATAGATGCTGCGGCTGTCTTTCTGGGTATGGTCTGCATCCAGTTTCAGGAAATCGTTCAGCGGATTCTTCGCCAGCGTTTCGCTATATGACGGTAACGGAATGACCCGGCCAGCCACCGCCGAATTTTCCATATCTTTCAGATAAACGTCATGCGCATTGGAACGCTCAATGCGGTACAGATGGTTATTGTCCAAATACAGAAAACTGCCGTTTTCTCTGCTGTACATTTGCTTAGGCTGATTTTCAAACGATTCTACTGCTTTTGCATCTTCTCTCGTTTGACAAATAACCGCCTTTGCATCATTCAGACTGTTAAACGGCCCTGTTTCTGCTGTACCTGTTCCCGTTTCTTCGTCATAGTTGTAATGGTTATAGAATTTGCCATCGGAATATTGCAGAATTGCAATATCCTCGATATATCCCTCCTGCATCATCACCGTTGACTGATACCGTGCAACGACTTTTGCCTTTCGGGGTTCTTCAACCGCTGCGGCGGTTGACTGCTCTTTCGATTGCGGCTCCTGCTCCATGAAGTCAAACATGGAAATTTGCCCCTGTTCAGGAACCGCAATCTCAACAGCCCTCTTTTTTTCCGGGAAAATCGTGTACGTTCCCTCGACATACTGGTGAAGGATAGAGAGGGATTCTGCCTTTTGCTCATATTCTTCCGAATCCAGCGGCATGGACAGCAGTGCATTGTCCATCTGCTCCAGCAGTTCCAACGCCTGTTCGGGGTCTGCCAGCTTTTCAACGAGAGCCTTTCGGCCTTCTTCATGGTAAAGGTCTTGCGGATAAGGTCGTTCCACGTTATTCGACAGATGGTGATAGAAGCCCATCACCTGCATTGCCATCTGTTCCCGTTCATAGACAGGCATCCGGGAGTAATCCGCCGGTTTCAGGTACTCACTATCACGGATAAGCCGGTCGATCCGGCCTGCGGCCTGATTCCAGTTCAGATGAACGTTGGCATACGGGTTCCCGTATGGGCCGCGCTCCAAAGCAATGCCTCTGCCATCGTGATCTTCGTGAGAATCGTCTGCCCCACAGAGTGCATGGCTGCTGCCGCCGATCCCGTAATGGTCTTTCAGGAAGTCAGCCCGCTCTTTCTTATCTTCATGATTTAAGAAAAACGAATAGATTGCCAGCCGACTGTCTGAATAATTGCTGCCCCGTGTGAAGTAAGCATTGATTTCATCTTCCGTGATGAACTTCTTATACTCATTCCAGTGAAAGCCATCCCGCGCCGAGTAGTTCTGATAAGGCTTTGCAAACTGCTGGAACAGAGCTGCCACTTTATCCGGCTTATAAAAGTGCATCCGCATCAGGTCTTTATCTTCGGCGTAGGCTTCCCCCAGCGCAGATAATCTGTCGTTTAGGTCAGTCAGAAAATCCGTATCATCCAGCAAGCCTGCCAGCCTGTCTGTCAGTTCCGGGAAACCGCCCCTGAAGATTGCTGTATCCTGAAACACTGCTTCGGCAACACCGTCTGCCAAGTCACGTTCCATATAAGCCAACGTCTGCGCGTGTTCCTGTAAGGCGTTCTGCCGCGCAGCATCCAGAACCGCCTGCGGCGCATACTCGCCCTGCCGGAGCAGTTCATGGATGCGGTTGCTCACATCCTCCCATGACAAAAACGCATTGACAATCGTACCGCCCTTTGCCGTGTCACCTGCCGCAATGCGCAACCCCAAATCATCGAACCAGACCGCATACTTTGCGCCGTCAATTTCAAAGCCTTTTCCTCCCGTGCCGTATTCGTTTTTCACGAACTCCGTGTATTCTTCCGGGGTTTTCTCGACCATAAAATTGTAGATCAAGCGCAGCTGACCCTTGCTGCGGTTGCTGCCCGTGCACAGAATTTCATCGATCACTTCGGGATCAAGCGCAATCTCGTCCGCATACCGTGCCCGGATCGGTTCTTCGATGGCGCGGATCTGCTGTTCCACGGTCGGCAAATCAGGCAAAGAAAAAGCAGAGGCAATTTCTTCCTCTGCTTCGCTCAAATCCTGTTCCGTTGTCGGTTCAGTTAATTGTACACCAATTCCTTCAAGACGATCTCTTCTGCCATCGCTGTCAGGTTGTTCTGATGTGCCGCCCATGCCAGCGGGTCTTTCTCCTTGCTCGGTGCCGGAAACTTCTCGTTCAGGCTGTCCAGCAGGGTTTCCACCCGGCTCTCCGCTGCTTCCTCGATCTGCGCCAGATGCTGGTTCAGTCTGCCGCTCATCAGCATACTCTGATACCAGTTCTTGCGGTTCTCTTTCAGGTACGTCCTGCGCAGCATCCCGTACTTCCCGATGGTCTGCGGCTCGTCCTTCACGGCCAGATTCGGGAACAGATAATCTCCCTTGCGGTAATACGTCAACTCCATTTTCTTGTCCTCCTTTGGTCGTGTTTTCTTCGGTTTCGCGCTTTAATGTGCTAAAGTCTGTATTGGTATTATACAAGCTGTCAACGGATTTTTCAAGCTGCTGCGTGATTTCTTTTTTGTAAATTTTCCGCATCTCTCGGCCAATGTCAAAAAGAACCGCTTCGCACTGTTCGGAAACCGCGTTGCCGAGAAACGACAGCACCGGCAGCTTGTTGAAATCCACGATGCGGATAAAGTCATCATCGTCCAGCACATCCATAGGCTCCTGCCCGCAGCGACGAGAAAGCGTATAGAAGATACTGTTGGTCATCAGTTCCCGGAAGCGGACGCGGATGTTATCTTCGTCCAGTTCTTCCAGAAAAGTATCTGCCACCTCATAGGCCAAACCGTCCATCACTTCATCCAGATTGTCGGCGGTCAACTGCCGTGCCAGCTCCATCAGGGCAGTATTCATGCTGTCCGTCTGGGATAAGCCATAGGTATCTTCCAGATGGTCTAAGATAGCCTGCTCATGCTCGTGGCTGTCCAGATTCCATAAGAGCGGTGTTTTTCCGCCGCGCACCAGATGGGTGTCAGCAATATCGAACACATACCGCAGCTTGGTACGCGGTCCGGTATCATCCAGAAGCGCGATGCCTTTTGCGCCACGGTTGACCCATCGGCTCATTTTCTGATTCCAGAGTTCCAGTTCTGCGCAGGCGGTTGCATCGGGCCGCTGTGTGTGGATCAGGAGTGTATCGGTGAACGAATAGCGATACAGCCGCGCCGCCACATCCAGATAACTCATCCAGTCCTGTGGCGAGTTACTGACATACCGGGCGTTCTGCTGCGCCAATTCTCGAATATCGTTAATCTGTGGCAAGGGTCAAACCTCCTTTATGTTTTCTTTTTCATCGGTGCTTTGGGAAATTCCAGACTGTACTGTGCGCGGCCCTCTTCGACGCGCATCACAAGATCAGCGGCGAATGTCTTATCTTTTTTCGCGGAATAAAAGTCTTTTACATGGGTGCGGCCTTTCTTCAAAAGGTCTACCGCCATCTTCTTGTCCAGCGTTTTTCTCATGTTGGACAAGTATCTGCTTTCTTTCCAGAGTGCAAATTTGCAGCTACGGTCTGCACAACAAAAACTAAGTTTGCTCTCATGTACAGGATTGCCGCAGACCGGGCAGCTTCCTACGCTTACCTTATTATGATGGGGAGCCGCCGCAACGGTAGGAATCTGCCGGAGGTCAGCCAGCATCTTGTCGATCAGTCCGTGGATGCCCTGCATAAAATCATAGGGCTTGATCTCGCCGCGCTCCATCCGCAGCAGGTCATTTTCCCATTCGGCTGTCATGCTGGCAGATTTCAGGTAGTCCGGGATATTGTGAATCGCTGCCACACCGTCCTCCGTAGGAATCATCTGCCTGCCCTTGCGCTGCACATAGCCGGAGGATACCAGCTTTTCCAAAATTGCGGCGCGCGTTGCAGGGGTTCCCAGGCCTTTCTTCTCCGTGTCCTTATCAAATTCTTTGTTGCCTGCCGTTTCCATGGCCGACAACAGGGTATCTTCGGTGTAGACTTTCGGCGGCGAAGTAAAGCCCTGCTTTTTCTCTGCCCGTACCACAGGAAGAACCATTCCCTGCTCCATCTTTTTCGGAAACGGCACATCCTTGTCCTTTTCCGGCTCCACAAACGGAACGGGCTTTGCCGTGTATCCGGGCTGCAGAACATCCTTATATTTTGCCGTGAAGCTCCTGCCCTGACAGCATACCGTCACAAGCACATCTTCATAGATGAACGGTGACTGTACAGCCTGCACCAGCTTCCAGATAATGAGCGAAAGAATCTTCTGCTTGGTTTCGGACAGCTTTTCCTTATCACACTTTGCACCCTGCATCGTCGGCAGGATCGCATGATGGTCTGTGACCTTGCTGTTGTCGATAACGCAGCTTACGTCTGCCGCCGCGCCATCTAAGGCCAGCACCAGAGATTCCACTGTCGTTCTCATATCCTCGGTCACAAACTGGCTGTCTGTTCTGGGGTATGTCACCAGCTTTTCTTCATACAGTTCCTGTGCCGCCTGCAAGGTCTGGCTGGCGGTCAGACCGTAATAGCGGTTTGCTTCTCGCTGCAAAGTTGTCAGGTCATACAGCTTCGGGGGCTTCTTTTCTACCCTCTTGCGCTCGATGCTGCCAACCACGGCGCACTGTCCATCGCAAGCGGCCTGCATAGCATCTGCATCCTGCTCCTGCGCCATCTGTTCTGATACCGCCACGACACCCGCGCCGGACAGTTCCACTTTGTAATAGGGTTCCTTTACAAAGTTCTGGATTTTGGCCTGCCGTTCGGCCAGCATCGCCAGTGTCGGGGTCTGCACACGGCCAATGGTCTGTTTTCTGCAGTACTTTTTCGTAAAAGCACGGGTTCCATTCATACCGATCAGCCAATCCGCTTTTGCTCTGCACTCGGACGCTGCAAACAGATTATCATACGCCGCGCCATCTCTCAGGTTTTCAAAGCCCTGCTGGATGGCAGCATCCTCCATGCTGCTGATCCACAGCCGCTTGATAGGGAGTTTGCTTCCGGCAAGAGCATACACACGGCGGAAAATTGCTTCACCCTCGCGTCCTGCGTCTGCCGGATGATTAGGGCAAGCTGTTCTTCGGCCTGTTTGTCCAGCTTGGCAAGATAGCCGCCCAACTCACCGGACAGGAGCAGTTGATTATACTGGATGGGACGCTGCTCCTTCAGATACATTTTATGTAAGCGGCCCCACCGCCCGGTGGGGTGCTGCTCTGCCGGGGTTGCTGCGGTCAGATTCGGCAGATAGTGGTCGTTGACAAGGGTGTAGTCCAGACCGTTGGCATTGTCATGGATAGATTTCTTCAGTTCGTTCATGCGGATTCTCCTTTCTGATTGGGCAGATAGTAGACACCATTTGCCTGATCTTCGGCGCGGATTGCTTCTTTCTTGGCATCCATAGCCGCTTTCTTCGCTGCTTTATGCTTCTGGTAATAGGCATTCTGCCATCCATTGGCCTTACGGCGAAGGTAGGCTTCATGCCGCTTTTTACGCAGACGCTCTTTTTCGGCAATTTCAGCACGTTCTTCTTCGGTTGGCTGATTGACTTCTTGTGTACCAAACTTTCCGATGAAATTGAAGTAGATTTCAATGGTCTGCGGAGAATTTGCAACTCCTTTGTAATCTCGCTCATGCACAAAAATCTTGTAGATAAATTCGTTCAACATCACGGTGTCCAGTTTTTCAAAATTCTGATATTTCTTGACCAGTGCGATGAATTTATCGGCGGATTTCTGGCCGCTTTCGTATTCGTCTACTGCTTTTTGCAGGGAAGCAGCTTCCGCTTCAAGGCTTTCCTGCTCCTTGGCGTACTGGGCATCCAGAATCTGATACCGCTTGTCAGGGAGTTTTCCGAGGGCGTTGTCCTCATAGATTTTGCAGATTAGCGTTTCCAACTCATCCAGTCGCTTTTTACAAGCTGCAAGGCGTGTCTTTTGACCTTTGATCTCGCTGGACTGCTGGTTTTCCGCTTCGGCCTTTACGATACGGACGAATTCTTCTTCGTCCTCTTTAGAAAATCGAACGATTTCCCGCAGCGTTTCCTGAATCAGTGCCATCACAGAATCAGCGTTTACCCGGTGTCCGCTGGAGCATTTGCTGCCAACAGGGATTTTTCCATAGCCAGAGCAGGAAAAGTTTGCGACACGTTTTCCATTTCCAGTACGATTGACATACATCGGGCTTCCGCAGTCTGCGCAGTACAGCAGTCCGCCGAGGGGATGGGCTTCGCCCCAGCCATCAGGATAGCGGCGGACGCCAGCGCGAATCCGCTGCACGTTGTCGTAAGTCTCCTGATCAATAATAGGCTCTTGGGTGTTTTCGATAATCGTCCACTGGTCTTGGTCAACATAATGACTTTTCTTGTCCTTAAAATGCTTCCGGGTCTTGAAATTGCAGGTGTGCCCCAAGTAGCAGGGATTGGTCAGGATGTGGACGATTGTGGAACTACCCCATTTGTAGGGGTCTCTGATTTCCCGCGTCTGCCATAAGCCGATACCAAGCTTTTGGTGGTAGTAAGCAGGGATTTCAAAGTGTTCGGCTGAAAGGATCGCTGCGATTTGATAAGGGCCTTTGCCTTCCATCGTCATGCGGTAGATGCGCTGGACGATAGGAGCCGCCACCGGGTCGATGACCCACTGGTTCTTGTCCTGCTTGGATTTCAGGTATCCGTAGGGCACAGAACTGCTGGTATGCTTCCCGGCAAGGTTCTTTGCCTGAAACGCCGAACGGATTTTCTTGCTGGTGTCACGGGCGTACCACTCGTTCATGATATTTCGGAACGGAGTAAACTCATCGTCCCCTTTGAGAGTGTCCACGCTGTCGTTCAGAGCAATCAGCCGGGTATCGTGCTTCCGCAGCACTTCCATATAGGTGCCGACTTGCAGATAATCACGACCGAAGCGGCTCATGTCCTTTATGATAACGACAGATATTCGGTCAGCTTTGACTTCAGCAATCATCTTCTGAAAGCCCGGTCGGTCGAATTGCGTACCAGAGATACCATCATCCGTAAAGTGGATGCAGTTGGTAAAACCGTGCTGTTCGGCGTAGTCCTCCAGTATGCGCTTCTGGTTGGAGATCGAGTTCGATTCGCCCTGAAGCTCGTCATCGTGGCTCAGGCGTTCGTAGAGCGCAGGATAGCGTTCAGGTTTCCTCGCCACAACTATCACATCCTTTCGTAAAATTTTGGCAGATAGCCTTTTAATGTAGCTCGATTCGGTTTGAATCAAGCTGTATTAAAATTCTGTCTGTATTATGTAACACCGGCAGCTAGCTTGTAAAGTTTGTACTGCCGCACGGCAAAGGATTTTGGCTTCTTCTTGCCCAGATCCTCAAACAGTAGGTCAACTGGATTCTGATAAGTTTCATCGTCCTCAGACACCTGCATGGTATTCAACATTTCCAACAGTGTTGCGAAGTTTTGCTCCTCAACCGGGGCTTCATAGTGAAGGTAAGCGATCAGCGAAACGAGCAAAAGCCGTTCCGCTTTGTCCCAGAACGGGTCGCCGCCTTGACCCTCACCTTTGGTGTTGGTCATCAGTGCGGTGACGAGCTTCAGAATGTCCTTTTCACTGTGGATGTACGCCATGGGGTTATAGCGCATACTCTTGGAAAAGTTGATGGTGTTGAAAATCTTTAGCTTATAGCCCTTTTGTAACAGGGCATTGCCGCACTCGATCACGATACTACCTTTCGGATCAGTAATTACATATGAACTATGACATTGTAAAAGATTCGGTTTCAGCCAAAACCGCGTCTTACCGCTGCCGGAGCCGCCGACCACCAGCACGTTTTTGTTCCGGGCGTTTTTGGGGTCAGGTGGGCGGTTGGACATCATCAGCCGTTCTGTTTTGGTCAGGATGATATTGTCCTCAAATTTCGGAGCCATAAACGGCTCGATATCTTTGGGTCCGCCCCACCGGGCAGAGCCGTACTCCATGCCGTGACGGTACTTCTTGGCGTTTTTGCCTTTCAGGTACACCGCCAGCCGCATCGCGGCACCGCAGCATAAACCCACCAGCAGATCCAGTGGATGCAGGCTGGGCAGCGGATTTGAAAATGCAGCCGGGAGCGTATCCATCAGCGATACGATTTTGTCGCCAAGTTCCTTGCCCACAGCCAGCCGCCATGCCTCGCCCAGATTGGTAGCTACAAGTCCAATCACCACATAGGGCAGATAGAGCGCCAGCAGCTTAGAAAGCTTCTTTTTGCTCATAGGCCGCGCTCCTCCTGCTTGTGCCGCACTTTGTCCGGCAGATTTGCAACGGACTGCGCCAGATCGTGCAGCTTTGCCAGCACGGAAGGACGCTTGGTTTTATCCAGCACCGATGCCGAGTATTCCTTGAAAGCTGCGTTCAAGGCATCCGTGTCCTGTGCCTTGAAGTAGACCAGATACCGGGGCGGCTTGCAGGACAGGTCTTTCTGGATGGAG
>NZ_JBBMEO010000025.1:0-32919 GCF_040096515.1 Faecalibacterium tardum | reverse complement strand
ACCTAATACTTTAGCAACGAGCCTTAGACCTTGGCTCTCCCCGTGGGAGAGCTGGCGCGGGAGCGCCTGAGAGGGCGCACGGCGATAGCCGTGACGGAAAGGGTGCCCTGTTTCAAAAAGCAACAAATCAGCCGAAACTAACCGCAATATGTTTCAAAAAGCGACATATTGCGGCAAAAGAATTGAACAAATTCTGAATATGTTTCAAAAAAGAACACAACGAGCCCAAAAATGATTGTGACGCACAGCGGAAAACTATATACTTTTAATCAAGAAAGCCGCATCGGAATTGTGCAAAGGGTCGGGCTCTTGCGCAACAGGTACTGCGGACACAAAAAAGGAGGAAACGTTCTATGACACTTCCCATGATCATTGCTCTGGCAGTGACTGTCCTCATGATCATCCTGATCATGGTGGATAAACTGCCCTTCGGTGCACCCCCGCTGCTGGCGCTGCTGCTGCTGGTGGTGTTCGGCGTTACCGACATCAAGACCGCCTTCGGCGGCTTCGCAAACCCCACCATCGTCATGCTGGCATCCTTCATGGCCATCATTGCGGCCCTGCAGAAGACCAGCTTCATCGTCAAGTTCAAGCAGACCATGTTCAACATGGCCAGCAAGGGCGGCTTTAAGGCCTACGTCCTGCTGATCCTCATCGTTATGCTGGGCTGCAGCCTGTTCGGCACCGGTTCCACCGCCTACTATGTGCTGGTCATCGGCCTGCTGTCCACTCTGCCCTACTCCAAGCAGCTGCCCCCGTCCAGGGTTCTGATGCCTGCGGGCTTTGCAGCAAACCACCCGCTGCTGCCCTTCAACACCGCTCTGCAGTACGGCATCGTGATCGCCGTTCTGGAAAGCGCAGGCGTTGCGGCAAACGTCAATCTGGTCAAGTTCTCTCTGGTCAACCTGTGCCTGTCCATCGGCTTCCTGGTGTGGTGCATCCTGGCCTACAAGATCCTGCCGGACCACCCCATTGCCGAGGCCAAGGAAGAGGCTCTCCACGCCGGTGAGCAGAAGGTCGCTCTGACCAAGAATCAGGAGCTCATCACCTACTTCAGCTTTGTGCTCGCCGTTGTGGGCATGATCCTGCAGAGCAAGATCGGTGATGCAGGCTACGCCATCACCGGTCTGGCCGTGGGCGTCATCCTGATCTCCGGCGTCATGGACTTCAACGAGATCCGCAACTCCATCAGCGCACCCATCATCCTGATGTCCGCAGGCGTCATCGGCATTGCCGATGCTCTGGGCAACACCGGCCTGACCAGTCTGGTCGGCGAGACTGTTGCCAAGATGCTGGGCACCAACGTCAACCCCTTCGTGCTGATCTTCGCCTTCTGCATCCTGACCAGTGTGCTGGCCACCCTGACCGGTTCCACCATCGGCACCGTGTACGTCTTTGCTCCCATGGCCATTGCCACCTGCGTCAATCTGGGTCTGGATCCCACCGCAGCCGCTGCCGCTATCGTGGTCTCCGGCTGGTGCGGACACTTCCTGCCCATTGACGGTATGCCCGCCATGATTATGGGCGCCGGCGACTACAAGATCACCGAGTTCTGGAAGTTCACCATTCCGCAGTACTTCATCCGTCTGCTGGCGCTGACGGTGGGTGCTGTGCTGATCTTCCCCATGAAGTAACAGGAGAAACACCAAATGAAAAACACGTTTGAGCTGGAGCACGTCGGCATCAACACCGACAACGCAGGCGAGGCCGAGCAGCTGGCGCTGCTGCTGTGCAAGCTGTTCAACTTGGAGCCCCGCCACGGACAGAAGTCCGAGTTTGCCGGTAACTATTTCGAGTGCATGAAGAGCCCCTTTCTGGGCAAGAACGGCCACATCGCAATGCGCACCCCCGACCTGAAGGCTGCGATGGAGGAGCTGGAGGAAAATGGCTTCCGCTTCCGCATGGAGACTGCCGCCTATTTTGAGGACGGCCGCATCAAGAATGTGTATCTTGAGGGCGAGTACGGCGGTTTTGCCATCCACATCATGCAGAAATAACGCCAACTGACCGATCTTGTGCAGAACCGGGGATGGAGCAATCCGTTCCCGGTTCTGTGGTTCACGCCCCGCGAAAATTCAGAGGAGAAAAATTATGCTGGTTCCTGTATTGCTTTTTATCGTCGGTCTGCTGTTCCTGATCAAGGGCGGCGACTGGTTCGTGGACGGTGCTTCGGCACTGGCCCGGCGGTTCCACCTGCCGGAGCTGCTTATCGGCGCAACGGTGGTGTCCATCGGCACTACTCTGCCGGAGGTCATGGTGTCCACCATGTCCGCCGTGTCCGGCCATGGTGAGATCGCCTACGGCAACGCCATCGGCTCGGTCATCTGCAACTCTGCCCTGATCGCCGCCATCACCATCGCCGTCCGTCCGGGCAAGGTAGACCCCAAGACCCTGCGGGTGCCGGTAGCCTTCTTCTTTGCCGCAGCCGCCATCTACTGCGTGGCTGCCTACGCCATGGGCGAATTCACCCGCCCGCTGGGCTTTGTGATGCTGGCCATGTTCGTGGCCTACATGGTGGCAAACGTATTGCAGATGAAAAAAGCCCCTGCCGCCGCCGAAGCGGAGGCCGAGGCCGAAAATGCAGGGGAAGAGATGTCCCTTACCAAAACGCTGGTGCTGCTGGTGCTGGGCGCTGTGCTGATCGCACTGGGCGCAAACCTGCTGGTGGATAACGGCACCCTCATCGCACAGGCACTGGGCGTGCCGGAGTCGGTCATCGCGCTGACCTTTGTGGCGCTGGGCACCTCTCTGCCGGAGCTGGTCACCGCCATCACCTCGCTGGTCAAGGGCTGCAGCGATTTGTCCCTTGGCAACATCGTGGGCGCAAACGTGTTCAATCTGGTGCTGGTCAGCGGTATGTCCGTCACGCTGGCGCCCTTCACCGTGCCGCAGAGCTCTACTTTGTTCGGCATCAATTCCAGCCTTGTGCTGGAGATCCCGGTCATGCTGGCTGTCATGATGATCATGACCCTTCCCGCACTGAAGCGCGGCAAGCTGTCCCGTGCACAGGGCATTATTCTGCTGTGCATCTACGCTGCCTTCTGCGCTATCCAGTTTACCATGTGACATTCCCGGAGATACTTCCTTGCCCCCGGTCTGCTTTGTCAGGCCGGGGGTCTTCCGTTGTACCGGCAGGAAAGCAGTTTCATCATAGTGGTATCCTCCAAGACTTGATTTTTAGTGTGCGGCCACTCAAACCAATGCCGTCAAGCCGGTGAGGATAGGGCGATTTTATTTGTCGGAGAGTAAGTGCACGGTTTCTGCACGGATTTTGCACGGTTTCAAAACGTGCAGAGGGTGCTTCTTGCTGCAAAATCCGACAAAGGATGCAGAAATTACTGGGTGAAAAATCACGTTGCTTTGATTAAAAATAACGATGACTCGAAACTTCCATAAATTGAGACGAACCGGTGGCTTGCTCTCTTAATCAGTGGGCCCAGGGTTCGAGTCCCTGGAGGTGCACCAGATATTGAACGTCAAATCGTAAGATTTGGCGTTCTTTCTTTAAGAACTTGAGTGAAGAAAAACCACCAGCTAAGCTGGTGGAATAAAAACGGCTTTAGCCCTAGACAAAGAGAAACCTCTCTGTAGAATAGAGTGTGGGTTTGCCAACCACATTCTAGGAACAAAGAGGTTTATCTTTGAAATGAAAAATAACAAAGACGTAGATAGTTTAAGCCATACGACATGGAGATGTCAATACCATGTAGTGTTTGCACCGAAATATCGGAGAATGGTGATATATGGCCAAATCAAAAAAGATATTGGTCAGATACTTCGCAAACTATGCGAGCAAAAGGATATTGAAATAATTGAAGCAGAAGCCTGCCAGGATCATATCCATATGCTGATAAGTTTTTCGCCGAAGTACAGCATTTCTTACGTTATGGGATATCTCAAGGGAAAGAGCAGCCTCATGATTTTCGACAGACACGCGAATTTAAAGTACAAGTATGGAAATCGGCATTTCTGGGCCAGAGGATATTTTGTGGATACTGTTGGAAAAAACAAGCAGAGAATCCAGGAGTATATCAAGAGACAGCTGGAACAAGACCAGATTGCAGACCAGTTAAGCCTTAAGGAATTCATGGACCCGTTTACGGGTAGCAAGGGAACCAAGGCGTAGATAAAAGGCCCCTTGAGGGGCATGCCACGAGACAGGAATGCAGTTGGCAGACCCATTCGTGGCCCCTTAAGGGGCTTTGCTAGTATTATGCCCTTCTAGGGCTTACTCAAGCCACCGGCTCAGCCGGTGGTTTTGACTCGCAGAGTAAACCGCAAGCGATGCTTGTGCATTAAAAACACAAACTGCTATAAACTACTTCATTCCCCTTCTTTTTCGCTGTTTACGATAGCCTGCACCTTGGTGGGCAGACCATAGATGCTGATGAAACCGGTGGCATCGCTCTGCTTGTAGTCGCCGCCTGCGGCAAAGGTGGCGATGTCTTCACGATACAGAGAGAACGGCGACCAGACCCCTGCATTGATGAGGTTGCCCTTGTACAGTTCCAGACGCACCTTGCCGGTAACGTGCTCCTGCGTGGAGGTGACAAAGGCGCTCAGTGCTTTGCGCAGCGGGCTGAACCACTGGCCATCATACACCAGTTCGCCAAAGGTGATGGCCAGTTCGCGCTTCTTGTGGGCAGTCAGCTTGTCCAATGTCAGGGTCTCCAGCACTTCGTGGGCTTTGTACAGGATGGTGCCGCCGGGGGTCTCATAGACGCCGCGGCTCTTCATGCCCACAAGACGGTTCTCCACTACATCGTACAGGCCGATGCCATTGCGGCCGCCGATCTCATTCAGCTTTGCGATGATGGCGGCGGGCTTCAACTTCTCGCCGTTCAGAGCCACAGGAGCGCCCTTTTCAAATTCCAGCTCCACAAACTCGGACTTGTCCGGTGCGGTCTTGGGACTGACACCCAATTCGAGGAAGCCGGCCTTATCGTACTGAGGCTCGTTGCCTGGGTCTTCTAGATCAAGACCCTCGTGGCTCAGATGCCACAGGTTCTTGTCCTTAGAGTAGTTGGTCTCCCGGCTGATCTTCAGCGGGATGTGGTGGGACTCGGCGTAGTCGATCTCCTCATCGCGGCTCTGGATGTCCCACTCGCGCCACGGGGTGATGATCTTCAGGTCGGGTGCAAAGTGCATGATGGCCAGTTCAAAGCGCACCTGATCGTTGCCTTTGCCGGTACTGCCGTGGCAGACCGCATCCGCACCCTCGGCGCGGGCAATCTCCACCACGCGTTTTGCCAAAATGGGGCGGGCAAAGCTGGTGCCCAGCAGATAACCCTCGTAATCTGCCCCGGCCTGCATGGTGGGAATGACGTAATCCTCTACAAATTCATCGGTCAGGTCTTCGATGTACAGCTTGGATGCGCCGCTTGCCTTGGCGCGCTCTTCCAAGCCTTCCAGCTCACCCTTCTGCCCCACATTGCCGCACACGGCAATGACTTCGCAGTTGTTATAGTGCTCTTTCAGCCACGGGATGATAATCGATGTGTCCAGACCGCCGGAATATGCCAGCACGACCTTTTTGACCTCAGACATAGGAACTGCCTCCGTTCAAACCAACTTATATACTTTTCGATTTCCCTCGTGCAATTTCATGATTGCAGTGTCCATTATACGGGCACTTGGAAAATGTGTAAAAAGTGTTCTGCATATAGCAGCAATATGAAAGCAGTATTTCACAGCGGGGCATTATGAATCTATAATAGTAGTTGGAAATAAACAGAAAGAGGGTCTTTTTGATGGCAACGATATTTTCAAGAGAAGAAAAGGCAGAGGCACTGTTCGGGGAGATCCTGAAAAATCCAGAAGCCTGCCGACGCCTGATGGATACCTTCAACGACTCGCTGGACATGGCAGACGTACTGGATGCGCCGACCGTGAGTGCACAGCAGTTTGCCGCAGCGCTGTTCAATGCCTACGAGAACAAGGATCTGTCTGCCTTTCTGATGGCGATCTGCCAGCACAGTATGTTTGACCTGCTACGGAACGCTGCCCTGATCCCGTTCAAATTCAACGCCGATGGTCAGCCGAACCCGGTGATCCTGACGGATGATGCCGGCGTTCTTTTGCCGAACAACAAATTTGCCGTGAGCAGCAAAGTATACGACCGGTTCATCCGGGTGTTCCAGAAGCAGGAAAAGGTAAAAATGTACCTTGCCAGCGGCTACTGCAAGTATCACGGCTACGACGAAGGATCGATGGATGTGGTGGAGTACCACTACAACCAGCATTTGGGGCTGCTGCTGATCTACGAACTGCCGGACACCGTGAAGCAGAAGGTAACGGAAGCGGAGGCCTACTCCACCGTCTGGGATATCCAGATGAAGCTGCAGCACGCACTGCCCCGTTCCGTGGTCTACTATGGACAGGATACGCTCAAGGACGGCGGAACCCGCTACGATGAACTTGGCGTTTTTCTGCCGCTGGAACACTTTGCCGACCGGCTGGAACGCCATGTGGAAACTGCTACCAAGATCGTTTACGGCGAGTAAACGCCCTGTAAACGAACTCCCTTTATAAGTGCATCACAGCAAAACAAAACGCAGCGAATCTTTTAACGGTTCGCTGCGTTTTGCCTTATATGGGAGAATGGAAATGCTGCACATCAGGTGCAATAACGGAAAGTCTTGTCAGTGACAATACGGGCGAAGATCAGCCCTAACGGCAGTGCCACGATGATGAGAATGGCATCTGCAAACCATGTGGCGGAGTCCATCAGAGACAGGATGCCCAGATTATAGATGGCACGGTAGAAATACAGTCCCGGTACCATGATAACGATGGACGGCACGGTGACGGAGATGCGGGGATAACCGGCGGCGCTCTTCAGGAAGGAGGCCAGCAGTCCGGACAGCAGTGCGCCCAGAAACGCTGCAACAGCGGGCGGAAAGCCCGCAAGGCTCACCAGCTCCAGTCGGAACGTGTTCGTTACCGCACCGATAAGGGCGGCGCAGACTGCCAGGTTCCGGGGACTGTTGAACATGAGCGAAAAGCCGAACACACCGCCAAAACTTGCCAGCAGCCGGAACACGATCTCTTCCGGGAGTGTCAGGCTCAGGGCAGGGAACTGCACCGGCTGCAAATGCAGCAGCAGTGCCATGATCCAAGCCGTCATGGTTGCCACCAGAATGATGAGGACGGCGTAGGCCAGACGTTCCAGCCCGGAGCGCATATCCAGCTTGGCAAGGTCGATGCCGCTGGTAATGAACGGAAAGCCCGGAATGATGAAGAGCATGGAGCAGATATACCCCGCCTCGTGCTGCGCCGATACGGCAAACAGCACCTCTGCCAGCTTCAGCAGGATGGCATACACGAGGCTTGCTGAACAGACCGACGCCGTAATGCCCAGAAACAGGGTGAAATGGTGCTTTGTCAGCTTGCACCGTACAAAGTTGCCGATGCCTGCACCGCAGAAGGCACACAGCATTTCCACAATGCCGCCGCCAAGCAGAAAGGTGAAGCAGCCGCAGGCCAGTGCAGCTGCAAAGCCCAGTGCGATGGGCGAATACAAGCCGTGGATGCGCTCGATCTCATCGAGGTGGCTGTGCAGTTCTTCGCCGGTCATAAATTTTCCTTCCCGGTCGAAGTCGTTGACGAAATGCTCCAGTCGGTTCAGCCGGGAGGTATTCACGCCCGTATTTGTCAGACAGAGTGACTGGGTATAACACTGGTCACCGTCAAAGCAGGTGAACTCAATGGACAACAGGCCGATGTCCGCTGTTGTTGTGACTCCCAGCTCCCGCGAAAGGGTGTTCATGGAGCTTCGGACACGCCATGCGCCGGTGCCGCATTCCAGCAGCATCAGCCCGGTGCGTCCAATGACGGAGGCTTTTTCCACAAGCCCCGCCTCGGTAATGGGGACGCCCTTGCTGGCCGACGCATAGTCGTGCCAGTAGACTTCCATGTGATTTTTGATGATCTCACTTTGCCGTTGTCCCATACCGGAAAGCCTCCTTTGTGATATGGGAATGTTGCAGCCGTTTCAAGACTGCGGTGCTATTATAAGGGAAATTGCAGGGCGGGTAAAACGTATCTTGGATATGCCGGCAATGTTCGTTTGGTATTTCAAAGAAGAAAATACGTTGCGTTTTTGGCGGCTCTGCGGTAGGATAGAGAAAACACGCCGAAAGGAAACTGCCGTGACCCTTCAACAACTCCGCTATGTCACGGCTGTTGCCGGCACCGGCACCATCAGCCATGCAGTGCAGCAGTTCTATATTTCTCAGCCCAGCCTGACCAATGCTATCCGGGAGCTGGAACAGGAAGTGGGGCTGGCGCTTTCCAAGACGGAAAGCTCTGTGGTGAGCCGGACGCTGCTGGACGCACGCGGACAAATGAGTGCAAAATCGATGCATCACCCTGCTTACGGTCAAAGGAAATGTCAAAAGAAGAAGGGAGTGCAGGAGAAGATGAAGCACCTCCACAAGGGCGGCTGGTGCCATCCCCACAGCACAAGGCGGCTTGCTTTTTGCCGTGGCTGCGTGGTATACTCGGTTTAGAAATATCAAAGCGCATGGAGGAAAAAAGCATGCTGACCTATACCTATATTTCAAAAGGAAAGTTTGCCCTGATGGAAAAACCAAAGCCGGTGCTGCGGCACGAGCGGGACGCAATTGTAAAGGTGACGCTTGCCAGCATCTGCTCCAGCGACCTGCACATCAAGCACGGCAGCGTGCCCCGGGCGGTGCCCGGCATCACGGTCGGCCACGAGATGGTGGGCATCGTGGAAGAAGTGGGCAGCGCGGTGACCAACGTAAAGCCCGGCGACCGGGTGACGGTGAATGTGGAGACCTTCTGCGGGGAGTGCTTCTTTTGCAAAAAGGGATTTGTGAACAACTGCACCGACCAAAACGGCGGCTGGGCGCTGGGCTGCCGCATTGACGGCGGGCAGGCAGAGTATGTCCGGGTGCCCTTTGCGGATCAGGGGCTGAACAAGATCCCGGACGGCGTTGCCGACCGGCAAGCACTGCTGGTGGGCGATGTGCTTGCCACCGGATTCTGGGCGGCGCGCATTTCGGAGATCACCCCGGAGGATACCGTGCTGATTTTGGGCGCAGGGCCTACCGGCATCTGCACGTTGCTGTGCGTCATGCTGCACAGCCCCAAGCGCATCATCGTGTGCGAAAAGGACGAGAACCGGTTGCAGTTCATCCGTCAGCACTACCCGCATGTGCTCACGGTACAGCCGGAGGACTGCGCCGCCTTTGTGCGCGCCAACAGCGACCACGGCGGGGCAGATGTGGTGCTGGAAGTGGCAGGGGCGGACACTACCTTCCGGCTGGCGTGGGAGTGCGCAAGACCCAACGCCATCGTGACCGTGGTGGCGCTGTACGACAAGGCACAGACCCTGCCGCTGCCGGAGATGTACGGCAAAAACCTTACCTTCAAGACCGGCGGCGTGGATGGCTGCGACTGTGAAGAGACCCTGCGCCTTATCGCGAAAGGTAAGATCGATACCGAACCGCTCATTACCCACACCTACCCTCTGCGCCGCATTGAAGAAGGTTACGCCCTCTTTGAAAATAAACGGGATGGCGTCATCAAGGTGGCAGTGGAATGCTGACGGCTGCCGGATAAGACAAAATACGACACCCGCAAAGGGAGCTTTGCCCGGACGTTTGTCCCCCTCTACCGCTGCGCTCAAAACGCATAGACCGCGTTTGCGAAGCGCAGCGCAGCAATGAAAGCCCCAGTGGGGCTTTTAAGCGGCAGAACGGTCTGCGATAGCAGATGGAGGGGCCTCGCCCCGAAAAGTTCTACAAATGTTTCCAAATTGTTAAGACGCAAAAAATAAGTAGCTGGGCTCTGCTCATGTAATGGGGTCACCGTTTGCTCCGAACGAAGTTTTGCAGCGGCGTTGTCCGGCTCGCTCACGGAAAGTGTGAGGTCATGGCACGGTATCACGTTCAGACGGCTTATTCAAGATTCAAGGTGCGGTATGAAGAAAGCCGGGCGCAGTGCGGACACTACGTCCGGCTTCTTTCAAGCACAAGAATAACACTTTGAAGTTGTGCGGTCAACAACTGTAAATAAAATTCGGAGATTTGTACAACCACATAAGGTTCTATTTGTAAAAAAATACCGCCCACGCAGCGCAGCGATGGATTTTGTCGGGTGAATCGGCGGCAAAATAGATCGGGTGTGTTGCGGGGCGGTAAATTCTTTCGTGGACTTTCCATCACTGAAGTGGTGGGTCTCACGGTGATAACCAACCACTTTCTGTGGCTGTGTTCAAAATGAACACGACCACATCTTGTGGATGGCTTGTAACCAATCCACAAAATCAGTGGGACTTTCGGAAATAATAGCATATTCTCTGCAAGGTGTCAACACTTTAGGAGAATGAATACATGAAATAGGCAAAACATACACAGTACAAGTGGAAAGCAACACTGTGTTTTAGAAAAACTCTTAATTCTCGCAGTTCAATCGAACTTTCACGGTAAAAGTTCGATTGCGTATAATCATTGTACCATAGACAGTAGTCTTAATTGAATGGAGCGTTCATATTTAATCAAGCAAGAATAACGTGAACAGCACGTTCATAATCGGCTTTGCGAACATATATTGTGTAGAGCATTTGATAATTGACCTTTTGAAATGCCGTTCCGGCTCTTTCACGGGTTCCCATTGAAAACAGAGACGGTGATGATAAATCGCGTACTTTTGTTCGATATCCGATTCCTTCTTTTTCTAAAAGAGATGTGTATTTTTGGTATTGAGATTGATTCGAGCAAACAACCAGCTCTTTTTGATTGAAAAATGGCAACATAGAAACTCCTAAGAATCTCACTTCTTGTCGAAAAATTTCAGCAGAAGTCCGATTATCAATGCACCGCCACAGACTAATATAACCAGAATGGTTTGTGATGACAAGACGAAAAGCGGTTGAGGAAGCAGTCCCAGCATTCCACCAATAATAAATAAAAGCAATATTAGAATCACAATTGCAAATAGGATCGGTTTCAATTTTTTCATGCTGACACACTCCCTTCTTCAAGAAACAAACCACTATATGCGAATTCTTATAGATGCGTTGAAATCATCGGCATCTTATTGTTACTATACATATAATAGAAGATTTCGTCCATGCTTTTGTACTAACATGGAGAAAATCTGTCACGAAATCGGAGTGAACGGTATATCGGCGGTGAACTGGAACCACCCGTTTTCATAGAACATCGTATACTCTCCACTGTATTTTTCAAGAATCAGTCGGATGTTCGCAAGCCCAAAGCCATGCATCTGTGGTTCTGGTTTTGTAGTTGGAATGGAACCATTTATAATTACAACAGGTTCCGATGTGTTTCGGACAGAGACAAAAAAGTCTTGCTGTGCAACGGCCATGACATGAATCGCTTTATCGCCCTCATCATACTGCTGACACGCTTCAATGGCATTATCCAAAAGGTTTGATAGAAGCACTACCATATCGGAGGCATCAAATGGAAGCTTGGATAGATCATTCACTTCAAAATCAATGCTGATCTTCTTTTGAGTTGCTTCGGCAGCTTTTGTATTGAAAAGTGCGTCCAAGATGGGATGATGTGTGTTGACAAGAAAAAGTCGATCTGTTTGCTGTTCGGTGATTTTTTCAAGATATTCTTCAGCGGCAGAATATTCTTGATTCTTCATCAATTGATTTAGGATATTTAGGTGCGCCCGAAAATCGTGAACTTTTTTCCTTTGGGCAGAATAAAGTTCGCTTGCCGAAGTCATGTTTTTCGATTGCAGCTGAATCTGCTGGTTAAGCATCAATAACTGTTCTCTTTCCGATGCGGTATACTCCATTCGCTCCAATAAAAAGAGAATTGCAATGTTTGAAATAAAAATAAGAATACAGCAACCTGCAGAAACAAACTCTTCTATATTATGACCGCTTGTAACGTAAAGTAGGATCACAAGCATTACAAACGATGCGCATGGAAATAGAAAGTAGAGTATCAGCTGCGAATGTTGAGCATCGCTTCTGGGTCTGTTGTCCATACGCTGAAGCATCATTTTACGAAATAGCGCAATAATAAATAATTCAGCAGAATAATAAGAGATTCCATAGATTAGAGATAATGTTTTGTCGGCTTGAAACGTCTGAGCATCCATCCCACAAACTGTAGTTGCAAGCATTCCGACTGCAAAAGATAAGCTGTAAGTCAAGAGATATTCTATAACGATAAGAAATAATAAAAATTTTCCTGAGATATTCTCATATAGAGTTCTGGCAACCATAAAGCAGGATAGTAGAATCAAAAGAATTTTGACGATTTTGTTTCGATTTAAGGCAATAACACTGAATTCAATGGACGCATACGTTAAAATGGTCTGAACTATTACACCAATAAGGAATCTATGATCTTTCCAACGATGCGAAGCAAAGGCATCTAAAAATAGACATACGCAGACGGAATCTACGATTGTGTAAACCAAACTGATTAAAGCATCCATCTACTTTTACCTCTCCAATGTAAATATTTCTGTTTTAGCTCACTATAATTCTTTTCGCTTGGAGCCAGACAAAGACCACCGCGCAATTGGACTTTATTGTATTGAAAGATTTCGACATAGTGCATATTGACAAGGTAGCTTTTTTGAATACGAAGGAAACCGAGTGGTTCGATTTTTTCGGATAGTTCTGTTATGTTGCCGTAAAATTGGTATGCTGGGCATTTTTCGTCCAACAAGTGCATGACAATGATTCTTCGATGAGATTCTAAATACAGAATGTCATTTACAGGTACATCGATAATTTCAGAGTTGATTGAAATTGTGACAAGCTGTTTCCGCCGAAGTACTTCTTGGACAGCTGAATCAAAGTAGGAATCAAGTTTAGCAGAGAAATCTGCTTTTAGTAAGTAGCGAAAGGCTTGAACTTCAAATCCCTCTGGAGCATACTGAATAAAATTTGTAATGAAGATAATCACAATGTTTTCATTTTCTGCTCGTAACTTTCTGGCAAGCTCAATCCCATTTGTTTCGCCCATATCAATATCCAGAAGCGCAATATCATAAGGACGAGAAAAGTCTATTTGACTTGGCTGCGAAACTCCATAGAATCTTGATGATACCTGTGTTTCTTCGGTTTTCTTTTCAAGTGTTTCAATGATAGAATCAACGATCTGCCGTTCATCGTCACAAACCAAGACATTCATTTTGAAATCCCTCCATTGCACATGTGCACATGGGACCGCTTTTCATTACACAACATACAGCCCTGTTCCTTACAAGTATAATACGATTATGCCAAAACTTCAAATAGTCAAAAGCCTTTGGTTGACGATTGACTTGTAATATGGCGAAAGGTAGCTTTGGTGTGCTCCCCTAATGCTGGATGTCCAGTGTTAAGGGACATATTGTTTGCGGCCACACCGATTTCGTTACAAGTTTTCTCTATTTTGATACAAAATCGTGGACTTTGACGGGTTCTTGTGCTTTGATATCATTGATAATAGCTAGAGTGGAATTTGAGATGAAAGGGAGATTCCGATGCAGAACGTAACGCATTAACCAATTTCGCGCATGTACATTCAGATGGTGAAGTTCAAAAGATTTGATTGTTCTGAAAGAATCACACGCACCTTTGTAACGGCATTTGCTGTCGTAAACGTAAATAGCATCTAAAAACTTTACAGCATCAGCTGTACGTCCCCGAATCAATCGTCTAGAATCGAATTCAATTCGGGTTCCATATTTTTCGGTTGAATAGGAGTGTCTTATGAAGAAAAGTTTAACCTTCTCCTTTGCTATGTTACTGGGGGTAGTAGTTCTTCTAAGTCCGGTCTCAAATGCACTTGAAGCAGATATGAGCAGTTCAATTACGTATAGGCCGGAGGATACACAGATTTGCTATGTCTCTGAAATAGATGAGGTTATAAGCAATACGGAAATTGACAAATCGGTTCGACAAACCGTGAAGGAACGAGCCCGCACCGGAGCAACTTTCTACTCTATAACACCAGAATCGCAGGAGCAGATCGAGCAGCTGTTCGGCGTTCATTTTGTGGAAAACGCTTTGCTGGATACCATGGAGCATAGCATTGCCCCAAAAGATCAAATGAATGTCTTTTTCAATTCCTCCACCAAAGTCATGGAGACGGAATATACAAGATACTGGCTGGACGGAAATGTAAGTATTTCACTTTGCGCCAACACATTTTATGATGTGGATGGAATGTGCGGTTCTCAGAAAACGTATACGAAAACATTCCCTAAACAGAATTACAGCATTTCCAAAAAGCTTTACACATCGAAGTCAGGAAAGTGCTTTGAAATCTACACAGTACAGGATCGTGCTGGCTGTACAACTGCACAGTATACCATGTTCCAACACCATGCAACAGACTATGCCCTTTATGTCCGCAATGAAAATGCTCAAAAAAGTGAGACGGCTGGTATTCCAAACGATTATCTGCTGACCTTACTGGATAGTTTCTCCTTTGAAAACTGATCGTTTTAAAAAGCTTGGTTGCACGCTTTATAGAGTTGCAGAAGATGACGAACTCGGATTGGAAGGCAAGATGCCAACTGTCGAAATAGTATCGAAGTAAGCAGCCAAGCTGTTTTATAATGAAACGCAAAGATGTCGGTACACATTGGAATAGGATTCCAAAGCCGTATGAAGAACACAGCATCAAAAAAGAAAACTTGTCTCGGATTTTTGCTGATCGTATTTTTAGCATATATGGTGTGCTATCTTCTTTCTCAAACAGTGTTTCATGAAGTCTACTTGTTTGAATGGACAGCAGCCCATTATTATTTGTGTTTATGGGTTGCATCTGTTACTTTCTGTTTTCTGGAAATGTATAGAGCAGCTCTTATCACAACAGCTGGAAACTGGACAGGAATTTTGATCGGACAAGTGTTGGGCGATTTTATTATCAAAATAAACGCCACAAAAATCACGCCGGATATGTATATAGGAAAAGTATGGCAGCTCAAGGCACACTACGGAGTTTTGATTTGGCTACTCGTTTTCCTACTTTCGTTTATTATCGGAATGCTTGTTGAAAAGAAAAATCATTGTTAAAATGCGTAGTTAATAATAGACAGCCATCTATTTGCAAGTCGCAAGTAGATGGTTGTCGGTTTTATCTGTATATTCTAATTAAAGGTCAATCTTCTAACCTGCCATGGTCACAGCCAAGTGAGAGATAGTGCTCAATCTCACCACCCAGCACAAGCTGGGCATACTCCAAGGGCTTGTTGTATAATAGCCAGTCCAGTTCGGCTCGCTGTACCGGAGTATTGCCGTATTCGTCCTCAATAGCGATGCAGATAAACAAAACTGTGATTATGCAACAAATTTTCCATGAATTTATGTGCAGTCATACGATGTTTTAAAACAAGTGTAACAAACTTCCTTTAAAAGCGTTATTATAATAGAAAAATTCCTTTTCTAGGTGCGTGTAAGACATAGGGGAGGACAGCTTATGAAAATCAAAGAAAGTCCATCTATCATTCTGGCGTTTCATGGGATGCTTGGCCGCAAGAAGCAGACCAGCCTATTGCTGCTTTTGCTGACACTGGTTTTCTCGTTCCTGACGGCGGCGGTGATCTACTCCGTCAGTTCTGCACAGGCATTGCAGGACACCCGCTGCGAACTATACGGCGCGTGGCAGTACCTGCGTTTGTCGGATACTGCTGCGGACGCTGCACAGGCACAAAACACCTTGCCCGCATCCGCACAGGTCAGCACAGTGATCCAAAACGGAATCGTTCTCGGCGCAGACGATGGCGTGGCGGGCGGGATCGGAACGGCAGACGATACCTTTGCACAGCTGGGGCGTATCGTGCCGATCAGCGGTGATTTCCCCACCCAGCCCGATGAGATCGCCATGACGACGACTCTGCTGGATGCGCTGGGCTGCTCCTATGACGTAGGGCAGACGGTCACGCTGAAGGTCGCTGCCAATGATTACGACCCACTGGCAGGCTCCGGCACAGTGATGGAAAAAGCCTATACCCTGTGCGGTGTTTTGCCTGCCTATGATGTGTATTGGAATCTGAACGGCAATCTGACCGTCAGCGGCATTGTAGCAGAGCCGCTTGCCATAGACGGGCAAAAGTTCCAGACGTTTTATTACCTGAATGCAGCCGCACCCGTGACCGCTTCGACCGACCCTGCTTTAGTGGCAAACGAGTATGCCTACCCGCAGGAGGATACCGTTTCATCTTCTTTGCGCTTTTTACTGGTCGCAGCGATTCTGGTCAGCTTTTTTGCGGTGGCGCAGTATTTCCTGATCGTTCTGCACAAGCGTGTACATACCATCAACACCTTCCTGACGCTGGGGGCTAAAAATCGGGATCTCCGGCTCATGTGCCTGTGGGAAGCGCTTTTTGCCGGGCTTGCAGCAGTTGCTGCTGGGTTTGCACTGGGCTGCGGCGCCGCTGCCATCGGTCTGGGGCTGCAAAAGCACCTTTCGTTCTTGGTGATCCCCGCTGTATCTCTTGTGCCGCTGGCGGTGCTGTTTCTGCTCTCCGTACTGCTGGGCGCACTTTTGCCTGCGGTGCTGGTTCGCCCGCAGACCGCAAAACCCAAAGAGAAGTCTGCAAAAAAATTCCGCTTGGCACAGCTGCCGCTTGCACCGCAGATCGGTGTCGGCTGCGCGGTATTGCTGATCGCCGTCAGTTGTCTGTATGTCGGCTGGCGTGTCATGCTGCCGTATGATCTGGATGCACCGTATGCCTGTCTGTCCATCAAGATGAACGGAACCTCCGGGATGCCGTTTTCTCTGAAAGAGGATCTTGCTGCATTGCCCGGTGTGGAAGAGGTTTCCGCTGCAATTGATCTGACCGATACCTATACCGTGACGTCAGACAAGATCCAGTCCAGCCAGATGCTTGCCGATATCTGGGTCAAGGACAACGGTTTCTATACGGACATTCCGAGCTTGCTGCGAAATGCAGAAAAGGGAACGCTGAACACGACTGTCTGCGCCTTGCCGGAGGACGAACTGCGCCGCATTGCCGCAGATGCCGGCGTTTCGGACGAGGAAATAGAGACGCTGCTGGCAGGGGATTCTGTTTTGACCCTGTGGGGAGATTGCTATTATGACCCCGCTGCGGACGCGTACTATCAGAAGAACACCCAAACGGAGGGCAGCATTCCTGTTGAACCGGTTTTCGCAGCTGGAGACAAGTTGAGCATCCAATACCGGCGTTATACCGGGCAGGATGAAGCCGGGAATGAGGTCTACCGGACGTATACAGCCCAGCTGCCCATTGTCGGTGTCGTAAAGTCTGCGAACAGCTACACGCTGTTGACAACAGACCGGCTCATTTCCAGCGGCACGATTTTTGTCAGTACGGCTCTTTACCATAAAATGTTTGAGAGCGCAGGAAGCTACTTTATGGAAAAGGAAGGATACAGCAGCCTGAACGTGAAGCTGTCCGCTGGCAGCAATTTCTCTTTGCGTCGGTCTATTTCCTCCATTGCAACGCGCAGGAATGGTATCCTGCGTGCAGATAACTACGACCTGATCAGCCAGAGCTACACCGAGGGCACACAGAGCGCTTTCCTTGTCGGCATCCTTGCGGTATTCGGGGTCCTTCTGGGGTGTGCGCTGCTGGTGGTTTTGAATCTTTCAGCTTATGAAGTCCAGCAGCAGCGTCTGTCGCTTCTCCTGACGCTGGGCGTTTCCCCGAAAAAACTGGTGCTGTCCTATGCAAAGCTGCTGCTCCCGGTCATCGTTGGGACAACGCTGCTTGTGAACATCGTTGTCTATGCGGCGGTCTCGCGTATCGTTCCGATCCAGAGCATTCTCGACCTGATCCGTATTCATACAAGCGGACGGGTATATGCGTTCCATAAACCCGTGGGAAGTCAGATCATGGTCAGCGTTCTGCTGATGGTGTTCTGGCTGTCCGCAGCGTTGCTGCCGATCTTCTCTTTTATTCGTAAAAAAGCATCCAAGGGGGACATCTTATGAAAGATAAAATTCTGGAAGCTGTACAGATCTCCAAAACCTACGGGGAAGGGGAAAGCGCGGTTCACGCCCTCAGAAATAGCGACCTGACCCTTGAAAACGGTACATTTGCGTCCATCATCGGTTCCAGCGGCAGCGGAAAATCCACGCTCCTGAAAATTCTGGGAGGACTTTTGCCGCCCACCACCGGAAAAGTTCTGCTGGATGGGCAGGACATTTATGCGATGAATGCGGAGCAGCTGGCACAGGTGCGGCGGCAAAAGATCGGCTTTATTTTTCAGGACTTCCGGCTGTTCCCGGAGTACACGGTGCAGGATAATATTCTGATCCCGTTTTATCTCGACCATAGAGCGCCGGATGAACAGATGCTCCATAAGCTGACCGGAATCTTGGGTATTGGGGGCAAGCTGCACTCCCGCCCCGCGCAGCTCTCCGGTGGACAGCAGCAGCGGGTGGCGATCGCCCGTGCACTCATCGCAAAACCGCGCATCGTTTTTGCAGACGAGCCTACCGGAAATCTGGATACACGGACGGGTGAGGATACGATGCGGCTGCTGATGGAATGTGCTGCGGAGTTCGGGCAAACGCTTATCGTTGTTACGCATAACCCGGAAATTGCGCAGAAGGCGCAGCAGGTCATTCGGATCGAGGATGGACAGATTCTAAAAGGAGAACCGCAACATGAAAAAGGGAATTTGGATACGCAATAAAATCATCCCCTACTACTTAAAAGGAGCAAAGTTTGCATTGGCCATGTTGCTAACTGAAAAAACATTGTCGGCATCCCAGATTGCAACAGCTATTTCGGAAAAAGGAATAAAATGTGACCGAAAAGAACTTGGAAAGATGCTGGCAAGTCTGGAACGGATGGGTGTAGTCACCTTAACAGATGGAGCCTATTCGTGTAGCACCAAGAAACTGAAAAACTGTCCGGTTACATATTCTGAGGATCAGCTGATCGATTTAATTGGCATGACGCAGGGCACCGTAAACGGCAAAGCTTTTTATAGTGCAACACCGCCAATGAGCGTCAGTTCTCGCGGGAATAGCGGCGTATAAAGGCAGATCATTCAAATTGAAGATGGGCAGATTGCAGGAAAAGCTGGCGAAAAATAAAAAGGCCCCTGCCCGTCATAAGGCAGAGGAAAGCTATCTGCTCACCACCAAGCTGTACTGCGGTAAGTGCGGAGCGCTGATGTTCGGAGAAAGCGGTGTCAGCCACACCGGGAAAATGTATACCTATTACAAGTGTGCCGCCGCCAAGAAGAAAAAGACCTGCGATAAAAAGGCCGTGCGGAAACAGTGGATGGAAGATCTAGTGGTCAACGAGACCATGAAGCTGGTGGAAGATGACGCTTCCATGAATGCCATCATTGCCAAAGTCATGGAATTGCAAAATCAGGAAAGCACAGACCTGCCCATCTACGAAAAGCAGCTGAAGGAAACGGAAGTCGGCATCACCAATATGCTGAACGCTATCCAGATGGGCATTCTGACCAGTTCAACCAAAGAGCGGCTGGAAGCTCTGGAAGAACAGCGGAAGGAGCTGCAAGCCCGCATTGCCGAGGAACGGCTTGCCAAGCCGAAGATGAAAGAGGAGTTCGTCCGGTTTTGGCTGCTTCGCTTCCGCAAGCTGGATATGACCCAGCCGGAGCAGCGGCAGGCGCTGGTGGACACCTTCATCAATGCCATCTATCTCTACGATGATAAGGTACTCATTACCTTTAACTATAAGGAAGGTACAGAAACGGTCGCTTTTGGGGAAGCCGTAAAAGCGGAGAAAAGTTCGGATATGAGTGCGCGAGGACACCAGATATTGAGCGTAAAATCGTAAGATTTAAAGTTCTTTCTTTATGTAGAAAAGCGGCTGCACACTTTCTGCACACCGTTTGCATATTTGCCCGAATCAGGGGCTTTTCTGCGCAAGGTTTGCACAGCCTGCTTTCCTTTGCATAAAAAGTCACTTGTCGGGGCAAGGCCCCTCCATCTTGCTGGCGCAAGACCGTTCGGTCACTCAAAAGCCCCACTGGGGCTTTCATTGCTCCGCTTCGCTTCGCAAACGCGAACTTTTGAGAATACGTCACTTTCGGCAGGGTGCAAGAAAAAATAAGGTAAATCTAAAAAATAACCGTCCGCTTCAAGTTGAGCTTGAAAGCAGACGGTCTGATTTGCAAAATGATTTTCAAATTTGGAAAGCACGTTGAGAGGCTTCGTAGCACCTGCAAGCAATGTGTCTGTCTATACAAACACCATTTGCGTTGCAAAACGCTTGTTGGGAGCACCCAAACCCTTGAACTGCACCGTGCCGATACAGGCTGGATGCTTTCGCAATCCTCAAACCAGCTTCTCCCACAGTGCATTCAATGCGGCAGCAGTATCCGCATCCATGCCCTCGTTCAGGCGGCGGGCAGCGTACCAGAGGGTAGAGCTTTCGCTCTGCACATTGGCAAGGGCGGTGTCTTGCAGCGGCAGAGCAAAGTCTGCCACCGACAGAACGTCTCCTTCCTCCGGGTCGGTGCCGTCCAGCGTCTGGAAGCAGCCATACCGCTGCTCCATGGCGGTGGGGTCGTCCACGATAAACAGGGTGCTTTCGCACAGATAAAAATCAGAGTTCAGCTTGTCCTCGCTGGACTGCATCAGCCGTTGCAGGGCGGCATCCTGCGTTTCAAAGTCCAGCGCCAGCCAGATGCCCTTTACCGTGACCTTCACCTTGCCATCGCCGTTCACGTCCCCGGCAAGGGCTTCCAGCCGGGTCTCCAGATGACTGAGAAAGGCAGTGTCCGGGTCGGTGCGGCTCACCACTGCCACGGTGTAGTCCGGCTGCACCTCGGTGACCCGGTTCCAGACGAAATACCCCACCGCCAGCAGGGCGGCAGCGATCAGCACCACATAATACCAGTGGTAGTGCCACCAGTTGGCACGCTGCTGCGCCGGGGTCAGGGGAGGGGGCGTTTCCTGGATCAGGTCTTCGGGTTTGATATCCCGTTCGTAGCGGTAGGATGCCATGGCTGTGTCCTCGTTTCGTCTGTTTTTCTGCATCTATCATAGCACAAATTCCCGGGCAGCGGCAGACTGCCCGGGAATTTTTCATGCTTTATTTACACCCGTGTACGCAGGCACTTGAGGTCTGTGCCGGTTACGGCGTAGGCCCCGGTGCCAGCGGGCAGGAACAGGCTCTGCCCCTTGCGGATGGGCAGGCTTTCGCCGGTGGCGGTCTCGGTCAGGGTGCCCTTGCCTTCCAGCACCAGCAGAGAGGTGAAGGAGGTCTCGTCGCAGACATCCTCAAAGCCACCCTCTACGGCATCCACCGTGAAGTAATCACACTGTGCCAGATGACCGTGGAAGTCCTGCGCTTTCGGCGGCTCCCGGAGGGTAACATCCAGCGCCTGCGGGATGTGCAGCTGCCGGGGCTTGCCATCCGCGCCCAGACGGCCGTAGTCGTAGATGCGGTAGGTGACGTTGGAGTTCTGCTGGATCTCCGCCACCACGATGCCCTTGCGGATGGCGTGCAGCGTGCCGGAGGGGATGAAGAAGCAGTCCCCCTTGTGCACCGGCACGGCGTTCAGCACGTCGGTCAGGGTGTTATCCTGAATGCGGCGCTCAAACTCCTCCTTGCTGATCTCATGGGTGAAGCCGTAGTAGAGGGAGGCACCCGGCTCTGCTTCCAGCACATACCACATCTCGGTCTTGCCGTACTGGTGCTCGTGCTCCAAAGCGTATTCATTGGAGGGGTGTACCTGAATGGACAGGTCTTTTTTGGCATCAATGAGCTTGGCAAGTACGGGGAACTCACTGAACTTTTCGCAGTGGGTGCCAAGGCAGCCGGGATGGGCGTCGATGTACTGCTGGAAGGTGGAGCCATCCGGCAGGTAGCTGGGGCCGTCCGGGTGGCAGGAGAGCATCCACGCCTCGCTCAGGGGGTGTAGTTCGCTCTGGATGCCGTACTCGGTGCGCAGCTTTTCGCCGCCCCAGAGGTAGTCTTTGCAGCTGGGAGTAAGTTGAATCGTTTTCATTTTATATACCTCGAATATGCCTGAAATTGAACACAAAAAAGGGTGCAAAAAAGCTGCCCCGTCCATTTTTCGGCGGGAACGAGGCAGCCAGTTTGCAGGGGATTATGCTTTCAACAGGGCAGAGGCAGCTTTGCCAAGGGTGTCGTTGATGGCATCGGCTGCTTCTTCGGTGGGGGCAACGGCAGAGAGATACACCTTGATCTTCGGCTCGGTGCCGGAGGGGCGTACCATCAGCTTGGCGCCGCCCGCCAGACGGAACTCCAACACATTTGCCTTGGGCAGTCCGGTGCCGGCGGTGTTGTAGTCCACTACGCTTTCCACGGTCATGCCGCCGATGGCGGTGGGCGGGGTCTGCCGCAGCTGCTTCATGATGGCGTCCATGGTGTGCATTCCGCTTTCGCCCTCAAAGGCGAAGCTGTGCAGGGCGTTGCGGTAGCAGCCAAACTCGGCGTACAGCTTATTGATGGCATCCAGCAGGGTCATGCCCTGCTTTGCGTACCATGCGGCGGCTTCGCACACCAGCAGGGTGGCGTTGACGGCGTCCTTGTCCCGGACGTGGGCACCGGACAGGTAGCCGTAGCTCTCCTCAAAGCCAAAGATGTAGCGGTCGGCTTCACCTGCGGCTTCCAGCAGACCGATCTGCTCGCCGATGAATTTGAAGCCGGTCAGGGTGCGGCGCAGCTCCACGCCGTACTTTGCCGCCACCGGGGTGGCCATATCGGTGGAAACGATGGTGGTCACAGCCACCGGATGCTCCGGCATGGTGCCCAGTGCCTTCCGGGTGCGGCAGATGTAGTCCAGCAGAATGATGCCCATTTCGTTGCCGGTGATGAGCCGGTAGCCGCCCTTGCCGTCCGGCACGGCGGTGCCGCAGCGGTCACAATCCGGGTCGGTGCCCAGCAAAAGATCCGGGTGCACTTTGTCGCACAGCTCCAGACCCTTCTGCATGGCTTCCCGGATCTCCGGGTTCGGGTAGGGGCAGGTGGGGAAGTTGCCGTCCGGCTTTTCCTGCTCCGGCACCACCGTCACATGGGTGACGCCCAGCTTTGCCAGCAACTTTTTCACGCATTCCAGACCGGAGCCGTTCAGCGGAGTGTACACCAGCTTCAGGTCAGCGGTGCCTGCTCCATCGCCCACACGCTGGGCGTAGACGGCATCCACAAAGTCGTCCAGACATTTCTCGCTGCTGTATTCGATCTTGCCCTCGGCAAGGGCTGCGTCAAAGTCCGCAGGCTGTACGGCAAAGCAGTCTACTGCTTCAATGGCGGCAAGGATCTTTGCTGCCACCTCAAGGGTGATCTGGCAGCCGTCTGCGCCGTAGACCTTGTAGCCGTTGTACTTGGCGGGGTTGTGGCTGGCGGTAACGCATACGCCTGCGCCGCAGCCGTAGTACCGCACCGCCCAGCTCAGCGCCGGGGTGGGCTCCAGACGGGGGTAAATGTATGCCTTGATGCCGTTAGCAGCCAGAACAGCCGCCGTTTCTTTTGCGAACACATCGCTCTTGATGCGGCTGTCGTAGCCGATGGCCACCTTTTTGGGCAGGTCGGAGGCGTTCAGGTAGTTGGCAAGCCCCTGGGTTGCCTTGCGGATGTTGTAGACGTTCATCCGGTTGGTGCCTGCCCCGATGACACCCCGCAGACCGCCGGTGCCGAATTCCAGCTCCCGGTAAAAGCGGTCGGTAATAGCATCCTCGTTGCCTGCAATGCTGTTCAGTTCATCGGCAAGGTCAGCAGGCATCCCGGGCTGGGAAAGCCAGCGGTCATACTGCTGTTTGATTCGTTCTTCCATAGGATCACACTTTCTTCCAATAAGGACAGCTTCGGTGCAGACGATCATTGCACGCTGTCCTCCGTGTCAGGTTCTTCTTCCGGTTCCTCTTCCTTGCGCCCGGCTTTTTCCAGCTGAGCAAAGGCGGGGCGCATCAGGCTTGCCATGCCAAGGGCAGAACCTGCGCCGCCGATGAGCAGCCACAGGGGCAGCAGATAGACGAACCACGCAGGGGCGGCTTTTGCCAGCAGGGGAAACCACGCCAGAAAAGCCAGATTCCCCACAGTGGGCAGCAGGTTTGCAAGGGTCATGCGGCCGCTGTCCGCCAGCACCGGCAGAACGCCGGGATAGGTGAACCGTGCCAGCAGGGCAAAGCCCCAGCTGCCGCAGCAGCCCGCCAGCACCAGCAGCAGAAAGGACGCTGCCGCCAGAATGCCGGTGCTGGGGGTGTCCTGTGCGGTGGCGGTGCGCAGCCCGGTGAGGGCGGCAAAGCCTGCCAGCAAAAGCACCAGCCACAGGGCAGTAGATTGCTTAAAATCCCGCTTGAACGCCTTGAAAAAGTCGGTATGGACGGTGTAGTCCTCCTTTGCCGCCATCTTGTTCACCACCGTGAACAGCCCCAGGGTGGAGGCTCCGGCGGTGACGATGGGCAAACAGCACACCAGCCACAGAAGGTTGGCAAAAAGCAGATCGCCGATCTTCCCCATAGTGCGGTAGAAGGGGCTGTCGATGTTGGTCTTTTTCATGGCGTTTCCTTTCGGGCGGAGGTCTCAGAGGGGCGGTTTACTCGCCGATGCTCTTGAGGTACTCCAGATTTTTGTCGATGAGGGCGCACCGCTGCTTTACGCAGTCCACACTGCGCAGCGGGTCGGCGGGGGTGTTGAAGGCGAAGTCCAGCAGTTTGTCGATGGTGGTAGAAGCTACATGGAGACGGGTATCGCTGGCTGCATAATAAATATACACGCTTCCGTCATCGTCTGCAATCGCGCCGTTGGTGAACACCACGTTGGAAACATCGCCCACACGCTCCCAGTCCCGGGGAGCGATCAGGAAGCCGGAGGGCTCCGCGATCACCTTGCTGGGGTCGTCCAGTGCGGTGACGAATACATAAATGACGTACCGCAGCCCGGCGGCGGTATTCCGCACGCCATGGGCAATGTGCAGCCAGCCCTTTTCGGTCTTGATGGGGGTGGCACCCTCGCCGTTCTTTGCCTCAGTGATGGTGTGGTAGCGGCGGGGGCTGGTGATGATCTCCTCGTCAATGACGGCGTGAGTGATGTCCTCGCACAGACCAAAGCCTACGCCGCCGCCGGAACCGGTGTCGATGAAGTCATCCATGGGGCGGGTGTAGAAGGCGTACTTGCCGTTGACAAACTCCGGCAGCAGATCCACATTGCGCTGCTGGGGGCTGCGCTTGGTGACAAGGTTCGGCAGACGCTCCCAAGTTTTGAGGTCTTTGGTGCGGACAATGCCTGCGGCAGCTACGGCAGCGGACAGGTCATTCACGCTGTTGTCCTTGCTCTCGGAGCAGAACACGCCGTAGATCCAGCCGTCCTCGTGCTGGGTCAGACGCATATCGTAGACGTTGGTCTCCTCCGGGCAGGTGTCCGGCAGCAGGATGGGCTTTTCCCAGAAGTGGAAGCCCTCCACCGGGCTGTCGCTTTCTGCCACGCCAAAGAAGCTCTTGCGGTCATTGCCCTCGATGCGCGCCACAAGGTAATACTTGCCGTTCAGCTTGATGGCACCGGAGTTGAACACGGCGTTCACGCCCAGACGCTCCATAAAGTGGGGGTTCGTCTCCGGGTTCAGGTCGAACCGCCAGCTCAGCGGGATGGACTCGCGGGTCAGCACCGGGTTTTCCCACCGGTCATAGATGCCGTTGTAGAAATCGGTCTTTTTGTTTTTGCGGGCCAGGTAGGCATCCTGCAAAGCCTTCTGGCGCAGGTATTCGGGGTGGAGTTTAGACTGTGACATCGGGGTTCCTCCTTATCAGTTCCATGCACATTCTGCCGTTGTGGTAGGGGCACTTCCACGGCTCAAGGATGGGTTTGCGGCTGGACGGTTTTCCGTCTGCGTCCACTTCCCAGAACCATTCACTGCCGGGGCGTTTGTCCACCATCACGTTGCAGATGTAGTGGTAAATATCGGCGGCGGCATCGCGGTATTTTGCATCGCCGCTCTTGTTGTATTCGTTCACGAAGCCCAGCACGGACTCGGCCTGCACCCACCACACACGGGTGGTATTCACCTTGCCGCGGTCGCACTCGTTGACCACCGAGTGGTCAATGTAAGCTTCCTTGTAGATGTGGGCGGCAAGGTCGGAGTTGATGGCGTGGATGCGCTTGGAAAGCGCTGCATCGCCCAGTAAATCGCAGCCCCAGTCGATGAGCCAGCTGGACTCGATATCGTGACCGTAGCTGTACAAATCGATGATAGAGTTGTAGTGCTGGTCAAAGAACACCAGCTGCCGGTGCAGCTCCGGGCTGTAAATCTTGTGCTCGTAGATATCAAGGATGCGGCGCAGAGCCTTTTCCACCTCCGGGTCACGGCTTGCCTGATAAAGCCCGGCGTAACCCTCGAACACATGGAGCAGGGTGTTCATGGTCTTTGCCGCCATGACACCGTTTTCCGAGAGCTTTTCGTTGCTCTCCGGCTTCCAGTCGATGGTAAAGGCCTCCAGATAGCCCTCGCTGTCGGTGCAGTGCTGCTCGATGAGATGAAAGATCTTTTTTGCGTACGTCAGCGCAACGGGGTCTTTGGTCAGCCGGTAGTAAGCGGAAAGGGCATAGATGGCAAAGCCCTGATTGTAGGTGTGCTTAGTGGTGTCCTGCGGCTTGCCGGTGTAATCGCAACTCCAGTACACGCCGCCGTTTGCCTCGTCGTAGCAGTTTTTCAGGAAGAACTGGTAGGCGTGGCGGGCATCCTCGGCAAGGTCTGCCCGGCCGGTCAGCATGGCAGCCTCGGAGAAGAACCACAGAATGCGGCTGTTCAGGATGCAGCCCTTTTCGGCTTTTTTGTCCAGCTTCAGGTCAAAATCCATGTAGCCGTAAAAGCCGCCGTTTTCCTCGTCCCGCAGCCCTTTCCAGAAGGGAATGATGGTTTGCAGCAGCATTTCTTCTGCCGCCTGTTTGATGGAAGACATAATACAGAACTTCCTTTCTGTACAAAGTAAAACCCTCTCGGTCACGGCTTGCGCCGTGCCAGCGCCCGGTAGGGGACGTAAAATCTCTTTTTGCAGAGATGGCGATGCGAAGCATTGACAGAGAGGGTTGCGCTTGACGCTTAGCGGATGCCCACCTCGTGGTCGGTGGGGCCTGCGTTATCGTGGGTCTTGATGTAATCCACCACCTCGTCTACGGTGGTGAAGGCCAGACCGACATAACTGTCGGCGCAGCCATAGTACAGAGCGATGCGGCCGGTGTCGGCATCCTGCAGGGTGGCGCAGGGGAAGCAGACGTTGGGCACGAAGCCACGCTCCTCATACCACTTTTCCGGGGTCAGCAGGAAGTTGCCGCAGCGGTACAGTACCTTGCTGGGCTCGTCCTTATCCAGAATGGCACCGCCGATGGAGTAGACGAAGCCATTGCAGGTGCCGGTAACGCCGTGGTAGAACAGCAGCCAGCCCTCGCTGGTCTCAATGGGGGCAGCACCGCCGCCGATCTTCACGCTCTCCCACCAGTTGGAGCCCTTGCTCATCACATGGCGGTGACGGCCCCAGAACTCCATATCCGGGCTCTGGCTCAGGAAGATGTCACCAAAGGGGGTGTGGCCGCTGTCAGACGGGCGGCTCAGCAGGGTGTACAGGCCGTTGATCTTGCGGGGGAACAGCACGGCGTTGCGGTTGAAGGGGATAAAGGGGTTCTCGATGCGGACAAAGGTCTTGAAGTCGGTGGTCTTGGCGATGCCGATGGACGCACCGTAGAAGTCCTGACACCAGATGATGTAGTAGGTGTCCTCCACCTTCACAAGACGGGGATCGTAGGCGTACACCGGCATAAACGGCTCGCCCTTTTCGTTGACGAAGGGGATCTTGTCCTTGTCAAAGTTCCAGTGGATGCCGTCCTCGCTGCGTCCCAGATAGATGTAGGGGATGCCGTCGATCTGCTCGCCACGGAACACGCCGATGAACTTGCCCTCGTAGGGCACCACGGCACTGTTGAAGATGCGTGCCACCCCTTCCACAGGGTTGCGGTCGATGATGGGGTTCTCGTTGTACCGCCACACCGGGGCGGTAACATCAGCAGGCTTTTCCTGCCAAGGGATGTTGGGCAGTGCATCGCAGAACATTTTTACGTTGCTCATAAGATAAACTCCTGTAATAGAAGATTGTTTGTTTTCCTTCTGCTGTATTCTCCCGGCTCCTGCACAGAAACCGGGAGAAGCAGCAGATGATGAAGGAAAAATGTGGATGTCGCAATTTTAGCCCTTCACAGCACCGGCAGCCATGCCGCTGTAGATCTGATCCTGACACAGCAGGAACACGATAAGGGCGGGGATGATGGTGATGATGACACCGGCGCAGATGTAGTTGTACTGGTTGCCCATGGGGCCGGAGAACACATACAGCGAGGTAGCAACCACCTGATACTTGGTCTTATCCTGCAGATACAGGTTTGCCATGTAGTATTCGTTGTAGGTGGACACACCCTTCAGGATGGCGCTGGTGACGATGGCGGGCTTCAGCAGGGGCAGCAGGATCTTGAAGAACACACCAAAGTAGGTGCAGCCATCCAGAATGGCGCTTTCATCCAGCGTGGAGGAAAGGTTCTCGAAGAACTGCAAAAAGATATAGATGGTGATAACGTCCGTGCCCATCATCAGGATGATGTAGCCGGGCATGGAGTTCACCAGATGCAGAGCAGTCATGATCTGGTACACCGTGACCTGAGAGGCAATGCCGGGGATCAGGGTGGCAATGGTGAACAGGTTGCGGATCAGCTTATTGCCGGGGAACTTGAACCGGTTCAGCACATAAGCCAGCATGGCGCTGATCATAATGCTGCCTGCCAGCACGCAGATCAGGATAATAAAGCTGTTGAGGAACGCCTTGCCCATGTTGGCCTTGTTCCATGCGATGATGAAGTTATCGAAGTTCAAAAAGTTCTTGGGCAGGGTGATGACGTTGGTGCTGGCATACTCTTCCTCCGTCTTAAAGGCGGTGAAGATACAGGACACGATGGGCACCAGTGCCACGAAAGCGGCAAAGATCAGCAGCACATACTTGCAGATATTGATGAGGATGCGCTTCATTTTGATTGCGTTCATACGTTCTGCCTCACTTTCACTTGGTTACGCCGCTGCTGCGGTTTTCCAGCCATTTTTCCACAGCCTTCTGGGCGTAGGTGACGATCACGATGAGCAGCAGCAGAACCACAGCCATGGCGGATGCAAGACCCACCTTCTGGTCGGTATGGGCGATCTTGTCCATGACCACGAAGTAGGTGGAGGTGTTGAAGCCGCCGCCGGTGACAACATAGGGCATCTCGAAGGCGGACAGTGCGCCGGACACCGAGATGATGAGGTTCAGCACCACGATGGTGCTGATGGAGGGCAGGATGATGTCTTTGAAGCGGTGCCATGCGTTGGCACCGTCGATCTCAGCAGCCTCGTACAGAACGGGGTCCACGGAAGCGATAGCACCGATGAACATGACGATGTTCTGGCCGATGTATTTCCAGATAGAGCAGGCCACCAGCACGACGTTGTTGATGGACTCATCCCGGAGCCAGAAGGGCAGCTTATCCACGTTGAAGCCCACCCAGCTCAGCAGGGTATCCAGCACAAAGCCGTGGGTGAAGAAGAACTTGAAGATGAAGCCCACCGAGATGCCGCAGATGAGGCAGGGAAAGTACAGTGCACCACGGAAGAACTTGCTGCCCTTGCACTTGAAGCTCAGGATGGTGGCAAACAGCAGCGCCAGCGCCATCTGCACCACCGAACCTACCATGTAGTAAAGGCTCAGGCTCAGAGCATGGAAGCAGTCTTTGCGGGTAAAGACCGAGATGTAGTTCTGCAGACCCACAAAGGTACGTCTGCCGATGTACTTCATTTTGAAGAAACTGAACTCCACCATTTTGAAGAAGGGCAGATAGGTGAACATGAACAGCAGCACCAGCGGAACAAACAGGAACACCAGCGTGACGATGAGCTGCTGGCCGCGCATACTGTGAAAGTATTCGCTGAAGCTCTTGCGCTTTTTAGGCGCGGATACGGTTGCGGAAGATGCCATGTAAAAGACCTCCTTTCACCAAAAGCAGGGCGGACATGGGCCCGCCCTGCTGATTTATAACGATAGATTGCTTACTGCGGTGCGCAGTCATCCACGGCCTTGTTCCATGCAGCGTTCCAGTCGGCCACGATGTCGTCCAGAGTCTCGTCGCCGTTGATGCCAGCCTCCACCACACGCATGACGTGGGTCTGGTCGGCATTCAGCATCAGCTCAGCCTCCTGCTGCACCTCGGTGGCAAGGTCTGCCAGCTCTGCGGGGGCGGGAGCATCCTCGACCAGGTCGATGCCGTCGAATGCCTTCAGGGTATCGGGGTATTCCTGGCTCTTCAGCACCGGCACGCCGCCCTGATCATAAGCAAAGTTGGAGCTTTCGGTCAGCCACTTGATGTAGAGCATGGCAGCCAGCTTTTTGTCATCGGTGGTGTTCTTGTTCACACCGTAGCAGTAGTCTGCACCTGCGCTGGCGTACTGGGTACCCTTGACGGTGATGGGGAACGGCATATAGCCAATGTCGTCGGCATGGTCACCGGCGGCCTGCATCTGCACGATGGCCCAGCTGCCCAGAACCATGGCACCGATCTGGCCGTTATTGATGCGGGGCTTGCTGCCCTCCCAGTCGGTGGTGGTGGGGTCGGCCTCGGTCAGACCGCGCTTCACTGCTTCGTACAGGATGTAGTACACAGCGTAGGGACCCATATCGTCCGCACCCAGAATGCCCTTCTGGAACGGATCCTTGGTCTGGGGCATGGTAATGTTCATCCAGTCCGGGTCGCCGGTTGCGCCGCCGCTGGTGTAAGCATCCCATGCGGTCATGGTCCAGCCGGCGGCGTAGTTGGTGTACAGGGGATCAATGGAAGGATCGTAGTCCTTGATCTTCTGCAGGTCATCCAGGAACTCGTCCGGGGTCTTGGGCAGGGTGGTGATGCCGGCAGCCTCAAAGACCTTCTTGTTGTAGATGATGCCCTGTGCATTGCCGGTGGAGGGGATGCCGTACACGCTGCCGTTATAAGCGCGGTTGGAAGCGAAGTTGTAATCGTTCTCAATGTCGCTCAGTGCGCACAGAGGCTCAAAGTAGTCGCCCAACTCGGTCAGGGGGATGTTGGTGGGGATCATGCACAGATCACCCCAGTCGTTGGAAGTCAGACGGGTGGTCATGTCGTTGGCATAGTCGGTGATGCCCTCGTACTTGATGGTGATGTTGGGATACAGCTTCTGGAATGCGGCAACGTAGCCGTCAAAGGTGCCGTCCTCGATGAGGTCGGTGCGGTGGCTGACGAACTTCAGATCGGCCTTCAGGTCGGTGTTGTCGGTGCCAACGGTCAGCTCATTGTAAGCCTTTGCACCGTCAGCGCCGGCAGCGGAACCGGCGGTGCTGCCGGTGGAGCCGGCGGTAGAAGTGCTGCTGCCGCCGCAGGCGGCCAGAGCAGAGGCTGCGGCCAACACACCAGTGACCTTCAGGAAGTTACGGCGATTGATCTTACGCATAGGAATGTCCTCCTTCTTTATGTGGAACCTTTTTCCGGGTTGCGAAAGCTTTTGTTAACTTGGTTTAGCTAACTGTTTCTTTCGCTTTTTGTGATTTAAGTATAGTCTTTTCACAGCGCACTGTCAATATCACCCAAAAGATTCGGTGTTTTGGTGGCAATTCGGCGATTTTCTTGTGAAAACTGACCTGCAAATCCGGGATACAACACGAAAATCAAACTTAAAATGTTTTATTAGCTAACAAAATAGAGAAAATTAGCCTAAATAATGGCTAGCTTGAAGGCTTTTCAAAGGTTTTTATTGACGAAACTACCGAAAACTGTTATGCTAGTTATAAAGTTAATCGGAATTTTATTTACCTCATAACCAAATCAAGAAGAAAGCTGGTCAGGAACATGGCAAAAGCAGTACGCATGGCGGACATTGCACAGCGGCTGGGCATCAGCACCGTTTCCGTTTCCAAGGGTCTGGCAGGGAAGGAAGGCGTAAGCGCCGAGATGCGTGCCAAGATCCTTGCCACCGCCGAGGAGATGGGCTACCAGCCCCCCGCCCGGACCAACGCCCACCCCGGCGGCGAGAGCATCGGCATTCTGGTGGCAGACCGCTTTTTCAATGAGAATGCCTTTTATTCCAATCTGTACCGTGCCGTGTTGAAAGCTGCCACCGAGCAGGACATCTCGGTTCTGATGGAGATCGTTCTGCCGCAGGCAGAAAAAAGCTGCAATATGCCCACCTTCCTTGTAAACCGGAAGGTGGACGGCCTGATTTTTATGGGCGAGATCAGCCGCCGCTACCTTGCTACGGCGGTGCAGACCGGCGTGCCCTTTATGCTGCTGGACTTCTACGACGATGCCATTGCCGCCGACTGCGTGCTCAGCGACAACACCAGCGGCAGCTACACGATGACCGAGCACCTTATCTCCACCGGGCGGCGGAACATCGGCTTTGTTGGCAGCGTGCTGTCCACCAGTTCCATCATGGACCGGTATCTGGGCTACGTCAAGGCGATGCTCCGTGCCGGTCTGCCCATCCGGGACGACTGGCGGCTGGAGGACCGGGACGATCAGGGTAAGTTCGTGCCGTTCTCTCTGCCTCATGAAATGCCGGACGCCTTTGTCTGCAACTGCGATGCGGTGGCCTATAATCTGGTGGAGATCCTCAAGCGCAACGGCTACCGGGTGCCGCAGGATGTGGCAGTGACCGGCTACGACGACTACCGCTATTCCACTCTTTGCAGCCCCCAGCTCACCAGCTACCGGGTGGACTTGGACGGCATGGCAAAAACGGTGGTGGCGCAACTGCGCCGCAAAATGGCGCATAAGCCTGCCATTGCTCCCACCGTCATCGTGCCCGGCGGCTTTGTAAGAAGAGAATCTACCTGATAAAAAGGGGCTGATGCACGAAGGTTTGTGCATCAGCCCCTTTAGCGGAAAATAGAGTTTATATTGGGGATGCCGGAGCGTCTGTGGACGCTCCGGCATCCCGTTTTCATTTTT
>NZ_JBBMEO010000024.1:0-34611 GCF_040096515.1 Faecalibacterium tardum | reverse complement strand
TCTGGCTCCCTCCCCGAGGGAGCTGGCAAAACCGTCAGGTTTTGACTGAGGGAGTAAAATTTCCCCTCCCCTGCAATGATCCACCCCGCTCAACCGTATGCAGTATGGAAAAGGTGTCGAAATTTTGTCCGGCGGCAGAGGGGAGGATGGCAGGCAGACTGCCGGTTTTGGGGCGGAAAAGTTGTGCGTTTTGCAGATTTTGACAAAACTTTCGCAAAAAGATTCGCCGCCCCGCTATTGAAAGCACACGCCTTGCGTGTATAATAGGAATGTTAGGAACCCATTGCCCCCAAAGAGGGAGGAACTGTTGCGCCGGGCGGTGCGGCAGAGAAACGGTAGGATAAGATGGAAAAATTCAGTGTCAAAAAACCATTTACGGTGCTGGTTGCAGTCATCATGGTGCTGATGCTCGGCTTTGTGTCGGTCACCAAGATGAAAACGAACCTGCTGCCGGATGTCAGCACCCCGTACCTGATGGTGGTCACCGTGTATCCCGGTGCCAGCCCGGAGCGTGTGGAGAGCGAAGTCTCAGACGTGCTGCAAAACGCGCTTACAGTGCCCGGTGTGGAAAAGATCACCGCCACCTCGGCTGAAAACTACAGCCTGCTGCTGATGAAGTTCGTGGATGATACGGACATGAACAGCGCACTGGTGCAGGTGTCCAACAAGCTGGATCAGGCCAAAAGCGACCTGCCGGATACCGCCCTGACCCCTTCTGTGATACAGTACAGCATGAACATGAACGCCTTTATGACCGTGGCTGTCAGCCGCGAGGGCAGTTCGGTGTACGAGCTTTCTGACTTCATCAAGAACACCATGACCCCCTACGTCCAGCGCAAGGGCGGCGTGTCCAGCGTATCTGCCAGCGGCCTTGTGGAGCAGCTGGTGCAGGTGCAGCTGAATCAGGAAAAGGTGGATGACATCAACGAAAAGTTGATGGAACTCATCGACACCCAGCTGGAAGCGGCACATACCCAGTTGGAAGAGGCCGAGGCCAAGATCAAGGCCGGCCGCGCAGAATACGATAAGCAGTTCAAAAACTTCGGCAATACCGTGTCCAACACGGTCATGGGCACCCTGAGCTCTGATGTCGGCAGCGCCGTAGAGGTGGTGCGCAAACAGGCCGAAGCGCTGCTGCAAAGCGTCAACAACCTGATCGCCGTGGTCAAGGAGCCTGAGGTGCAGCAGGCCCTCATTGAGGTGCAGGCCGGCTTGCAGCGGGTGCTGGACAAGTTCAACAGCACCGGTATGCGGGATATCGACTCTCTGATCGAGATCGTGTCCGAGCTGCGCGATATCACCGATAAGCTTTCCTCTGCTTTGCAGACCCTGCAAAACCGCATCAACACCGAGACCGGCACGCAGGGCGAGGGCGCCGAGGATCTGGTAGACGAGCTGCAATTGCAGGACAGCCTGAATGTCATCTATAAGACGCTGGAGGACACCATCAAGGCCATGGACAACGTGCCCGGCATGATGACCGAGTTCTCCAACGCACTGGGCAGCTTTACCCAGCAGCAGCTGGCTGCCTATATGCAGTTTACCGAAGCCCGCGAGCAGCTGAACGAGTACGAAAAGCAGCTCAGCGAGGCCAAGACCCAGTACGAGGCCGCTAGGGAAAAGGCGCTTGCCAGCGCCGATGTGACCAAGCAGCTGGACATCAAGACCCTTTCTACCCTGATCTACGCCCAGAACTTCTCCATGCCCGCCGGTTACGTCAAGGACGAAAGCGGCGAGTCGTGGCTGCTGAAGGTGGGTGAGGAATACGACAGCGTGGAGGATATCCGCGGCGCACTGCTGCTCCATGTGGAGGGCTACGGCGATGTGCGCCTTTCCGACGTGGCAGACGTGGAGGTCATCGACAACGCCGCCGACAGCTATACCCGCCTGAACGGCGAGCAGGCTTCGGTGCTGAAAATTTACAAGGACGACAGTTCCAGCGCAGGTGACGTATCTGCCAACTGTCTGGATGCTTTCAAGGAGCTGGAAGCCCAGTACGAGGGTCTGCATATTGTGGTGCTGTCCAATCAGGGCAACTACATCAGCATCCTGATCAAGAGCATCCTCACCAGTATGCTGGTGGGTGCCGCACTGGCCATCGTCGTGCTGGCCATCTTCCTGAAGGACGTCAAGCCCACGCTGGTGGTCGGCGTCAGTATCCCTCTTTCGGTGCTGTGCGCCGTGGTGCTGATGTACTTCACCGGGCTGGACCTGAACGTCATGACGCTGGCAGGCCTGTCGCTTGGCATCGGTATGCTGGTGGATAACTCTGTTGTTGTCATTGAGAACATCTACCGTCTGCGCGGCCGCGGCGTGCCCGCTGCCCGCGCTGCGGTGCAGGGCGCACGTCAGGTGGGTATGTCTGTCGTGGCCTCTACCCTTACCTCGGTGTGCGTGTTCCTGCCGGCAGTGTTCTCTGCCAGCCTCATCCGCAACCTGATGGGCCCCATGTCCCTGTGCATCGGCTACTGCCTGATGGCTTCCCTCATCGTGGCACTGACCGTGGTGCCTGCTGCCTCGGCTACCGTGCTGAAGAAGGCCCAGCCCAAAAAGCTGGCATGGTTCGATAAGATCCAGGACGCCTACGGCCGCAGTCTGGAAAAGGCGCTGAAAAATCGCTTTATACCGCTGGCAGCCGCCGTGCTGCTGCTGGTGTTCTGCTGCTGGCGGGTGGTCTCCATGGGCATCGTGCTGCTGCCCACCAGCACCAGCAACGAGGCTATGATCACCCTTTCCACCACCGACACCCTCTCGAAGGACGAGTCCTACGATGTGGCCGGTAAGGTGGTACAGGCTGTGATGGCTGTGGACGGCGTGGAGGAGGTAGGCATTACCCCCGACAACACTGTGGCGGGCATGGATGTTTCCAACCTTGGCCTGCCCTCCACCATCACCGACCTGCTGAACGCTGCCAACGGCTACGGCAAGTATAAGATCAACGTCAAGCTCAACGAGGAACTCTCTTCTTCCAAGATAGACGCCGCCTGCAAGGCCATGGAGGACGCTGTGGCCGGGGTGGCGGACTGCACCGCCACCGTCCAGCAGTACGGCATGACTGATGACCTGACCAGTCAGCTGTCCACCGGTCTGACCATCAAGATCTACGGCACCGATGCCGAGACCCTGACCGCCCTGTCCGAGAAGGTGGTAGACATCGTGAACAGCACCGATGGCTTCCAGAACGCCACCAACGGTCTGGGCGCGGGTGATTCCACCATCATCCTGCAGGTAGACCGCGATAAGGTGCGTGCCTACGGCCTGACCGTTGCGCAGGTGTACCAGCAGATCGCGGCAAAGCTGACCACCACCACCACGGCACAGACCCCTGTTACCGTGGACGGCACCACCATGGATGTGCAGATCAGCAACAATCTGGACCCGCTGACCAAGGAAAACATGATGGATATGACCTTTGAGACCACCGTCATGTCCGCCGACGGCACCACCGCCACCGGCACCTGCAAGCTGTCGGATATCGCCAGCTGGACCACCGGCAACGCACCGGACTCCATCACCAGCGAGAACCAGAACCAGTTCGTCACCGTCACCGCCGAGACTGCCCCGGGCTACAACACCACGGTGCAGGCCCGTGCCGTGAAAAAGGCGTTGGATGCCTTTGCCCTCACCGACGAGATGCCGGAAGGCTGCTCCTTCTCCATGGGTGGCGAGAGCGACAGCGTCAACTATATGACCAATGAGATGATCCAGTGGATGGCACTGGCACTGCCCTTTGTGTACCTTGTCATGGTGGCACAGTTCCAGAGCCTGCTGTCCCCCTTCATCGTGCTGTTCACCGTGCCGCTGGCCTTTACCGGCGGTCTGCTGGGTCTGCTGCTCACCGGCCAGCAGCTGACCATGATCTCCATGATGGGCTTCATTGTGCTGATGGGTACGGTCGTCAACAACGGCATCGTGTTCGTGGACTACGCCAACCAGCTGCGCATGGGCGGCATGGAGCGCCGCGCCGCACTGGTGGCTACCGGCAAGACCCGTATGCGCCCCATCCTGATGACCACCCTGACCACCGTGCTGGCAATGCTGCAAATGGTGTTCAGCAACGATATGGCAAGCCAGCTGATGAGCGGCATGGCCATCGTCATCATCTGCGGCCTGAGCTACGCCACCCTGATGACCCTGTATATCGTGCCGATCCTGTACGATATCCTGTTCAAGAAGCCGCCGCTCAACGTGGATATCGGCAGCGACGAGGACTTGGACGACATCCCGGACGATGCCGCCGAGTTCATTGCCGCCCAGTCCTCTGCGGCACAGCCCCAGCCGGAGGCATAAGGCATACAGCCCGTGTAACCAAAGCGCCCCGCATTTCCACCGGAAGTGCGGGGCGCTTTTTGGCTGTCTGCCCGCAGACTGGATGAAACTCCACCAGTCACGGCTATCGCCGTGCCAGCCCCCTCTGAGATGGGGCCTTTGGCATGACGGTACAGTTTCCGGCTAAAGCGCAAAGCTTGCGGGCGCGCCAGAGGCTCCCTCTCCGAGGGAGCTGGCAAAACCGTCAGGTTTTGACTGAGGGAGTTCAGCCAGCCGCCCCATTGTGGGCACTTTCGATGATTCTAACAAAAAATCGCCGCAAAAATTGGATGGTAATTCTAAAAGGAATCCAACACAAAACTGTAAAACTGTGATATAATCATAAATACAGACAAGATGCAAAAGGGGGCAGTCTGCCCCTTTTGCATTTCCGAAAAAAGCTTTAGGAGGCGAGGCCCAATGGCACAGATCCGTTCCAAGCCCTTCGGTGTGACCAAAGAGGGCGCTAATGTTACCGAGTACATCCTCTCGAACCCCGGCGGTATGTCCGTCAGCGTGCTGGATTACGGCTGCGTGATCAAAAATATCATCGTCCCGGCCAAAAACGGCCCGGTGGATGTGGTGCTGGGTCACGACACCATGGCAGATTATGAGAACGACTTTACCTCGTCCGGCAGCACCTGCTGCGGTGCTTTTGTGGGGCGCTACGCCAACCGCATCGAGAATGCCGTCTTTACCTTGGGCGGCAAGACCTACCAGCTGGAAAAAAACTGCGGCGAGCATCACCTGCACGGCTGCTTTTCCCGGAAAATCTATGAGGTGAAGTACTTCGGCGATACCCTGCTGATGGAAGCCGAAAGCCCCGACGGCGAGGACGGCTTTCCCGGTACGCTGAAGATCGCGGTGCGCTACACCCTTACCGATGACAACACCTTCCGCATGGACTACCGTGTGTCCTCGGACGCTGACACGATCGTAAACCTGACCAACCACAGCTACTTCAATCTGGACGGCGGCGGCGATGTGCTGAACCAGAAGCTGCGCATCTACGCCTCCCGCTATCTGGAGGGCAACAATACCACCTGCCCCACCGGTAACATCCTGCCCGTGGCGAACACCCCCATGGACTTTACCGCCGGTAAGCTCATCGGCAAGGAGATCGACACCGGCTTCCCCCAGACCACCATGGTGGGCGGCGGCTACGACCACTGTTATGTCATCGACCGCGCACGCGGCTCCAGCCAGAGCATCTGCGCATGGGCTACCAGTGATAAGACCGGCATCAGCATGAAGCTGTACACCACCCAGCCGGGCATCCAGCTGTACACCGGCAACTTTTTGCAGGACTGCCCCGCCCCGGGCAAGGGCGGCGAACCGCTGCGCAAGTACGGCGGATTTGCCTTGGAGACCCAGCACTATCCGTGCAGCCCCTCTCACCCGGAGTTCCCCTCCACGGTGCTGCGGGCTGGCAAGGTGTTCCGCGCCACCACCACCCTGCGGTTCTTCACCGGCAAGCAGTGCGGAAAACTTTAAAGAAGGATAGATCACGCAAAAACGTCTGCTCCGGCAGACGTTTTTTGCGTGAATCGTTTTGTTTATGGCGAGGACACTTTTGCCTCCACGAGTTCTCCAGTGAAAAAGGGTCCTGAAAAGCCTGCGGCTTTTCAGGACCCAAAAATCGAACTGGTATTTCAGAACACCGCCACGGCGACCAGGCGCACCAGCAGGGCGCACAGCCATGCCACGGCGCACTGATTCACCACCATGATCGCAGCCCACTTGCCGCCAAGCTCCCGCTTGACCGAGGCTACCGCCGCGATGCAGGGGGTGTACAGCAGGCAGAACACCAGCAGGGGCGCAGCCTGCGCCGGGGTGAGGGCTGCTGTCAGGGCAGCCGTAGAGCCGAAGAGAACCAGCAGCGAGGACACCACGCTCTCCTTTGCCATAAAGCCGGAGATGAGGGCGGTGGAGATACGCCAGTCCGCAAAGCCCAGCGGGGCGAACAGCGGGGCGATATCGCCCGCGATGCGCGCCAGAATGCTGGTCTGCGGGTCAACGGTCAACGACAGGCGCAGGTCAAAGTTCTGCAAGAACCAGATGATGATGGTGGCACCAAAGATGACCGTAAAGGCTCTCTGCAAAAAGTCCCGCGCCTTTTCCCACAGCAGCTGCGCCACGTTTTTCAGGCCGGGCAGGCGGTAGTTGGGCAGCTCCATGACAAAGGGCACGGCCTCGCCCTTGAATACGGTGCTCTTGAGCAGCAGCGCCGCCAGCACGCCCACCAAGATGCCGGTGAAGTACAGCAGCACCATCACAAGCCCCGCGTACTTGGGGAAGAACGCCACCGCAAACAGGCTGTAAATAGGCAGCTTTGCGGAGCAGCTCATGAACGGCGTAAGCAGAATGGTCATTTTGCGGTCGCGCTCCGAGGGCAGGGTGCGGCTTGCCATCACGCCGGGCACGGTGCAGCCAAAGCCGATGAGCATGGGCACGATGCTGCGGCCGGACAGGCCGATGCGGCGCAGCAGCTTATCCATCACAAAGGCGACACGCGCCATGTAGCCGGTATCCTCCAGCATGGAGAGGAAGAAGAACAGCACCACGATGATAGGCAGAAAGCTCAGCACGCTGCCCACGCCGGTAAAGATGCCGTCGATGACCAACGAGTGCACCGCCGCGTTGACGTTCCAGTTGGTCAGGGCGGTGTCCACAACGCCGGTCAGGGCGTCGATGCCCATTTCCATGAGGTTCTGGAAGAACAGGCCGATGACATTGAAGGTAAGGAAGAACACCAGACCCATGATGGCGATAAACGCCGGGATGGCAGTGTATTTGCCGGTGAGGAACTTGTCGATGCGGTTGGAGCGCAGCTGCTCCTTGCTTTCGTGGGGTTTTACCACCGTCTGCGCCACCAGCTCCTGAATAAAGGAGAAGCGCATATCCGCAATGGCGGCGGCGCGGTCCAGCCCGCGCTCCTGCTCCATCTGCACGATGATGTGTTCGATCATTTCTTTTTCGTTGGTGTCCAGCTTCAACGCTTCCTCAATGCGGGGGTCGCCCTCCACCAGCTTGGTGGCGGCAAACCGCACCGGGATGCCCGCCGCCTTGGCGTGATCCTCGATGAGGTGCAAAATGCCGTGGATGCAGCGGTGCACCGCGCCGCCGTGGTCATCCTCGCTGCAAAAATCCATGCGCCCGGGGCGTTCCTGATACTTTGCCACATGGACGGCGTGGTCTACCAGCTCGTCCACGCCCTCGTTCTTGGCGGCGGAGATGGGGATGACCGGGATGCCCAGCATGGCTTCCATCTTGTTGATGCGCACCGTGCCGCCGTTGCCGCGCATCTCGTCCATCATGTTCAGCGCCAGCACCATGGGGATATCCAGCTCCATCAGCTGCATGGTCAGGTAGAGGTTGCGCTCGATGTTGGTGGCGTCCACGATATTGATGATGCCGGTGGGCTTTTCGCCGATGATGAACTGCCGGGTGACGATCTCCTCGCTGGAATAGGGGGACATAGAATAGATGCCCGGCAGGTCGGTGACCTCGGTCTCCGGGTGCCCCTTGATGGCACCGCTCTTGCGGTCCACCGTCACGCCCGGAAAGTTGCCCACGTGCTGGTTGGAGCCGGTGAGCTGGTTGAACAGGGTGGTCTTGCCGCAGTTCTGATTGCCCGCCAGCGCAAAGGTCAGGGTCTTATCCTCCGGCAGGGGATGCTCCCCCTCCTTGGTGTGGTACTTGCCGCCCTCGCCAAGACCCGGGTGCTCCACCATCTTCCCGTCCACCGGGGTGTGCACCGCCGGGGTCTTTTCGGTGGGGGTCACGGTGATCTGTGCCGCGTCGTCCAGACGCAGGGTCAGCTCATAGCCGTGGATGCGCAGCTCCATGGGGTCGCCCATGGGTGCCAGCTTTACCAGCGTGACCTCCGCCCCGGGGATCAGACCCATATCCAGAAAATGCTGCCGCAGTGCTCCTGCACCGCCCACGGCATCCACAATGGCGCTTTTGCCGATCTGTAACTCTTTTAACGTCATATCTGTTTGCCCTCTTTATATGTGCCATTCTTATGTGTTAGTCTGTATTAACAAATGTAGTATAGGCTAACTGGCAGCGGATGTCAATAGAGAATATAGACACAAAAAAAGCACCGCATCTTCTCAGGCGAGAAAATGCGGTGCTCCGTTTTTTACAAGTTACTTCACGGTATGGTAGCCATCGGGGTTGTTCTTCTGCCAGTTCCAGCTGTCGGCGCACATCTCCTCGATGCCGTACTCAGCCACCCAGCCCAGTTCGTTCTTGGCCTTGGTGGGGTCGGCGTAGCACTCGGCGATATCGCCGGGGCGGCGGGGATCGATGACGTAGGGGATCTCCTTGCCGCAGGCCTTGGAGAAGGCGTGGATGACATCCAGCACGCTGTAACCCTTGCCGGTGCCCAGATTGCAGATGAAGAGGCCGCAGCCGGTCTCCAGCTTGCGGATGGCGCACACATGGCCCCGGGCCAGATCCACAACATGGATGTAGTCACGCACACCGGTGCCGTCCGGGGTGGGGTAGTCGTTGCCAAAGACGTGCACCTTTTCCAGCTTGCCCACAGCCACCTTAGCGATGTAGGGCATCAGGTTATTGGGGATACCGTTGGGGTCCTCGCCGATCAGGCCGCTCTTGTGGGCACCGATGGGGTTGAAGTAGCGCAGCAGCGCCACGTTCAGGCTGGGGTCAGCCTTGCAGACGTCCTGCAGAATGCGCTCGGTAAAGGCCTTGGTGGTGCCATAGGGGTTGGTGGTAGCGCCCACGGGGAAGTCCTCGGTGATGGGCACACTGGCGGGGTCGCCGTAGACGGTAGCGGAGGAGCTGAACACGAAGTTGTGGCAGTCGTGATGGCGCATCACGTCCAGAATGACCAGCGTGCAGTTGAGGTTATTGTAGTAGTACTCGATGGGCTTGGACACGCTCTCGCCCACAGCCTTGTAGGCCGCAAACTGGATGACGGCGGTGATGTCCGGGCACTCGGAGAAGATCTTTTCCACGTCCTCGCGGCGGGTCATGTCTGCCTTGTAGAAGCGGAAATCCTTGCCGGTGATCTGCTTGACCCGGTCCAGAACCACAGGAGAAGCGTTATAATAATTATCTGCCACCACGATATCGTAGCCAGCGTTCAACAGTTCGATGCAGGTGTGGCTGCCGATGTAGCCGGCACCGCCGGAAACCAAAATTGCCATAGCCGAGTACCTCTCTCACATAGTATTATCACTTTTATCTCTTTGCGCCGGGCGTTGCCCGGTCTGCTTAAAGCATACCGCTTTTTGCCGCCGACTGCAAGGGGCGCTTTCTTTATTCAGATATATTTTTGTTGCAGCTTTTTCCCGTGCACTTTTGATTAACAGAGATTTTTTGCACTTTTCACATGGAGAGAATGCGCCGTTTGTGCAAAACATAGAAATGGCACGGCTGCTTGCCTTGCACAACAGCACGGATTCTTTTTTCTCTTGACATCTCCCCTTATCTGTACTATAATGCTTCAAAAATGAACTATTCATAAAAAGACAAAAAGGAGCGCCGCATGAATCCTACCATAGAGATCAGTTTCAAGACTGCACAGGCGTACAGCGCCATGTGCAAGCCGCTGTGTCAGGAACTAAAGCTGCCCCAGACCGCCTTTGACATCCTGATGTTTCTGGCCAACAACCCGGACTGCACCACCGCCCGGGATATCGTGGAGATCCGCAAGATCAAGGCGAACCTTGTGTCGGTGAACGTGGATCGTCTGGTGCAGGAGGGGTATCTGGAGCGCCGCGCCGTGGCGGGCGACCGCCGCAAGACCCAGCTGCTGTGCACCGAAAAGGCGCAGCCGGTCATCGCACGGGGGCGCGAGGTGCAGGAGCGCTTTTTTGCCCGCCTGCTGGACAACACGGACGCTCCCACCCGGGAGGCGTTTTTCCGCACCATGGAGGTCATCGGGAAAAATCTGGACGAGATTTTAAAGGAGAATGGATAAAATGCATTTGCTGTTTACGGTGCTTGTCACCTTTTTTGCCGGCATGGGTGCCGGCCTTGGCACCGGCTTTGCCGGTATGAGCGCGGCGGCGGTCATCAGCCCCATGCTCATCACCTTTCTGCACATGGACCCCTACATGGCGGTGGGCATTGCCCTTTCCTCGGATGTGCTGGCCAGCGCAGTGTCTGCCTATACCTACCATAAAAACAAGAATCTGGACATCAAAAACGGCCTGATCATGATGGCAAGCGTGCTTACCTTTACGGTGGTGGGCAGCTGGGTGGCCAGCAAGGTGCCCTCCGCCACCATGGGCAGCTTCTCGGTGTTCATGACCTTTTTGCTGGGCGTCAAGTTCATTCTGCGCCCGGTCATGACCACCAAGGAAGCCATGCAGGGGGTCAGCGCACAAAAGCGTGCGGTGCAGTCGGTGGTGTGCGGCGTGCTCATCGGCTTCATCTGCGGCTTTATCGGCGCAGGCGGCGGCATGATGATGCTGCTCATCCTCACCAGCGTGCTGGGGTACGAACTGAAAACTGCCGTGGGCACCAGCGTGTTCATCATGACCTTTACCGCCCTGACCGGTGCGGTGTCCCACTTTATGATCGGCGGCACGCCCGACTGGCTGGTATGGGTGCTGTGTGTGGTGTTCACCCTGCTGTGGGCGCGCATTGCCGCCGTGTTTGCCAACAAGGCCGCCCCCAAGACCCTGAACCGCGCCACCGGCGTAGTGCTGGTGGTGCTGGGCGTGGTCATTATGGGCTTCAACCTCTTGACCTGAAAAACGATTTAAATGCGCGTCGCGCTGCTCTGCGCATCAATAGAGGAAAAAACAATTTTAAATTTGAGAACCGGGAAAATCTGCGGATTTTCCCGGTTCATTTTTCACAGAAGGGAATGCAGTTCTCCTTTACGGCCTTTCCCGTGAAAATGCAATGCCGGGCGGTCCGCAGACCGCCCGGCATTGCTCTATTAAAAATAATAATTCCGCTGTGTATGCGCAGAGCAAAGCGGAGCGCGTTCCAAACCGTCGGCGCTTACTTGCTCTCTACCTTTTCCTCGATGGTGGAGTGGTCGATGACCCAATCGGCAGCCTTGCGGATGCCCTCGTTGCGGCGCAGAGCAGCGATATCGGTGCCTGCCTTGATCTCTTCCACCGTCTTTTTGGTCTTTTCAGCGCGCTCAGCCAGCTGCTTGTCGATCTCCTCATCGGTGGGCAGCAGGTTCTCCTGCTGTGCGATCTGCAGCAGTGCCATGCGGGCGCGGGTGTTCTTCTCTGCGGCGGCACGCACCTTGGCAGTAAAGCTCTCGCGGGTCTCATGGATCTGGCTCAGGTAGGTGTTCAGGCTCATGCGCTGCATCTGCAGCTGCTGCTGGATGACCTGCATCTGCTGCTGGTAGGCGTTTTCCACCAGAATGCTGGGGATCTCGCCCTCTGCGGCATCGGCCAGCTGACCAAGGATCATGTCCTTGGCGTGGTTCAGCGCACCGCCGTGGCGGCCGTCGAACAGCTGCTGCTTCACGAAGGCGCGGTACTCCTCCATGGTCTCCTTGCCCATCTTCTTGGCAAAGTCGCTGTTCAGGGCAGGCAGCTGACGCACGCACACATCATGCAGCTTGATCTTGAACACGACAGGCTTGCCGGCCAGCTCCTTGTTGGGGTAGTTTTTGGGGAAGGTGACGTTGATCTCGAACTCGTCCCCTGCCTTGTGGCCCAGAATGCCGTCCTCGAAACCGGGGATCATGCGGCCACTGCCCAGCTGCACCGACTGGTCCTTTGCCGTGCCGCCCTTGAAGGCCACACCGTCCAGAAGGCCCTCAAAGTCCATGTGCACTACGTTGCCCTTTACAGCGGGGCCCTTGTGGGGCACCAGCTCTGCGGCATAGTTGCGGCGGCGCTCCAGCACCGTGTCGATCTCCTTGTCGGTCACCTCCGGGGTGACGCACTGGGAGGTAAAGCCGGTGGTTTTGGTCAGCTTCAGCTCGGGCTGCAGCGCCACGGTGGCGGTAGCCACAAAGCCCTCGTCCTTCTTCACGCTTACCAGATCGTAGCTGGGGTCATCTACCGGCGCAAAGCCGTGCTCCTTCAAAGCAGCCTCGTACAAAGCAGGCACATCCTGATCCATCAGGTCGTTGATGGCATCGTACCAGAAGGTGTGCTCGCCGCGGTCAGCTTCGATCTGTGCGCGGTCGGCCTCGCCCTTCTGGAAGCCCTTGATGGTATAAGTGGCGCGGGTGCGCTCATAGACCGCGTTGGAGGCGGCCTCCAGTTCCTCAGCCGTAGCGCTGAAGGTCATTTTGCAGACACTCTTTTCAGGAGTTTCCACGCTTACCAGTTTCATAGGATCTACCCTCCGTGTTGTTCCCTTGGCGGCGGGGCGGCACTGCCAAGGCAGCAGCCGGAACGCCATTTTGGGGACATTTTCAAACATTAATAAAGTTATTATAGCACAAGTGCAGCAAAAGCGGTATAATAAACTTGATAAAAATGTGCCGTTTTGGCAATTTTTGTCCATTCAAGCAGGAAAAAAGCGCGTTTTGCGGCAGCAGCTGCCGCGCAAAAGTGGGAAACCCCTCAGGAAAGGAAGGCTGTCCCCTATGCGATTATTTGATGTTCTGGGCCCGGTGATGATCGGACCCTCTTCCAGCCACACCGCCGGTGCGGCAAAGATCGGCTATACCGCACAAAAGCTTCTGGGCGAGGTGCCGGCGCAGGCAGACATCGGCCTGTACGGCAGCTTTGCCACCACCGGCAAGGGGCACGGCACCGACCGTGCACTGGTGGCGGGGCTGCTGGGTCTGCGCCCGGACGACCCCCGCCTGCCGGACAGCTTTGCGCTGGCCGCGCAGCGGGGAATGCAGTTCAGCATCCACCCGGTAGAGCTGCGCTCTGCCCACCCCAACACCGCCGTGCTCACCCTGACCAGCCGCACCGGGCGGCAGCTTTCGCTCAAGGCGGCATCGGTGGGCGGCGGACGCATCCGCGTCACGGAAATCGACGGCGTACCGGCGGATTTTGGCGGGGACAGCAACACTCTCATCATCCACAACGAGGACACCCCCGGCTGCATTGCCGAGGTGACCATGGCGCTGGCACTGCGGCGCATCAATATCGCGTCCATGCAGGTGTTCCGCGCCGCTGCGGGCGGTTATGCGGTGATGGTGCTGGAGTGCGACTCCCACATCCCCCACGCGCTGGAGCGGCAGCTGGCGGTGATGCCGGGTCTGCTGAAGGTGACCTGCCTGAACGTGGACGAGCCGGAAGAAACGGAGGAATGAGCCATGGCATTTTTGTCCTGTGAAGAGATGCTGGCCGCTGCCCGCAGCCAGAAGATCACGCTGGCAGAAGCGGTGCTGCGCAGCGATTTGGAGGAGAGCCGCCTGACCGAGGCGCACAGCCGCGCCGCCATGCGGCACCTGTGGCAGGTGATGCAGGCTACCAGTCAGGAATACGACCCCGCGCAGCGCAGCCGCAGCGGCCTTTCCGGCGGCGATGCCGCCAAGGTGGAGCAGGCGTGGCAGCAGGGACGCCTGCTGGGCGATGATTATCTGGCCGCAGTAACAGCGGAAGCCCTGAAAACCGCCGAGTGCAACGCCTGCATGAAGCGCATCGTAGCCGCGCCCACGGCGGGCAGCTGCGGGGTGCTGCCGGCGGTGCTGCTGCCGCTGGCCCGCGCCGGGCAGGCAGACGAGGACGCCGTCTGCGATGCGCTGTATGTGGCGGCAGGCTTCGGGCAGGTCATCGCCGCCCGCGCCACGCTGGCGGGCGCAGAGGGCGGCTGTCAGGCCGAGGTAGGCGCTGCCAGCGCTATGGCCGCAGCCGCTCTGTGTAACCTGAAGGGCGGCACCCCGGAGCAGTGCGCCGCTGCCGCCGCCATGGCGCTGGGCAACCTGCTGGGTCTGGTCTGCGACCCGGTGGCGGGTCTGGTAGAGGTGCCCTGCATCAAGCGTAACGTGGTGGGTGCGGTGAACGCAGTCTCCTGCGCCAACATGGCACTGGCCGGGGTGGACTATGCCATCCCCTGCGACGAGGTCATCGACGCCATGGGCCGCGTGGGCAGTCTGCTTTCCCCCGACCTGCGCGAGACCGGTCAGGGCGGCCTTGCCGCCACCCCCACCGGCGTAAAGATCGCCCGCCAGCTGGCACAGGAGGACTGAGCGCCACGCCCGCTCTCCCCCGCCCGGCGGGCAAAAAGCGGCCGTAGAAGCCGCTTTTTACGCCGGGACAGTAGAAGGCTTATAGAAAAAACACAGTAAAATCAAAGAAAAGACGTTCTTTTTCGGAAAATATAAAATTATTTTAAAAAAGCTGTTGACAAACACCGCCCTTCGTGATAAAATACATCATGTTCCGAACGGAACGTATGCGTTGGTAGCTCAGCTGGATAGAGTGACTGACTACGAATCAGTAGGCCGGGGGTTCGAGTCCCTTCCATCGCACCAGAAAATGCCGTGAAATCGAAAGATTTCATGGCTTTTTTGTTTTTCTGGCAGGGGCTGCACATTTTTGCACATCTCCTGCACACTTTACAAAAAAGCCATGAACTCTTTGCATCGCTTGCACAGCGTGTATTTCGCTGCACAAAAAAGAATCTTTTACGCGAAGAGTACCCGCGTCAGCTCGCGGCGCTCCTCTGCGTCCATTTGCCGGATGGCTTCAAGGATCATTTTACCCGTGATTTTTGTTGCCACCGGCGTTTTGTTTTCCGGGGGTTCCTGCGGCTTTGCACCTGCTACGTCCTGCGTGTAGAAGTCGGCTTCGATCTTCTCGGTCAACTCCAACCGGGGTTTGTCCTGCGTGTGGGCGTAGGTGTCCATCAGGACGGTGGCGGTTGCATGGCCAGTGTTGCCCTGCACCGATTTGAAGTCACCGCCAGACTGCAGCAGCTGGTAGGTGGCACTGGAGTGGCGCAGACCGTGGAACACGATCTTCTCAAACTCCGGGTGCTCTGCCCGCCACATACGATACCACTTTGTCAGAACGTCCGGGGCAATGGGTAAGCCGTCTGGTAAGCGGAACAGCTGACCGCAGTTGCTGTATTTTTCCGGGGCATTCTGTTCGTCCTGCTTCATCTTTTCCAGCCATGCCAGAAGCTCCTCTTTCAAGGGCTTGGTCATGTACAGGATGCGGTTGGACTTTTTGGTCTTAGTCCGCTTAAGGATCAGCGAGGACTTGCTCCCCTCCCGTCTGTCCGGGAAGGTGTGGTAGATCTGGGTGGGGTCGATCTTGGACAAGGCGACCTTGTCGGCACGCTGCAGGGCTTTGTTCACCGAGATGGTTCCCCGTCCGTCTGCTGCATCAAAGTCGAGGTCTCCCGGCTGCAAGCCGAGGATCTCACCCTCTCGCAAGGAAAGGATCATGCTCATGTGCACAGCCAGATGCAGGGCAGGGTTCTCGATGGTCTGCAGCGCTGCCAACATGGTGCGCTCATCCCAGATGGTGCGTTCTTCGGTGTTGATCTTGGGGGCTTCACGGGGAGTAGGCGATTTGTGGATCAGATCCCAGTCAACGGCATACGAAAAGGCGGTCTTCAGGAGCGTGTGGACTTCGTGAATGGATGTGCTGGATAACAGCCGTTTCTTCTGATTTTCCGTCAGCTCCTGCTTTTCGCCGTGAACGTACTGGCCGCAAGGGGTCTGGCTCAGGGTGGCGTAGAACTGCTCAATGTCGTAGGTGCGGAGGTCTTGCACCTTCCGCTTTCCGATATACGGCACGATGAGGTTCTGCACCATCGCCACAGATTGGGTGTAGGTCTTGGGAGACCACTTGTGTTTGCTGGACTGAATGGGGATCTACTTGTACAGCATCTCCTCCACCGTCATGGTGTCGGGCACGAGGAAGGTGCCATCCAGCAGTTCCTTCTCCACCGTGATCTTGCGCTCCTGCGCTTCGGCCTTGGTCTTGAAGGTTTCCCAGCCCTTGCAGGGCTTGCCAGCATGATCTTTGTAGTTGTATCGGACGGAATACGTGTTGCCACGTTTCATACTTCGTATGCCTAGCAGTGTGCGCTGCGCGCGGATATATTTTTGCCTGCCTTGGCAGGCATCGGCATAATAGATGCCATAGATATTCCCTCCCTCAGACCGCTGCAAACCAATCATCGAAGCTCTGCTTGCTTACCCGGATGCTGGTACCGAGGCGGATCACCTTGAAGTCTTTCGTGGTGTTGCACAGATTGTACGCAGCACGGTTGGAGATCGCCAACAGTTGGGCGATCTCCTCCACCCGGTAAACGAGCGGGGCGTGTCGGACGGTTTTGCTGGTCTGGTCAGAAGGTTCTACGGCAGGGGTTTCGGACAATTCCATTGTAGGGGATTCGGGCGCGATTTTCAAGTCCTCACGGGTCAGTTTGGCGGAATTTTTGCGGACATTCGTCATAGGCATGTCTCCTTTGCACTTCTCCAGACCCGGTGCAGCTCCGGTTGAGCTGCACCCTGTGGGCTGGTAAATATGTAAGGGCCTGCCGCTCCTGACCCGAAGCAGCAGCCCAAAAAAGTGCGAGAACTTGAATTTACGCGCCCCACGCGCCCCAAACCACACAAAAGTACCTTTCTGTGTTGATTTTACAGGGCGCATGGCTGAATTGTATGCGCCCTTTTGGGGCGCATCTTGCCTTCTCTCCCGCCCCGAAGGGCGTGTTGCCGCCCTGCAGCCGCCTGGAAAGGACAGATACGCGCCTAAAGAAAACAGCGATAACAGGAAAAAAACGATAATTTTGGGCGCGTGGGGCGGGAGTTTTTTACTTTTCGTGTGTTTTATGCCGCAGCAAAGGCAGGGTGGACGCATACGCCCCGGAAGCCGCAGAACTTGTCGGGGCAAAGCCCCTCCATCTTGCTGCGCAAGACCGTTCTGTCGCTTAAAAGCCCCACTGGGGCTTTCATTGCTGCGCTGCGCTCGCAAACGCGAACTTTCCCTCGATGTGCTTGGAAAAGGTCAGGCCATACTTCCCCGCATTTTTCAGCAGGAACTGGCTGAACTTCTTTTGCGGAACAGGTGATTCCAGATTATCCTCGCACCACTTGGTGTAGGCGCGGTAGAGGTAGGTGGAGCGTTCCTCGGTGTCGGGCTTGAAGCGGACATACGCCGTTGCCTGCATGAACTGGGTCAGGTTGTCGCTGTCCGCCATGGCTGCTTCGAGGTTCTGGATGGAGCGCTCGCTGATGGTGAACTGATAGCGGTTCGCCAGCAGACGGTGCAGCCCCTCCAGCATCCACAGCAGGATGCCGGGACGCTCCTCGGACAACTCTTCGATGAGGAACGGGTTATCCACCCGGGCAGGGTCACGGTCTTTCACGGACGAAGTGGTTATATCGATTTATCCAAATGAAAAACATTGTGATTGTGCTATAAATTTTCTGGAAATTCATGTGCAGACACACAAACTTTTGGAAATTTATGGACGAACGAAATAAATTGAGATTAAATTACGTTATTCCAATAAAGATATTTGAAATTATATCCTTTTCAGACGACCGGTAGGAGGGGTATTTATGTTAGAGCAGTTTTTTAAATCGCAAATTGCAACAGTTTCTGATCCTTACCAATGCAATCGCATTACGGATGCGTTGGCGGCTGCGGGAATCAAGTTCTATTGTAAAACGAAAGATGTCAATCGGCGTAATGCGTTCGATCAAGCAAGAATCGGAACGCTTGGTATAAAACCGAAGTATATCACGGAAGTATTTGTGGACAAAGAAAATGCGGAGATGGCATTCCATATCGTACACACCTTGCCCAATCAAGAGAATTTTTGAAAAAGCTATTGACTGTCCCCTTGGGGGTGGGCTTATCATACCAGTGGAGGCGATGATATGCTTATCAATGAAGTCTGCAAGAGATGCGGCCTTACAAAAAAGGCTATTGAGTATTATGAGGAACAAGGCTTGACTCACCCTCAAATCATGGGAAATGGTTACAGGGTGTTTTCAGAGGATGATGTCATCCGATTAAACAAGATTGCAGTTTTACGCGGGCTTGGAATATCGGTGGCGGACATTAAAACGGTTCTAGCAGAGAATGACCATTTATCTTTTCAAACTATATGCGACAAGAAAGAACTGGAACTTTCGAATTTGCAAGCGAAACAACAATTACTCTACACGCTTGCGAGAAATCAGAATTGGGAGGATGCCCGGGCGCAATTGAGCCAGCTCGAAACGAAGCGCTCTATTCTTTCAAGATTGCTTGACCGTTTTCCGGGATATTTCGGAAAATTTATCAGTCTCCATTTTGCACCGTACCTGAATGAGAGGATTGCAACAGACGAACAGCAAGATGCATTTGAAACGATAATTGATTTTTTAGACGGTGTGAATATTGTTATCCCGGATGATTTGAAAGAATATCTCGATGATGCTGCGAAAACCATTGATCTTGTTGACGTGTCAAAAAAAGCTGCTGCAAGTGTTGTTGCTGCAATACAAGACCCTGAACAATATCTGAAAGATAATAGGGAGATGTTTGGGCGGTATAAGGAAGTCAAAGCGTCTGACGCGTACAAAAACACTCCGGGTTACAGACTTCAAGAACTATTCGCACAGTTAAATCGAGAAAACGGGTACAATGATGTCTTTATCCCTGCTATGCGGCGATTGAGCAGTTCTTATCGTGAATACTATGAAAAGCTATTGAAAGCAAACGAAGTTTTCTTAAAAAGTTATCGTGAAGTTCGTATCTAATGCAAGCGTAGATCTGCTTTCGCAGTTTGTCCAGTTCGGTCTGGTAGACGGTCTGGGTGGGCTGCTGCCCTTTGGCGGCAAGTTTGGCGTTGGCATAGTCGAGGCGGCGTTGTCCGCGCCGCTGCGCCCAATACTCGCGCTCCGAAACATGGTCGCCTTGGGCTTCCAGCAGATTGATCTGGTTCAGGTCGGCTTGCTCGCACATTTCCATGACAGCGACACGGAGGTGCCGGAGCATGGCAGAGGTGCAGCGGTGCTTCTTGCCCGCTTCCCAGTCGCACGGCTTGTCCATGAAAGGCTGCCGTTCCACGGTGCGGACACGCAAGCTGCCGATGACGATGTGGACGTGGATGTTCCCGGCACTGTTGTGACCGTCCGGGTGGGTGCAGACGATGGCGGGATGACCGGGGAAGTTGTCCTTGCAGAACTGCAAGCCAAGGGCTTGCGCCCGCTCCATGGTCAGGTCGTTCTCTACTGCGTCCTTCGGGTCGAAGCTGATGATATACTTCGTATGGCCAGCGGTGCGTGCTGCGCACGGATATATTAGCATCCGCTTTGGCGGATGTCGCCATATATGGTGGGTCTTCACGTCCTCCCGCCCGCCGTTCTTGCCGTACTTGCGATTGGCGATCAGGCAGGCCATAGCAAACGAAGATTCGCCGCACTCAAGAGTGTCGAGCAGGTACGAATCCCGCAGCTTGGGTCTGCCCTTCTCGTCCAGAATGGGCAGACCGGTGTACTCGTTGTGCTGAAAGGTGAGATAGCTTTCGGCGGCGGCGTAGTTAGAGTTCTTCGAGGTCATGCTGATTGCAGCCGCAGGCTGCTTACATTAGAAAAAATCGCGGAAGTGATTTTTTACAGCCAATTCGGCGCAGCCGGATTATTGCTTGATGGTTGCCATACAGTTCACCAACCGTTTCTTCGGCTTTCAGCCGAAAGTTCGTGAGTGCGGACAGTTCCTCCAGTATTTGCGCCCGGAGCTGCTCGGTGTCTTTGCCGCCGGAGTTGAAGTGCCGTGCAAGCTGGTTGAGGTTGCTGCCCACCTTGCTGCACTGGGCAGACAAGGCGGCAAGCGCCGCCAGTGCATCCTCGCCGCCCTGCGCCACCACAACGGTGTGCTTGACGTTTACGCCGTACAGGACACGGCGGACGAGTTCGGACTGGGTGAGGTGGAGTTCTTTGCAGGCGTATGCGATCCGCAGTTTTTCTTCTGCGGTCACTCTGACCTTGATGATGTGTGTCTTTCGTTTTCGCGGCGTGTCATTGCGGTTCTCTCGTGCGTGTGCGTTCGGACTTTTCATTTCAGCCATATTCGACCTCCTGTGAAAATGATAAATGCCCGCTCCGGGATGGAGAGGGCTATGTAATGCGACACGCCGCATTCGCACCAACGGTGCGAAGCTAGAGCAGGGTTTGGGGAAGGGCCACGGTTGCGAAGCAATGAAAGCCCCAGTGGGGCTTTCAAGTGGCAGCGCGGTCTGCGACAGCAGATGGAGGGGCTTTGCCCCGACAAGCACTTGCCCCAACAAGGATGACTGAGTGGACAGCAATTTTTCAAGCATTGAAAATTTGTGGCCACAGGTCGATACTTGCTTTCGCCCTTTCCGTGCAACACTGAAAATTTCAGAAGTCGAACCGCAATGCACGTTGAAAATTTTGCAGAGCAAAATGTGTGAAAAGGAAAAGCCCCTGCTCATGGTCACCGTTCACACCGAACGCAGTTCCTGCCCCTGTTTTGCAGCGGCGTTGTCCGGCTCGCCCACAGAAAGTGTGAGGTCATGGCGCAGTATCTCGTTCAGACGGCTTATGTAAGATTCAAGGTACAGTATGAAGAAAGCCGGGCGCAGTGCGGACACTACAACCTGCTTCTTTCAAGCATCAGAATAACACTTTGTGGTTGTGCGGTCAACAACTAAAAACAAATTTTGGAAGATTTAACAACTACATAAGATTTTATTTGTGAAAAAGAAAAATACCGCCCACGCAGCGCAGCGATGATTTTGTCGGGTGAAACGGCGGCAAAATAGATCGGGTGTGTTGCGGGGCGGTAAAAATCTTCATGGAGAATAAATCCTCGCCGTTCTGTACTTTTCTACAAGACCGCGTTTGCGCAGCAATGAAAGCCCCAGTGGGGCTTTTAAGCGGCAGAGCGGTCTTGCGCAAGCAAGATGGAGGGGCATTGCCCCGACAAGCTCGGTGGGATTTGCGATAGAGGGTATCATGGATTGCAGGGCACGTCAAAATGGTTTTGCAAATTTTATTGCAGTAAAGCGGTGATAGTAGGACTTATGCATGGGATATGCTATTTTGACAGGCACTGATTTGAAAAATTGAGATAAAACAAAAAGCGCAGAGCACCTTATTCAGAGTGCTCTGCGCTTTTCTGCATCTTGCGCCATTGTTGCGGGGTCATGCCGTACTTTTGCCGGAACAGTTCGTAGAAGTGGGTGCGGTTGGTAAATTTGAGTTGTAGGGCGATCTCGCTGACGGAAAGTGTTGTTTCCCGCAGCAGCCGTTCAGCCTTCTGGAAACAGAAGGTCATGCCGTAATCAAAAAGGCACAGACCGGTGCGGCGCTGGACGATGGAATTGAGGTAGCTGCCATTGTAATTCAAAAGCCGTGCCAGTTCACTGCGAGGCAGCCGGCCATCTGTATCCTCCAGCAAACGGCTGATACGCAGAAAGAGCAGGCTTTCAGGGCTGCTGCTCAGGTGCACCGGGGTGACGTAGAACCCGGACGACAGAAAATCGAACAGTTCGCAAAGTGTGCCCTTCAAATAATAGGTGGCGGCGGTACTGGGTTCGTGCAGGATGTGGGTCATGCGGGCGATGAGCGTTGTCAGGGTTTGAACGCTGTCGGAGTTTTCCGGTGTGGGAAAAAGGTCCTGATATTCCTTTCGAAGGTCCTGTCCCAGATTTGCCAGCATGAACTGCAAAACGGGATTTTCCGGCAGATGGCGCTCGGCTTCAAATAATTGCAGGGATGCAGATTCCGTCAGGCTGCGGACAAAATCCACAGACAGACCAAGAAAACAGAGCTTGGCGGGGCCAATGAAGCGTTCGTTATGGAGGATGCTGCGGTTTACCAGACAACAGGTTCCGGCACGGTAGGGGTATTCTTTTTCCTCGATCTGTTGGATGACCTCCCCTTCCAACACCAGCATCAGTTCAAAATAATCGTGGCGGTGCAGCGGACGGGAGCTGAGGGCACGGAATAAAGCATCCATAGAGTTTTCATGCAGCCAGCAGCCATTCGGTGAGAACATCTGAATGCTGTATTGGTCGGTTTCTCCCAGACCGGTACAGGACTCCAGCGTGATCTGCACCGGGGACATGATCTTGTAGAAGGTAGAGAGCTGACTGCCCCAGTTTTCAACCTCCAAAATATTCTCATAGCTGGTGGAATCCGGTTTCATGAAAGCGTCTCCTTTTCCGCAATGTGCGAATATGATACAATCTGATGGATGCGGCACACGATGCTGTCATTGTGGAATGTGAACGGAATTGCTAAAATATAGGCACAATACAAAAACATTCTGTAAAAGCTGTGCGGCCGATGGCTTTATTATAGAGTGCTTTTGAAAAAATGTAAAGCGACAGACGTATTCTGTCGCTGTGAATGATACAGCACATCTTGAAAGGAGAATCCCCATGTCTGCTACTGCAACGACAGAGAAAAAATATCTGAAATGGTATCAGAAGCTGGCCTACGGTTCCGGCGATCTGGCCTCTAACTGCTCCTATGGTCTGGTTTCCAGTTTTGTACTGCTTTATCTGACCGGAACACTGGGTCTGGACAGTGCCATCATTGGCTCTTTGATGCTGGCTTCCAAGGTTCTGGACGGCATCAGCGATGTGATCTTTGGCACCCTGATCGACCGCACCCACTCCAAGCTGGGCAAAGCACGTCCGTGGATGCTGTTTGGTCAGGTAGGTGTTTCCCTCTGCCTGTTTTTGCTGTTTGCCATCCCGGCTGGCAGCACCACCATGCAGTATATCTACTTCTTCATCGTGTACACGGCACTGAACGCAGTGTTCTATACTGCCAACGGCATTGCATATTCCTCTCTGGTGGCACTGATCACCAAGAACAACAATGAGCGTGTGCAGCTGGGCTCCTTCCGTTTTATGTTTGCGGTCGTCACCAACATCTTTATGGGCTTTGCCGTTACCGGCATGGTGGAGAAGTTCGGCAGCGGTGCCGCAGGCTGGCGTACCACGGCTCTGATCTTCGCGATCGTTGGTCTGGTGGTCAACACCATCAGCTGCCTGGCTGTCAAGGAGCTGCCGGAGGAGGAGCTGAGCGACAACGCCCCAGAGGCAGGCACCGACACCAAGGCTGCCCCGGAGGAAAAGCGTGGCTTTGCCGAGACCGTAAAGCTCCTGATCCACAACAAGTATTACCTAATGCTCCTGGCCATCTACATCGTGTACTATATCATGAGCAACCTGACCACCGGTGCCGGTGTGTTCTGTGCCACCTATTACTGGGGCGATGGCAGCCTGCTGGGTCAGTTCTCCATGATGAAGATGTTCCCTGTTATCATCGCACTGGCCATTGCACCTGTCCTCATCAAAAAGACCGGCAGTATGCAGAAGGTCAACTTCTGGGGCTACGCCATCAGCAGCGTGCTGGGCATTCCCATGATCTACTTTGCCATGCAGAAGAACATCTCCATGTTCCTGCTGTTCATGTTCATCAAGGGCATCTTTGCAGGCACCCTCAGCGGTTCTCTGAATGCCCTGATCGCTGAGGCCAGCGGCTACACCACACGCACCACCGGCGTCCACATGGACGGTATGATGTACAGCTGCTCCTCTCTGGGCGTGAAGGTCGGCGGCGGCATCGGTACTGCGGCTGTGGGTTGGCTGTTGAAGCTGGGCGGCTTTGTGGGCACCGCAACGGTCCAGAGCGAAAGCGCCATTCGGATGATCTTCAACCTGTACATCACTTTCCCCTTTGTGATCGGCATCATTATTACAGTGCTGCTGGCTTTCCTGGATGTGGAAAAGGCCAATAAGAAGTGGGATGCTGAACACCAGAAAGAGGCACAGGCATGATTCGACAGAATTTCAACGCAGATTGGACGGTAGAAAAGGGAGATGGCAATTCCCGGATGAATTCCTTTCTGGGAAATACCCAGACCAAAACCGTGCATCTGCCCTACGATGCCATGATCCATGAAGCCCGCACCCCGGACACGAAAAACGGTGCACAGACCGGCTTCTACCCCGGCGGCGAGTACATTTTTCAGAAGCATTTCACCGCACCGCAGGCGTGGCAAGGCAAGCCGGTGTCCCTCGTATTTGAGGGCGTGTACCAGACGGCGCTGGTCTACCTGAACGGCTGGCTGCTGACCCGGAACGTGAACGGCTATGCGGAGTTTACCGTGGAGGCTGGTCCCTACCTGAAATATGGTGCCGACAACCTGCTGAAGGTCATTGCAGATAACAGTCTGGAACCCAACAGCCGCTGGTATACCGGCAGCGGCATCTACCGCCCGGTGCAGCTGCTGGTGGGCAACAAGGTCTATCTGCCGCAGGATACCGTGCGTATCACCACCCGGGAGGCGGACGAGGGCTTTGCCCTGCTGGATGTGACGGCACAGGTGCAGTCTGCCAGCACTGTTACAGAACGGGTGACCCTGCAGCAGACCATCTGCCGGGAGGGCACGGCAGTGCTCACCGACCGGCAAAACCTCCTGCTCCAACCCGGCGAAAGCAGAACCGTCTTCTTCCGGTACTGCGTGGACAGCCCGGCTCTGTGGAGCCCGGAGAACCCCAACCTCTACACCAGCACCATGCAGGTGCTGGAGGGCGAGGAAGAACTGGACCGGGAAGAGACCGGCTTCGGCATCCGTACCCTGAGCATCGATGCAGCGCATGGGGTACGCATCAACGGGCAGACCGTCAAGCTACGGGGTGCCTGCATCCACCACGACAACGGCATTCTGGGTGCAGCCACCCTGCCCGATGCCGAGGAGCGCCGCATCCGTCAACTGAAGGAAGCGGGCTTCAACGCCATCCGCTCCTCCCATCACCCGGCAGGGCGGGCGCTGCTGGATGCCTGCGACCGGTACGGTGTGCTGGTAATGGACGAGCTGAGCGACGTATGGAACGTGCGGAAAAACCCCTACGACTATGCTCTGTACTTTGAGCAGGACTGGAAGCCCACCATTCAAAAGATGGTGGCCAAGGATTACAACCATCCCAGTGTCATTTTGTACTGTGTGGGCAACGAGATCTCCGAGGCGGGTTCGGAAAGCGGAGCAGAGACCAACCGGCGGCTCTGCAACACCTTCCGGGAGCTGGACCCCACCCGCTACACCACCAACGCCCTTAACGGCCTTATGGCAGCAGGTTACCGCCTGCGGGAGATCATGGGGGATGTGATGCGAAAATTCCCGGCGCAGCCCGGTCCCTCCGGCGGCGATGGCGGCGGCAGCAATGCCCTGAACAGCTTTATGAGCCTGATGTCCGGGGAAAAGGGCGACTACTTTGCCACCCATCCGCTGCTGACCGAGGCGCTGTCCGGTTGCGAGGATTCCTGCGATGTCATTGGTCTGAACTACCTTACCGGACGCCATGTGCTGGAGCATGAACTGCACCCCCACAAGGCAGTGCTGGGCACCGAGACTTACCCGGCAGATATCGTGCGGCTGTGGCGCATCGTGGAGGAGAATCCTCACATGATCGGCGACTTCACATGGGCTGGCTACGATTATCTGGGCGAGGCCGGCTGCGGCATCTTCCATTACGATGGCGGTGCCAACTTCAGCAGCATCTACCCGGAACGCACCGCCTACATTGGAGATCTGGATCTGCTGGGCAACCGCCGCCCCATCAGCTATCTGCGGGAGATCGTTTACGGTCTGCGGAAGGCACCTTATCTGGCAGTGTTGCGGATGGAACACAACGGTCAGACCTCCAGCAAAACGCCTTGGATGTTCAAGGATAACCTTGCCAGCTGGACATGGCCCGGTTTTGAGGGACAGACGGCTTCGGTGGATGTGTACTCCGCCTCGGAGGAAGTGGAACTGTTCCTGAACGGTGCTTCTCTGGGCCGCCGTACCGTGGTGGATTTTACCGCCACCTACAGCGTGCCCTACGCTCCCGGCGAGCTGAAGGCTGTGGGCTATACCGGCGGTGTGTGTGACGGTGAGTTCACGTTGCGCACCGCACAGAATGCACAGCTGACCCTTACAGCAGACCGTAAGACCCTGCAAGCTAACGGCGAGGATGCCGCCTTTGTGATGATCCAATTCGTGGATGCAAATGGCACCGCAGATCTGCACACCAAACACACCCTGAAGGTGGAGTTGGAGGGTGCAGGCATTCTGGAAGCCGTAGGCAGCGCAAACCCCTGCTCCGAGGAGCGTTACGACACCCCGGAAAGCGAGACCTTTGACGGCTGCTGTATGGCGGTGATCCGCGCAGGAGAAGCTGCGGGCGAAATTCATCTGACCGTTACAGCAGATGACAGCGTTCAGAAGCAGCTGACGATCCTGATTCAGGAAGCAGAGGGCTGAAGCTCAAAAAGCCGGTGAATGCTCAAAACAAAAACAGGGTGCGCCCTGCGAACGCACCCTGAAAGATCCATATATCACAAGAGAAATAGGGCGTTCCCCATCGGGGACGCTCTGTTTCTCTTTGCGGGGGTAAGATGAGACGATTCCATCCGCTGTGCAGGAAACACCTGCGTTGTTGCTCCAGCAGGCAGGAATGTCAATCTTCCAGCCTGCCATGGTCACACCCCAGCGACAGGTAGTGCTCCATCTCCCCTCTCAGCACCATCTGGGCATACTCCAAGGGCTTATTGTATAGCAGCCAGTCCAGCTCTGCCTGCTGTGCCGGGGTGTTGCCGTACTCATCCTCCACAGCGATGCAGTCGATGGCAAGGGTGGTGCCATCCTCGAACCGAGGTTCCACCCGGTTGGTGTCCATATTGAAGCGGCAGGAAAGCAGTTTGTTCATGGTGAACCTCATTTCTATATCAAACGGTGTCTGTTCGGATGTCCTAAACCCTGCCATAAAACCGATATGTCATGTAAGATTGTTGTTTGGATAAAACTGGAAGATTATGCACGATAAATACCGTTGAAATCCAGCTTTTGGGGCTGTGCGAAACAGCCTGTTTTGCCGGGCTGATTTTGGCTCTGCACACTTTTGCACATTTTCTGCACATCGCAAGGATGGATAACAGGTGCAAAGACGTGCAAGCAATGCAAAGAATGCAATAGAATAACAACGGTAAAATAACGACAATTCGATTAAAACGACGATTTGCCGTCAAATGATGAAATGGACAAAATGTGCTATTCGGTTCCTACGAATCAGTAGGCCGGGGGTTCGAGTCCCTTCCATCGCACCAGAAAATGCCGTGAAATCGAAAGATTTCATGGCTTTTTTGTTTTGTAAGCCATGGGTGCACGGTTTTTGCACGGTCGGTGTTTTCCATGTCCGATGATGTAGGGCGCTGTATTGCATTGCAATCAGTGCCCTTTTTTGCATCAGGTGAGCAGTGCCAGGCGGAGCTTTGCCTTCATTTCCGGGTCGGCATCCTTGAGCAATTCCAAAAGAGCCGTCATGGAGATGGTGGGTTCGCCTGCGGCGGGTATAGCCTGCGGGCTGGGGGTGTCGGGCTTAGCATAGAAGCCGCTTTCAAACTTCTTGCCCAGCGCCACACGGGAGGACTGCTGGATATGGGCGGCGCACGAGGCAATCATAGCGATTGAACTGAATGGAAAATGTTGTGATTGTGCTACAAATTTTCAGAAGATTTATATACAGACACACAAACTTTTGGAAATTTATGGACGAACGAAATAAATTGAGATTAAATTACGTTATTCCAATAAAGATATTTGAAATTATATCCTTTTCAGACGACCGGTAGGAGGGGTATTTATGTTAGAGCAGTTTTTTAAATCGCAAATCGCAACAGTTTCTGATCCTTACCAATGCAATCGCATTACGGATGCGTTGGCGGCTGCGGGAATCAAGTTCTATTGTAAAACGAAAGATGTCAATCGGCGTAATGCGTTCGATCAAGCAAGGATCGGAACGCTGGGGATAAAACCGAAGTATATCACGGAGGTATTTGTGGACAAAGAAAATGCGGAAATGGCATTCCATATCGTACGTACCTTGCCAGATCAGGCGAATTCTTGAAAAAACTATTGACTGTCCCCTTGGGGGTGGGCTTATCATACCAGTGGAGGCGATGATATGCTTATCAATGAAGTCTGCAAGAGATGTGGCCTTACAAAAAAGGCGATTGAGTATTATGAGGAACAAGGCTTAACTCGCCCTCAAATCATGGAAAATGGTTACAGGGTGTTTTCAGAGGATGATGTCATCCGATTAAACAAAATCGCAGTTTTACGCGGGCTTGGAATATCAGTATCGGCAATGTCAACGCCCTTGGTGTAGTGCCGTGCGCGAAGAACTGATGCACGACTGACGCCGTTTTCCTCTGCGATACGGTCGCAGGTTTTCTTACCGGAGTGGTGGGTATCATCGTGAGACCCACCACTTTTCTTTGCTAAAGTGTACTGGTTGCCGTGAAATATTTTCTCGGCTTTCTTTTCAGATTCGTAGCAGGGTTTGGGGCAGGCACGCCCCAACAAAATCACTTGGAAAACTCGCAAGAGTTTGAGAAGTGAAGTCCCGGTGGAGCACAACATTTTCAAGAATTGAAAATTTGTGGCCACGGGACGGTTCTTGCCCTCTACCGCTGCGCTCAAAACGCATAGACCGCGTTTGCGTAGCAATGAAAGCCCCAGTGGGGCTTTTAAGCGGCAGAGCGGTCTTGCGCAAGCAAGATGGAGGGGCGTTGCCCCGATAAGCTCGGTGGGATTTGCGATAAAGGGTATCATGGATTGCAGCGAGCGCCAAGATGGTTTTGCAAACTTTATTGCAGTAAAGCGGTGATAGTAGGACTTATATTTAACACACGGCAAGAAACAATTTCCGTTTTGCACATTGTAATGTTCGCAGAAAAAACTTATAATGCTTTTGAACCTGTAGGACACACAAAACGCGGAAAAGAGAGGGAATCATGAGAAAACTGTTCCTTTTGGAAGATGATCTGAGCTTGATCAGTGGGCTGACCTTTGCATTCAAGAAACAGGGCTTTGCACTGGATACAGCCCGGACGCTGGCAGAAGCCGAGGTGCTGTGGTCAGACAGAAAATATGACCTGCTGGTGCTGGATGTTTCCCTGCCGGATGGCTCTGGCTTCGATTTCTGCCAGAAGGTGCGGCGCACATCCAATGTGCCGATTCTGTTCCTGACTGCTTCGGATGAGGAAATGAATATCATCATGGGACTGGAACTGGGCGGGGATGATTACCTGACCAAGCCGTTCAAGCTGGGTGTCCTGTTGTCGCGGGTCAATGCACTGCTTCGCCGTGCAAATGCGTCCAGCGCAGGAGAACCCGTACTGGAATCGGGCAGCATCACCGTCCGGCTGCTGCAGGGACAGGCATACAAAAACGGAGTATTGCTGGAACTGACCGGCGCAGAGTATAAGCTGCTCTGCTTCTTTATGCAGCATCCGAATGCCGTGCTATCCAAGGAACAAATTCTGGATGCACTGTGGGACTGCGATGGGGATTACATTGACAGCAGTGCCTTAACAGTATACATCCGGCGGCTGCGGATGAAGATTGAGGACGATCCCGGCAAACCGCAGATGCTGCTGACTGTCCGCGGCATGGGCTATAAGTGGAATGGGTAAAGGTGCCGTATGAAAGTATTCGCAAACCGGGAGATCCGAAATTTGTTCCAAGCCGTGCTGGCGGTCTGGGCGGTGGCATTGGCTCTCACGCAGGGCATCGTATGGCATACGACGCACGCATTCTCTTTCGCATTACTGTTGGTTTTTCTTCTGCTGGGCGGCTGTCTCTGGGGCGTGCTTTTTCGCTATTTCCAAAGGCAGAGCGCGCTTCTGGAACAGGCAGTCCAGCAAATCCAAAGCTGTCTGGATGGCAACCCGGATGCACGACTGGACTGCGACCGGGAGGGAGAATTTTACCGTCTGTTTCACTCCGTTAATGCATTGGCGGCAGTTCTGAGCGCACACGCAGACAACGAGCAACGGGAGAAGCGTTTTTTGAAAAATACCATTGCAGATATTTCGCACCAGCTCAAAACACCGCTGGCGGCGTTGAATATCTACAACGGTCTGCTTCAGGACGAAGCTGTTTCGCCGTCGGAGGTCAAAGAGTTTGCAGACCTGTCCGAACAGGAGCTGGACCGCATCGAAACGTTGGTGCAGAATCTGCTCAAAATCACCCGGCTGGATGCCGGTTCGGTCGTCTTGGAGAAGAAAAACGAAAATGTTGCTGAAATGGTGCAGGATATCGCGCGGCAGTATCACTATCGTGCCAAGCAGGAACAGAAAAAGCTTGTTCTGTCCGGCTCAGAGGCGGTTACACTTTGGTGCGACCGTGACTGGATGCAGGAAGCTGTGGACAATCTTGTAAAGAATGCCCTTGACCACACAAAGAGCGGAGATACGATTCAGGTAGAGTGGAATGCACTGCCGTCCATGGTTCAGATCAAAGTGCGCGACAACGGCAGCGGCATCCACCCGGAAGATTTGTACCATATCTTCAAACGGTTTTATCGCAGCCGCTTTTCACAGGATACACAGGGCATCGGGCTGGGTCTGCCGCTGGCAAAAGCCGTTGTGGAAGCCCATCACGGCACCATTGAAGTAGACAGCGAGCTGGGAAAGGGCACGACCTTTACTCTGAATTTTCCGATTCCTACAAAATTGTAGGCTGAGTGTAGGCTTGCAGTAAGGTTGACGTGTTATCCTTTTCTGCACAGACAGAGATGATCCGTCTGAATCGAAGGAACCTGCAAAGTGAGGGATACACTATGGAACTATTAGAAGTCAACCATCTCTGCAAGACCTACGGCAGCGGAGAAACCGCTGTCCATGCGCTGAAAGATGTTAGCTTTTCAGTGCCGAAAGGCGAATATGTGGCGGTCGTTGGCGAATCCGGCTCCGGCAAAAGCACCCTGCTCAACCTGATTGGCGGACTGGATACGCCGACTTCCGGCAAGGTGCTGATTGATGGCAAGGATGTTTTTGCCATGAAAGACCGGGAGCTGACGATCTTCCGCCGCCGTAATATCGGTTTTATCTTTCAGGCATTCAACCTCATCCCGGAACTGACCGTAGAACAGAACATCCTGTTCCCGGTGCTGCTGGACTACCAAAAGCCGGACAGAGCATATCTGGAAGAACTGCTGACCGTGCTGAATCTGAAAGACCGTCGGAAGCATCTGCCAAGTCAGCTTTCCGGTGGGCAGCAGCAACGGGTAGCCATTGGCCGCGCCCTGATGACCCGCCCTTCCCTGATTTTGGCGGATGAGCCGACCGGCAATCTGGACACCCAGAACACCAGCGAGGTCATTGCCCTGCTAAAAGAAACATCCCGGAAATACGAGCAGACCATCCTGATGATCACCCACAACCGCAGCATTGCGCAGACGGCAGACCGGGTGTTGCAGGTATCGGACGGCTGCCTGACCGATTTTGGGAGGTGCCGGGAATGAGCAGCACAGAAATGAAAAGCTATCTGAGCCTGATCCCGATTTCTGCCAAGGTACGCAGACGGCAGAACCGCATGACGATTTTGTGCATCGTCCTTGCGGTGTTTCTGGTCACGGCGGTGTTCAGTATGGCAGATATGGCGATTCGGATGGAAACCTCAAACCAGCTGAACAAAAACGGAAACTGGCATATCATGGTAAAGGACATCTCCCCTGAAACAGCCGCAGAGCTTGCCGCACAGGAGGATGTTGCTGCATTTTCGGCGTATAGCGACATCAACGCTTCCCTTACGGAAAACTACTTTGCCGGAGATAAACGTGCCGCACTGGTAGGAGCAGATGATGCGATCCTTCAAATCTTTCCGGGAATGCAGTGCAGCACTGCCCCGGCGGATGGCGAAGTGCTCGTGACAGCAAACATCCGGGATTGGCTGGATGTTACGGTCGGTACAGCGATTCCGCTGACGCTCCCGGATGGACAGACCATTTCGCTTACTGTCGCAGGTTTCAATGAGGATACCTCCGATGCGAACCAGTATGATGCTGTTGTGCTGGTGATGAACCGCAGTACATTTTCTCAGATTGCCGCACAGGCAGAAGAATCCTTTGAAACACAGTATTTCATCCAGTTCAAGCCGCGTACCAATTTGCGGCAGTCCATTGTGAACATCGAAAACAAGTACGGAATTTCAGAAGAAAAAATCTCCGAAAATACTTACCTGATGGCGTTGAACGCAAGCAGCAACAGCGATTATATTGTAGGCTTATATGCGGTAGCGGCTGTGTTGGCTGGCATGGTCGTCCTTGCCGGAATTTTTATGATCACAGGCAGCATCAACAGCAATGTAGCGCAGCGTACCAGCTATTATGGAATGTTGCGTTGCCTTGGGGCAGGAAAAAATCAGGTTCGGATGCTTGTCCGGCTGGAAGCTCTTTTCTGGTGTAAAACTGCTGTTCCAGCAGGATGTGTGCTGGGAATCGTTTCCACATGGGGATTGTGTTCCTTTCTGCGTGGATTTATCGGCGAGGAGTTCAGCGCTTTACCGGTGCTTGGCATCAGCCCGGTCGGTATTATCTGTGGTTCCGCGCTGGGACTTATCACGGTTTGGTTCGCGGCATCTTCTCCGGCACGGCGGGCGGCAAAAGCTTCTCCGATCACAGCAGCAACTGGAAATGCGGTGGAAAATGCAGCGGATTCTCCGTGTCATGCCCGGTTGTTTGGAAGTCGTGCAGAGCTTTCTTTGGGCGTGAGCCATGCAACCTCGTCCAAAAAGAACTTGCTTCTGATGACAGGTTCCTTTGCGTTAAGCATTCTCCTGTTTTTGAGCTTTTCGGTTTTGCTTCGATGGGTTGGATTTGCGCTGAATCCGTTGCAGCCCTACACACCGGACCTATCGGTGGCTGAAACATCCGGGCAAAATGTCCTTGACCCGGTGCTGGTGGAGCAGCTGGAAGCTCTGCCGGAAGTCAAACACGCATTCGGGCGGATGTATTGCCCGCTCCCGGCGGAATATCAGGGAAAACAGGGGTCCATCGACCTGATTTCATACGATACGATACAGTTTGGCTGGGCGAAAAAAGACCTGATTGGCGGAACCCTTCCGCAGGAGCCGGAGGATGGCACATACCCTGTGCTGACGGTATTCGACAAAAGCAACTCCCTGACCGTGGGTGATACCATTCAGCTGGAGGATGCAAAGCTCACAGTCGTGGGTGTATTGAACGACAGCCCGTTCAGTAGTACCGATTCCCCGATTGTTATCTGCACCGAAGAAACCTTCCATCAGCTGACCGGGCAAAACCGCTATGCGGTGATCGATATTCAACTAAAAGATACCACAGCAGAAGCAGCCATTGCACAAATACACACCCTGCTGAGCGACACGTTAAACAAGCAGGTTGTTTTTTCCAACCGAATCGAAGGAAATCGGATGATACAAAGCACCTACTGGGCGTTCCATCTGGTGGTCTATGCGTTTCTCATCGTGATTGCAGGAATCACCATTCTGAACATCGTCAACAGCATTTCCATGAGCGTGTCGGCACGAATGAAGCAGTATGGCATCCTGCGTGCCATCGGGATGGATGATGCACAGCTGAAACGCATGATCTCTGCCGAAGCTGGCACCTATGCGGTGTCCGGTCTTGTGGTGGGCATTGCGCTGGGTCTTGTGCTGAATCGGAAGCTGTATATCCTGCTCATCACCCATTATTTCGGTGCAGCGTGGCAGATGCCGTGGGGCTGTCTTGCCGTGATTGTCGTAGTCGTGCTGGCGGCTGTGGTGCTGGCAGTATATAACCCGGTCAGGCGAATCCTCATGCAGCCCATTACTGCAACCATCAGTGAATTATAAGCCAGAACAACAGATGCCCACCAGCTTATGGCGAAAACCATAGGTCGGTGGGCATCGTGTTCTTTATAGGGGCTTAATCTTCCAGTCTGCCGTGGTCACAGCCAAGTGACAGATAACGCTCTATCTCCCCTCTCAGTACCATCTGTGCATACTCCAAGGGCTTATTATACAGCAGCCAGTCCAGCTCTGCCCGTTGTGCAGGGGTGTTGCCGTACTCGTCCTCCACGGCACCGGGGTCGAGGATGCACTGGACGTGACCATGGCGCAGAGGTCGGAGTTAGACTATCTCGCCTATAATGACCCGCTGGGCTATGCGGATTTGATTCTGAATTCTGGTCATCGACATGGTGCGTCGGCATCCCCTTGTGTCTGCTGGTTGTCTACGGGCTGCTGCGGGCTTTGCGCTGAAAATACGCTGAAAAGAGGTCACCCCGCTCGGTGGCCTCTTTTTTGCTGCCGCGAACTGTCTGGCTGCGGCAGCGGATAACAGCAATGTCCATTGCGCTTTGTTTTGCCCGGATGCGCACCCGCAGAAAGCGCTCCCTCGTCAAACTGCCCAAAATACGCCCCTAAAAGTTTACTTGACGCGATTTTAAAATCAATATATAATTGGGTCAGAAACCAATTATAGAAAAGGATGATTTCCAATGGCGCGCAGATACGACAGCAAGGAAGCAAAACGGCGGATACTGACCGCCTGTGTCCGGCTTTTTCTGGAAAAAGGCTACACGAACACCAAGGTGGCAGA
>NZ_JBBMEO010000023.1:0-34798 GCF_040096515.1 Faecalibacterium tardum | reverse complement strand
TTCCAACACGAATATAGGTTCCGTTACAAGTTCTTTCGATATTGTTCAATTTTCAAGGTCCTGTGCGCCTTAGCCTTAGCGGCTGACGACTTGATTATTTTACCACAGAAGCGGTTTTTTGTCAAGCACTTTTTTTGAGAAGCTTTTGAAGTTTTACGAACTTAAATCGCTCAGCAGTTTCTCGGTGCTAACCGGAACATTTGAACGTTCATTGGTTCTTTTCAAGGGCTTCCTGCTGAGGCTTCAGAAGTCATTCTTTTGTCTCAGCGCTTGGCGCTCAAGTATAATACCACACACCGGGGCGCTTGTCAACACTTTTTGACATCTTTTTTCCAATTTCTTTGCGGGACAAATATCCCCCTGTTTTTCTCATATTATAATAACCGCCTTTTCTTGACAAGGCGGCGGGCAGAACGTATTATGGTGTCATCCCAGTATCCTGTATTATGTAGCTATCCTTATTATATAAAGGAGAAACGCCATGTCCTGTGTCAACATCCGCGGCTGCCGCATCGGGGAGGGCCGCCCCAAGGTCATTCTGCCCATCGTGGAGCGCACCGAAGCTGCTATTCTGGAAAAGGCCGCACAGTTTTCAACATTGTCGGCCGATTGTGTGGAATGGCGGGCAGACTGGTTCGAAGGCTTTCAGTCCCCCGCTGCCATTGCCCGCTGCGTACAGAAGCTGCGGGTCGCCCTGCGGGACAAGCTTCTGCTGGTCACCTTCCGCACCAAGGCAGAGGGCGGTGAGCAGGCGCTCTCCCATCCCGAATACCTTGCCTTTCTGCGCCTGATCCTCGACACTGACTGCGCCGACCTGCTGGATATCGAGTTCTTCACCGCCGGGGCAGACCTGCCCGCACTGGTGGAACAGGCGCATTCCGCCGGGGTAGCGGTAGTGTGTTCCAGCCACGATTTTGCCAAGACCCCGCCCCGGGCAGAGCTCGTCTCCCGCATGGTGCAGATGCAGCAGGCCGGAGCCGACCTGCCCAAGCTGGCCGTGATGCCCCAGTGCCGCACCGATGTACTGGAACTGCTGGCCGCCACCGCTGAGATGGCAGACCTTCACCCGGAAACGCCGGTCATTACCATGAGCATGGGGGCGCTGGGCGCGGTGAGCCGTCTGGCTGGGGAGGCCTTTGGCTCTGCCATGACCTTTGCAAACCCCGGGCAGGCCAGTGCGCCGGGACAGGTTTCGCTTGACATCGTAAATGAAGTGCTGGATGCACTGCATTTGTAACCAATAAATCGGAATTCTATGGAGAGATGGTATGAGGATATTAGATTTGTTTTCGTGGCTTCCTGCGAAAGAAATTAGCATAGAAGAAATTGAGAAAATATTTATGGATGATATGAAAGGCATTCCAAATGGTACGTACAGTGTTAGTTACGGGATTCCAAATGATGCAAATGCTAATGTATCAAATTGTGTCAAGGAATTACTGGCTGAAGAGAAGAATGTAGCTTGTTTGAAGAAGGAGAATGTCATTATAGCTGTTATAGGTTATAAAGAAGGCTGAAAACTGGAATTTTAAGAGGAGGGATGTATTATGAATATAGGATTTTGGTCATGTATAATTTGGGCTATACCATCTGTAATTATAGGTGTTTTGTTTGCGATTTTTAAGGAAAAAGCAGCAAAATTTGTTTCAGGATTTAATTCGTTTTCTAAAAAAGAACAGGCATTGTATGATAAAGCTCATATCTCTCGTGATATAAGAAATCAGTGCTTTATATGGGCTGCTATAATGTTGGCAGGCGCATTATTATCCTGCTTTTTAACCCCATATATGGCTATACCAACCTATATTATTTGGTTAGTTCTGTTTTTTAGGGAAGTCCACTTTGATAATCATAAAGCGTTTGAAAAATATTTGTTAAAGTAAATTCCAGTTTGTCGCACATTCCGCCTAAAACATAAACCGGAACGATCCTCCCTTTTTCGGGTGGATCGTTCCGGTTTTTATGTTATATTGAAAATCGTTTTATGCCAGCTTAGCTTCCAGACGCTCACGGATGGCCTTGATAAAGCCCTCGCTGTCCACGGCGGTGGGGGTGATGCCCTCTGCCAGACCGCACAGATCCTTAGTCATGATGCCCTCGTTCAGGGTCTGCAGACTTGCGGCTTCCAGCGCCTCGCCAAAGTGCACCAACTCCGGCAGGTTATCCAGCTCGCCGCGCTTCTTGAAGGCGCCGGACCATGCAAAGATGGTAGCCATGGGGTTGGTGGAGGTCTTTTCGCCCTTCAGATACTTATAATAATGGCGGGTAACGGTACCGTGGGCGGCCTCGTACTCGTACTTGCCGTCCGGGCTGACCAGCACACTGGTCATCATGGCCAGCGAGCCAAAGGCGGTGGAGACCATATCGCTCATCACATCGCCGTCGTAGTTCTTGCAGGCCCAGACAAAGCCGCCCTCGCTGCGGATGACACGCGCCACGATATCATCGATCAGACTGTAGAAATAGGTGATGCCGGCAGCTTCAAACTTTTCCTTGTACTCGGCATCATAGGTCTCTTGGAAGATGTCCTTGAAGGTGTGGTCGTACTTCTTGGAGATGGTATCCTTTGCGCCGAACCACAGATCCTGCTTCACATCCAGTGCGTAGTTGAAGCAGCTGCGGGCAAAGCTGCGGATGGAATCGTCCTTGTTGTACTGGCCCTGCAGCACACCGGCACCCTCAAAGTCAAAGACGGTGGCGCGCTGCTGGCTGCCGTCTGCGCCGGTGAACACCAGCTCTGCCTTGCCTGCACCGGGAATGCGGAACTCAGTGCACTTATACACATCGCCGTAGGCATGGCGGGCGATGGTGATAGGCTTTTTCCAGTTCTTGACCACCGGCTGGATGCTGTCGATCATAATGGGTGCGCGGAACACGGTGCCGTCCAGCACAGCGCGGATGGTGCCGTTGGGGCTCTTCCACATCTCGTGCAGCTTGTACTCCTCCACGCGCTGAGCGTTGGGGGTGATGGTGGCGCACTTGACCGACACGCCATACTTCTTGTTGGCGAGGGCGGCATCCATGGTCACCTGATCTGCAGTGGCATCGCGGTTGGGCAGACCCAGATCGTAGTACTCGGTCTTGAGATCCACAAAGGGGAGGATCAGCTCGTCCTTGATCATCTTCCACAGGATGCGGGTCATCTCGTCGCCGTCCATCTCCACCAGCGGGGTCTTCATCTTGATCTTTTCCATAGCAGGGTTCCCTTTCCTCTATTGTTTTTGTATTTTATGCCCCGGGTCGGGGCGTTCCGGTTATTTGCGGTAGGCGTCTGCCAGCTTTTCAAAGGCGGGCAGGCTGCGCTTTACCTTTTCGGTGTCGATGCAGTAGGCAAGGCGCACATAGCCCTTTACCCCAAAGCTGTCGCTGGGCACCAGCAGCAGGTCGAATTCCCGGGCTTTCCGGCAGAAGGCGTTGGCGTCCTCTTCCAGTGCCTTGGGGAAGATGTAAAAGGTGCCGCCCGGGCGCTCCACTTCAAAGCCCAGCGCGGTGAGTTTTTCGTACAGCAGTTCCATGTTGGTCTGGTAGACTGAAAGGTCGCTGGTCACCTTCTGGCAGCGGCTGACCGCCCGCTGGATGATGCTGGGCGGGCAGTTGTGGCCGGTAAAGCGGGAGATCTGGCTCATCATGTCCACAAGGATATCCTCGCCCTCGCACCCCGGGCGCACCGCCACATAGCCCAGACGCTCGCCGGGCAGGCTCAGGCTCTTGGAGTAGGAGAAGCAGGTCAGAGTGTGGGGGTAGAACGCTGCCGGATAAGGCACGGTCTTGCCGTCGAAAACGATGTCCCGGTAGGGCTCGTCACTGACCAGAAAGATATTGTGTCCGTACCGGGCGCTTTTTTCGGTCAGAATCGCCGCCATGCGGGTCAGGGTGTCGGCAGAGTAGACCACGCCGGTGGGGTTGTTAGGGGTGTTGATGAGCACGCAGGTGACCTTTTCGGTCAGCATCTGCGCAAAGGCATCCAGATTGGGCTGGAAAGTGGGTGCCTGCGGCGGCACCACCCGCAGCACCGCGCCGGTGCCCGCCACATAGGGGCCGTACTCCGGGAAGTAAGGCGCAAAGGTCAGCACCTCGTCCCCGGGCTGGGTCACCGCCCGGATGGCATGGGCGATAGCACCCGCCGCGCCGGTGGTGGGGAAGATGTGCTTTTGCGCGTAGGGCAGACCGAAGGTCTCGGTCAGATGCGCCGCCACAGCGGTGCGGAAGCCCGGGTCGCCCTGACTGGGGCAATAGCCGTGCAGGCTTACCGGCTCCTCCTGTGCCAGCAGGGTCTGCATGGCTTCGGTGAACTCCGGCGGGCAGGGCACGCTGGGGTTGCCCAGTGAATAATCGAACACATTCTCGCTGCCGATCTGGGCAGCGCGCTGTCTGCCATACATGAAGGTCTCGCGGATGACGCTTTTGTTGTTCAGCATGGCGCGGTAGGTCTCGTTCAGCATACTACTTTCCCTCTGCTTTCCTTATGGCAACACCGCACAATTCCCGCCTTACGGCTTAAGCACCACTCCGGCGGCCGCGGCACGGCATCTGCGTTGCCAAAATGCTCGATAATACATAAAGTATTATCTGTGCTTTTGGCTTAGCATCTGCCGCACCTCACTCGCCGTATCGGCACTTAGAATTATGCGGTATTGCCTTATATCGCAAAGCCTGTGCGGGACGGCTCCCCCTCATTTATGAGCCGCAGCCGTATAGCTCTGTTCCAGCTTGATGATGCAGTTATAGGTGGGGTCCTGCTCTTTGATAAACTGCTCCATCTGGGTCAGCAGTTCCACCTTGTCCCCGGCATAGCCCGCGGGGAGCACCAGATCGAAAAGCACATTGGTGTGGGTCTTGCCCGGCACGATGCGCAGGTCGTGCAGTGAGAGCGCCGGGTCCAGCTGGCGCAGCTTTTCGGTCAGACGGCTGCGCAGCACCCCCACGGCGGCGTCCGAGGTGACGATGGGGTCATAGTGGATGGTCACCATCAGATGGTCGTGCTTCATAAAGTCCCGCTCGATGTTGTCGATCAGGTCGTGCGCTTCCAGCGGGTCCTGCTCGGCGGGCAGCTCCACATGGATGGACGCAAACTGATGGCCGGGGCCGTAGTCGTGCACCATCAGGTCATGTACGCCCAGCACGCCGGGATAACCCATCACGGTCTGTTCGATATGCTCCACAAGATCCTCGCTGGGGCTTTCGCCCAGCAGCGGGCTCAGGGTATCCATCACCAGTCCCCAGCCGGAGATCAGGATGAACACCGCCACGCCCACGCCCATCAGACCGTCCAGCACGTCCCAGCCGGTCACCCGGCAGAGGATGGCAGCCACCAGCACGGCGGCGGTGCTCAGCACATCGTTGCGGCTGTCGGCGGCAGTGGCGATGAGGGTCTCGGAGGAAATGATACGGCCAATGGTGCGGTTGAAGCCGCTCATCCACAGCTTGACCAGAATGGACACCACCAGCACCGCCACGGTCAGCCAGCCGAACTGCACCGGGGTGGGGTGCAGCACCTTGACCACCGACTCCTTCAGCAGGGAAAAACCGATGCCCAGAATGGTCACGCTGACCACCAGCCCCGCCAGATACTCAAAGCGGGCATGACCGTAGGGATGCTCGGCATCCGGTGCCTTGGCGGCCAGCTTGAAGCCCACCAGACTGACGATATTGGAGGAAGCATCTGAAAGGTTGTTCAGTGCATCGGCAGTGATGGCGATAGAGCCGAACAGGGTGCCCACCACAAACTTGCCCAGACAGAGCAGGATATTGCACACCATGCCCACCACACTGGCCAGATTGCCGTAGGCGGCGCGGACGCGGGAATCCTGCGGAGAATTGGGACGGCGTATAAACAGACGAATCAAAAGCTGCGTCATAAAAGCTCCTTTCAGGCTGCGCATTTTCAGCGCACCCAATGTCCTTCTAGTATAGCATTTTACTTTATGGTTTTAAAGGCGTTTCAAAAATTTCATCCCATTACGCCGGATATCAAACCGGGTTGCAGCACAAAAAGCCCCGGCGGCCATGCGGTCGCCGGGGCTTTTCGGAGATTTTGGGACTGTCTGTTCACAGTCTCTTGTAATTAAGGAGGAGTGCTCAGGTTTTTATCACAGGATCGGGCTTTCGAGGTCGCCGGTATCAGCGATGCCGTGCTTCTCGGCGTAGCCGGTCAGCATCAGGGTCAGCGCGCCGTCACCGGTCACGTTGCAAGCGGTGCCGAAGCTGTCCTGCAGGGCGAAGATGGCCAGCATCAGAGCAGTACCGGCGTTGTCGAACATCAGAACACCGGTGATCAGACCCAGAGAAGCCATGACAGTGCCGCCGGGCACGCCGGGTGCGCCGATCGCGAAGATGCCGAGCAGCAGGCAGAACAGGATCATGGTGCCAACGCTGGGCAGCTTGCCGTACAGGATCTTGGAAACGGTCATGCAGAAGAACACCTCAGTCAGCACAGAGCCGCACAGGTGGATATTTGCAAACAGGGGGATGCCAAAGCTGACCATGTCCTTACGCAGGACCTTGCTCTTGCGGGCGCACTCCAGCGCCACACCCAGCGTAGCAGCACTGGACATGGTACCGACAGCGGTCAGGTAAGCGGGGCCGTAGTGACGCAGCACTTCCCAAGGGTTCTTGCCGGAATACGCACCGGCCAGCAGGTACAGCACAGCCAGCCAGATGTAGTGACCGGCCATAACGATGACGATGATCTGCAGGAAGGCGGGCAGCTGATGGGTGATGGTGCCCTCGTAGCTCAGGCCGCAGAAGGTGGCGGCAATGTAGAAGGGCAGAACGGGGATGATGACCTTGCTCACGATGTCCAGCACGATGTTCTGGAACTCGGCCAAAAAGTCGCAGGTCAGCTTGCTGTTGGTCCAGGTGGCAGCCAGACCCACCAGAACGCTCAGCACCAGAGCGCTCATGACGCTCATGATCTGGGGAATGTTCAGCTCAAAGACGACGCCCGGCAGCTCGCGCAGACCGGCAACATTGTTGTCGATGGACAGGTGGGGGATCAGGCCGTAGCCTGCGCCCATGCTCATGAAGGCTGCGCAGACAGAGGACACATAGGCGATGACGATGGCCACTGCCAGCAGGCGGGAGGCGTTTTTGCCAAGCTTTGTAATGGACGGGGCAATGAAGCCGATGATGATCAGCGGCACACAGAAGGTAATGAGCTGACCCATGATGTACTGCAGGGTCACCACAACGCCCATGGTGCTCTCGTTGAACAGCTGTCCAAGGATGATACCAACAAAAATGCCCAGCAAAAGCCGGAAGGGCAGACTATTGAATAGCTTTTTCATGACTTTAGTACCTCTTTCTTTTTGCCCCGGAAAGGGGACCGGGTGGGGAGACTTATTCCGTCTCCGGGAGGTGTTTGTTCAGCATCAGATCAAGGATCACGCTGTCGCTGGTGCCGTGGGTGCTCAGGGTGGCAAAGTTGTCCAGCGTATATTCCACATTGTGCTCCACGATGCCATCGGTGCTCTGCACCCGCACGCCGCGCACGCCCATGGCAGCTGCCTGACAGGCGGCGTTGACGCAGGTAGAAATCTTCAGTGCACAGTCGGCCTTTGCGCCATCGCATACCATGCCGGTGACGTTGCCCACCATGTTCTGGATGGTGCAGCATACCTCGTGGTAGCCACCGCCCAGCAGATAGGCAATGCCGCAGGCTGCGCCGGTGGCGGCTACGGTTGCACCGCAAAGGTTGCTCAGGCGGCCAAACTTGGCCTTGATGCGGATCGCGATCAGGTTGGAAAGGGTCACGGCGCGGAGCATCTTCTCCTCGTCGATGTCCAGCCAGCGGGCAGTTGCCACCACAGGCATAGTAGCCGTGATGCCCTGATTGCCGCTGCCGGAGTTTGCCACAACAGAGACCGGCGCGCCTGCCATGCGGGCATCCGCACCGGCAGAAGCGATGACCATGGCGTTGGTGGTCAGGTCGCGGGTCATCAGACCCTTGCGGCAGTTCAGCTCCAGATTGCGGCCAATGGCAAGGCCGTATTCCTTGGAAAGACCCTCGTTGCTGATGGTCGTGTTCACCTGTACGGCGCTGCGGATGATGTCGATGGGGTCGTGCAGGGGGTCCAGCTCCTCAGTGCAGTAATCCCAGATGGAGCGGACGGTCAGAAATTCTGCGATCTGCTCCGGGGTCACCATATCACTGTCCCCTGCTGCGGCGGGGTCGGTGTGCTGCTTGTCCAGCGTAGCTACACCGTCCTGCTCCACCAGCACCACATTGGTGTGCAGATCCCGCACCACCGCGCGGCCGGTGTGGCCGTCGGCAGTAACAACCACCTCAACGTAGAGCTTCTGCGGCACCTGTGCCACCTCTACCTTGACCTTGCCTGCCTTGACAAGGGCTGCGGCTTCTTCCATCTGCTCCCGGGGCACATAGTTCATGACCTCCAGCAGGTGGACGGGGTCACCGCCTACGGCACCAATGGCGGCGGCGTAATCCATGCCCTGATACGAGGTGCCCGGAATGCCTGCCGACATGGCGTTTTTGATAATGTTGATGCTGGCGCGGACGGTCACGGCTTCTACCCGTGTGCCGCCCGCCTTGCGGAGTGCTGCGCCCGCCTCTGCGGCGGTGAGAGCGACTGCGCCGGGCTCCGTACAGCCGGTGGCCAGCTCCATCTCACTGTTCAGGATGCGAACGAACATCTGTTTATCCATTTGGTTCACCGTTTCTTTTCTTCCCGTGCGGGGGAACTTACTTTACAGCAATGCACTCGATCTCCAGCGGAGCGTCCTTGGGCAGCTTGCCCACCTGCACCGCGCTGCGCGCGGGGTAAGGCTGCGCAAAGTACTCGCCGTACACCTTGTTCATCTCTGCAAAATCGTTGATGTCCGCCAGAAACACCGTGGTCTTGACCACATTGGCCAGCGTCATCTCCTGCTGTGCCAGAATGGCCTGGATGTTCTTGAGGGACTGTGCAGTCTGGGCGGCGATGCCTTCCGGGATCAGGCCGGTGGCTGGATCGATAGGCAGCTGCCCGGATACATAGACGGTCTGCCCCGCAGCGATGCCCTGCGAATAGGGGCCGATGGCAGCGGGAGCATTGGGGGTAACGATCACCTGTTTCATCCGATTTTTCTCCTTTTCCATTTGTCGGGAAGTGCTGTCCTTCCCTTGCTGACACTATCCTAACGCAGTGAGAATATTTTGTCAATAATATTTTCTTATCGTAAGAATAAATTGTCGTGCATGACAAAAACCCCCGATAAATGTCATCAATTTGACGAAACAATGGATACAACGCACCTTCTTATTGTAAAAAACTGTCATTTCTGCTATGATAGCAATAGAACATGCGTGAGAATTTTTTCTCACGCGCTCCAGCAGTACAAAAGAGGTGAACGGGATGGATGCAAGACTTGAGCCTTATCGCGTAGTGGTATCTTTTTTGGGCGAAGCGCTGGGCCCAGACTACGAGGTAGTTCTGCACGACCTTACCAGTGAGGACGGTACCATTGTTGCCATCGTCAACAACCACATCAGCGGACGCACCGAGGGTGCGCCCCTTTCCAACATGGCGCTGCGCTTCATTCAGGAGCGGATGTATGAAAAACAGGATTATCTGGCGGGCTATCAGGGTGCTTCACAGGCCAAGGGGCGTCTGCGCTCCTCCACCATGTTCATCAAGGATAACGGCCAGCTCATCGGCATGCTCTGCATCAACTTTGATGCCGGCAAGTACAGCCGCATCGCGCAGGAGCTGCTTGCCCTCTGCGGGGCGCACACCGAGCCTTCCTCCACCGGCATCGGGGTGGAGAACTTTGTCAGTTCCCTGCCCGACGCCGTGCAGAATGCCATTGCCGAGGTGACCGGCAGCGCCGGGCTGCCGCCCGACCGGCTGACCATGGAAGAAAAAATCCGCATCGTGGAGTCTTTGCATCACGCAGGCATCTTTTATATGAAGGGTGCCGTCAGCGAGGTGGCCGCCCAGCTGGGCTCCTCGGAAGCCACCATCTACCGCTACCTGAGCAAGCTGAAGTGAGCCGCAAAGGAACTGTTTCCCGACAAAAAGACCGTCTCCGTTTTCAAACGCGGAGACGGTCTTTTGCGTATCGTTTACGTTCCAGCCACCGGAAACAGCAGACTGTGCCGAACCGGAGGAAGTGGTGTTAAGGGAGAACGTGTACGCGCAGTGAAGCGACAATTCATGTTGTCTATACGCTTGAGAAGACTCTGAGCAAAAATTATTGATACATATTTTTTGAAGGATGGAGAAATCCGGTTGGATACAAAAAAGCACCAGCCTGAGCTGATGCTTTTTATTGGCGGAGGATGTAACAAGCGGTACACAGTCTGTGCGGAAACTGACCGCCTGCAGCTGCATCACCTGTTCTGCGATGTGAACTGTAAAAGGTTTGAAAAATCGATTTTTGTGCACAAAGAACTGACCCCCTAGCGGGAAGTACTGGTGCGCTGGAACCACCCGGTGCTGGGCGTAATTTCGCCTTCAGTGTTCATCCCGGTCCTAGAGAGCAATGGTTATATCACCAAATTGGATCAGTACATTTGGGAGGAAGTGTGTAAAACCATTCGCGTGTGGATCGATGAGGGAATCCGCCCGATACCGATCGCAGTCAATGTAACAAAGACGGATGTTTTGGCCATCAACGTGGCGGAGTTTTTCTCTGACATGCTAAAAAAGTACAGAATACCGCCGAAGTATCTGGATATTGATATTGCAAAGTCTGCATATCTGGAGACTCATGGTGCGTTGAGTGAAACGGAAGCACAATTGCAACAGATGGGCTTCCGGGTGATATTGGATGGCTTTGACGGCAACTTTGTGGAATTGAGTGCGCTAGGCGGCATCGGCACAGACCAACTCAAACTGGATCTGCGCAGTGCTGCGCTGCAAGATCGGATCAATGCGCTGCCCGGTATTTTCGCACAGGCGCGTACACTCCGGCTGAACCTGATGGCCGAAGGCATTGAAAGTACAGAGCAGTTGAATGTGCTGCGTAAAGCTGGCTGCGCCGAAGGACAGGGATACATTTTCTCACGTCCGTTGTCTGTAGATGAATTTGCCAAGATTCTGAAAGTGGGGCACTCTGGATGAAAGCGAGAAAACGCAGACAGGATCCGGATGCAGAATACAATTTCTGGCAACCAGCAACTGATATGATGAGCGCTCTTGTGTTTGTGCTGGTTCTGGTCATTGCGTTGCTGGGCCTTTACCTTCTGAGCGATTACACCGGCTATGAAGAGCCGTCATCTTCCAGTGAAGAGGCTGCATCCAGCGGCTGGAATAACAGCGACCCCGGCGGCTGGTACTATGACGGCGGCACCGGCGATGGCGATGGCGATGGCACCGGCGATGGCGACGGACAATACGATCAGCAGATCATCCAGACTGGCGGTGGCGGCGGCTATGGTGAGGACGGCATTAAGACCGCTGTGTTTGTAGAGCTGATCGATGACGAAACCGAGCGGCGCATCCCGGAAGCAGGTGTGCGCTTTGAGCTGTACCGTACGGATACGACCCATTTGATGAACGGCAGCCTGCAGACCCTGAATACTTACTACCCGGAAAAAATCAACTACCGGGAATATGAAACCACGGAAGAAGGTACATTCTACCTGCCGGAAAAGATTTGGCAAGGCAGCTACTACTTCCATGAGCTCAGCGAGCCGGAAGGATACGATGCGGCAGATGACACCTACTATGATGTGGAACGCATGTACGATTGGCCGGACCCATACGTAGTGCAGATTCGGGTGGCTCCCTGCAAAAACATCATCCGTTTGCAGATGAATGATGCCGAAACGCAGCAGCCTGTAGGCGGCGGTACGTTCCGGGTGATTGCTGCCGAAGATATTATAACTAAGGACGGCACGGCACGTTATACCCAGGGGCAGCAGGTAGACACCATCACCTGTGATGAAAACGGCTACGGCGAAAGCAAGGAATTGTATCTTGGCAAATACACTGTGCAGCAGCAGTCATCCCCGAACTACTACACGACCATGCAGCAGGATCTGGATGTGGAAGTAGAAAAGAAGAACGGTGAAGATCCAGAACTGCATGAGATCGACACCGAAAAGACCAAGATCATTTTGAATGTCACGGATGAGCTTACTTCCTCTGCACTGGAAGGCGTGGTATTTACGGTAACCAACGAGCATACCGGCATCGCGCAGACCGTGACGACTGATGCGTCGGGCATGATATATCTGACCGATCTGGATAAGAGCACAACCTATCATGTTCACGAACAGCAGGCACCGGAGAACTACCGTCCGGATGACACAGATTACACGGTAACCGTAGCTGCAGATGGCCGTATCGACGGTGTAAGCAGTACAACGTTGAACATTACAAACCGGATTCTCCGGGTATCTATCCGCACAGTGGATATGGTGCTGCGCAGCGATACGGCGGGCGAGCAGCTCTCACTGTACAACGAGCAGGATCAGCTACTCAGAAGTTGGACAACCAACGGCTCCGGCCAGTTGTTCACCGATCTGACCGAGGGCGACTATTATGTGGTGCGTGGCAAAACAGACACCGAAAATGCCCGGAAATATCCTTTCACCGTACAAGATACGGCAAGACAGCAGAACTGGAATGTATCCGTATTTACACGGTACAGCGCTGTGGCTTTGGCCATTCTGGCTGCGCTCGCAGCTGGTGCGATCCGGCTGCTGGTGTTCCTGTGGGGTGTTTTTGCACGTCACCGCAAAGCCCAGAGATCTGCTGCAGCCCAGAAAGAACCCCACGACCAGAACGAAGAAAAATCGTAAAGGCGGTGAGAAACAATGCACAATGTACAGCTTCGCGTGAGTGATCTACTGTACGCAGCCTTCAAGCGCTGGAAAATGATTTTGGCGTTGGGACTGCTTGGATTTTTCTGCGGGTTTGTACTCAGCGGCATATCCTATCTGCAGGGCAACTATACCAGTTACGAGATCGATTGTTCCATTGCCATCACATCCCAATCATCTACCGGCAACTTTATCAACAATTCCGATTATCTGAGTTCCAGTGATTTTTATCTGGCACAGGATATGGTTGATGCGGCAACCTTTGTAATAAAGAGCAATCGCGCCCTGCAGACTGCCATTGATAATGCTGGCCTTGTATCAGTCACAACAAAGGATGTTTCTCAGAACCTAGAAGTGAGTCGATACAATGAAACGCAGGTATTGTTACTTACTTTAAGTTGGAACAACGCAGATGCCGGCATTCGACTGATGAACGCATTGCTGGATGCCAGCAAGGAGATTCTGCCGCAAACGCTGATGGTAGGATCTGTGGCCGTAATCGATGCTCCAGAAGCAAAGTATATGATGGGCGGCGGCGGATATGTCAGCCTGTGGGTGATTTTCTGTCTGCTGGGTCTGGTAGCCGGTGTAGGCATGGCTGTGCTGGAGCTGCTCATGCGGCCCACGCTGCTGAATTTGAAAGACGTGGAAGATGTTTTGGGACTTGAAACCTTGGGGAGTATCCCAAGGGATAGCAGCTACTTCCAAAAGGATATTCAGCTTTTAAGCGAAAAGCACAGTGTGGATGCCGATGCTGTACAGAACTTTGCTTCCGCTGCGTATATTCTGATCAATCGGTTCGGTACCAAGGAAAAGCAGCACCGCTTCTACGTAACTTCGGCAGAGGATGGCGAAGGTAAGAGCACGGTGGCCGCCAATTTAGCCTTGCAGCTATCCGATATGGAAAAGCGCACCCTACTGCTAGATCTGAACACCCGTTCCCCCAGTCTGAGCGGAATGTTTTTGCAAAATGTAGAATACAGCCGGACGCTGAATGCACTATACAAAGGCGAATCTGCCGAACAGGATGCTGTTATTTCACTGACCGGCTATCTGGATCTTTTGCCAATGGTGCTTGAACGCAATGCGGTACCGCTGGATGGCACCTTGTTCGACTTTTTGGAAAGCATTATGGAGCCCTACGAATACGTCGTAATTGATGCTTCTTCGGTAGGACGTTCCTCGGACGTGCTGCGCTTAAACAAACTGGCAAATAATGTGCTGTTTGTTGTGCGCTACGATGCAACCCCGCTCCCCGCCATACAGGATGCTATTGAAAAGTTAGACAAGTCTGGTGTGCGCGTGCTGGGGTGTGTGGTCAACGAAGTGCAATCGCTGGAAACGTTTCAGTTCCGTTCAGAACATATAAAGGCCCCTATTCGAAAGGAAGAAAAAAACACGGAGAACTCAGGCTCTCCGTTGCCTGAAGACTTGCTCCGCCCGGCAGAGCCCGGAGCCGATTCGACATGGAAGCCAGCAAACGATGGCCGAAGCGTGATGGACGAATTGACAGATGATTTGCAGCGCAGTCAGAATACTCGGAGCGATGATGAAATAATGTGGGAGTTGCTCCGCATGGGGAAAGACGGAAGCTGGAAACAGTCAGAGCCAAAAACTGCAGCAGACAGCGATGCCCTCCGGAAGTCACGCTCTGTTCCGGACACACATCCGTCTTTGGAATCGTTTCCGGCCCCCCAGCCTGTACCAGAGGCACCGTCAACACAGGTGCCAGAGGATAAGCCGAAAATTGCACATTCGGAATCCGAAGCAAAATTGAAGAGCAGTCCGCTTCCCTGGATCGAGCAGGAATCCGAACTGAAGTCTGATAAAAAACGCAGCCGTGTGCTGAAGCCGGCTGCGCCTTCCAAACATGGAAAAACATCCGGGCGCAGAGGACTGGTTTTTTCGAGCAAAAGATCGAAACACTGAGAGTTCGGAAAAACCGTGCTGGAAGACCACAGCCCAAAAGAGGGAAAATTATGACCATCTTTTTCGCAATTATCCTGTATATCGCAGGATTCTATCTGCTCGCCAGACGAGCGGTTGCCGGGGCAGTTGCCCCGCGTAACAGAATAACGTTTCTGGCAGTACTGTTCCTTGTATACTCCTGCATTGCGGCCGGCTTTGCAATTTTGGCTTATCAATGGCGAAACCCCGGACTGGCAATGTATGCGATCTGCCTGCTTTTTTCGCTGATAGAGATCGGAATGATATTTTTGACGCTTTCCCACTGCAACCGCGAGATACGATCTCGACATGTTATCCTCTTTTTGTTATATCTTTTCGCAATCCTGCTGGTGACGCTGGTCACCCGCAGGCCACGGGCAGATGTGGTTCTGCAAACGGAGATGTTTGCCTCTGTAAAGGAGTTCATGGTCAAAGGCACAGTCGAGGATCTGAACCACATGGTCCTGAACATTGTAATGTTTATGCCGCTGGGATATCTGTTTGTGCAAATGCATCCTCAAAAGCTGGGAGATCCCGCAAAGGTCGTAGGTGTTGGCATAATGCTCTCGTCTGTCATTGAAACCTGTCAGCTGATATTCCGGCTGGGCAACTGCGATATGGATGATATCCTGGCCAATACCATTGGTATCTTTCTGGGATGGGCACTATTTAAAATAGTTCACAGACACAACTGATGAAACAACAGACGGGTGCAGAGATGAAGCAGAAAACATGTAGGGTCATCATCAATGCCGATGACTTTGGACAAACCGAATCGTGTACAAAAGCAATTTATGAAGCATTTGAGAGTGATCTTATTACCGATACGACCATGGTAGCAAATGGAGACGCGATGGAGCTTGCTTTTGCACTGGCTTCCCAAATGCAAGGCAGGGTCGGGGTTCATCTGAATCTGACAGAAGGAACTGCTCTAACGCCGGAAATACAGCAAAACCCAAAGTTTGTTTCGCATGGCCGTTTTACAGATTATTTCAAAGGGCGAGGCACCTATTTTCTCCACCTTTCCAAAAAAGATCGGCAGGATCTTTATACTGAATTGACAGCACAGGTCGATCGGCTCATGGATGAGGGAATTGAAATCAGTCATGTGGATTCGCACCATCACATCCACTGCAATTGGATGCTTGCACCTATTATTTTTCGTGTATGCCGAGAGCACAGCATCTATAGGATACGATGTCACAAAAATGTCGCAGGACGATTCAGATTGTGGAATGGGTTGTACGCGCGGCTCTACCGGTTTCGGCTCCGATGGAGTGGTTTCCGATTCCCAGATCATTTTGAGAGCATTCGGATGTACGAAAAACCGCTTGCCGGCATTTCGGAAATGATGGTACATCCAGACTATAACCCGGACGGCTTATTGATCGACCGTCAGAAAAAAGAACATCTCCCGGATGGCCAAATCATCGCACAAGGGCAAGATCTGGAAAGTCTGGTTCGGAAGCATTCAGGAAATGCACAGAAAATCAAATATGACCTACTTTGAAAAAGCAAAGTAAGGAGGAGATTATATGTTGCTATCTGAAAAATTGATGGCCCGAAAAGCAGTGCTGGCAGTTGTTGGCCTTGGTTATGTAGGATTACCCATTGCTGTGGCATTTGCGCAAAAAGGCCTGAATGTGATCGGTTTTGATACAAACCACGCAAAAATAGAGATATACCTCTCTGGGTTGGATCCTACAAAAGAAGTGGGAGATGTACAGATCCAGCAGACATCCGTGCAGTTTACCGCAGACGAACAGCAGCTGCAGCAGGCGGATTTTGTTGTGGTGGCAGTACCTACACCGGTAAATTTTGACCATACACCGGATCTGACTCCTGTAATCGGTGCTTCCGAGATTATAGGCCGAAATCTGAAGAAGGGTGCAATTGTAGTATATGAATCCACAGTCTATCCGGGTTGCACTGAAAACGTCTGCATCCCGATTTTGGAAAAAGGATCCAAAATGGTCTGCGGAACAGATTTCAAGGTGGGTTACAGCCCGGAGCGCATAAACCCCGGCGATAAAGTCCACCGTCTGGAAAATATCCATAAAATCGTTTCCGGCATGGACGATGCCACCTGCAGAGAGATTCAAGCGGTTTACAACCTTGTGATCAAGGTGGGAACTTATCCGGTGTCAAACATCCGTACTGCAGAAGCGATCAAGGTCGTGGAGAATAGCCAGCGGGATATCAACATTGCCTTTATGAACGAACTGGCAATGGTATTCGATCGAATGAACATTGATACAAATGAAGTGGTAGATGGCATGAACACCAAGTGGAATTCATTGGGATTCCGGCCAGGTCTGGTGGGCGGTCATTGCATTGGTGTAGATCCCTATTATTTTACATACGAAGCAGAAAAACTTGGCTATCACAGCCAGATCATTCTGAATGGACGCATTCTCAACGACAAAATGGGTGCTTACATTGCAGATAAGGCAATACAGCAGATGATTCTGGCCGGGCAGACTCCAAAGACAGCAAAAGTAGTCGTTTTAGGACTGACTTTCAAAGAGGGTTGCCCGGATATACGCAATACCAAAGTAGTTGACATCATAAAACGACTAGGCAATTATGGGATCCAGCCGACTGTTGTGGATCCATTGGCAAGTGCAGAGGAAGCAAAGAAGTTTTACAATGTGGAGCTGGTTCCTTTTGCTGAGATTCGGGATGCAGACTGCATCATTGCCGCAGTTGCACACGAACAGTTCCGTAAGCTGTCTGTAGACGAGCTGAAAGCCTTGTATAAAGATATCCCGAATGAGAAGAAAGTATTGATCGATGTCAAAGGCATTTATGCCGTACCGGAGCTGAAAGCATCTGGAATACGGTTCTGGCGGCTATAATTTTGCAGGAAAGGAGAGCGCTCCGTTCGCAGCACAAGTTGTGGGCAGCAGCACAGCATTCATGAAACAAAAAAGTGAACTTGCACAGTTTCGGACGGAGATTCTTATTGTATTCATTTTTCTTGGCAGTATCGGCTTTCCGGGGACCTACCGAAAGATCTTCGGTGCATTTGTGCAAACGCTGTACGAATATCTCTCCTTTCTGCTGCAGATTGCGATCATGCTGCGGTCCAGTGGAGAGAACATCATGGATGTTAGACTTCTGGATATAAAACCGCGCTATTCGCCAATTTATCAATTCATGGTGTTTGTCTTTGCTGAGTCCATGCTTGTAACCACTACCCGCAGTGCACAACTGGTTACCTGCCTACGGCTTTCGGTGACGATCCTGTTTTCCATCTGGCTGGTAGAAAACCTTTCCCTGCATCGCATCATAAAACTTTTTTCCTTTGCACAGGTACTTTTGAATCTGGCCATTATCGGAATCATTGTTTTACGACCTGGTCTTGCATTTCAGTCCGGTGATACCTTCTCTCATGCACTCCGGGGCGTATACGAGGCCAAAAACGCGATGGCTTCGGAGCTTGCCTTTGGACTTGTGATCCTATCACTTTATGTCATAGATGAAGCAAAGGAAAAAAATAGATTTTCAGCGTTTTGGCTGGCAGCGATGGCGCTGCAGATCATTCTGCTGCTGATGGCCAAGGCAACCGGCGCATTGCTCATCTCTGTGATGATTGCTCTGTATCATTTTGTGTTTGGAAAGCTGCAGGATCTGCGTCTTCCGCTGGGCTGGATCTACGTGATATGCAGTGTTGGTTTTTTGATTTTTGCCTTTACAATTCTGCCGCTTTTTGCTCCTTTGCTGGAAAGCATGGGCAAGGATGCAACACTGACCGGAAGAACAGAACTCTGGAACGGCATTTACCGCTTTATGCAGCAGCACAATATGCTTACCGGATTTGGCTATGGCCAATTCTGGAACGGTCAGGCAAATGTGCGAAAACTGCATCTGATGTATAACCGAAAATCCTACTTCAGCAGAATGTCCACTGGTGCGCATAATCAAATCATGGAGCTTTGGCTGAACATCGGCCTGCTTGGCATCGCTTCATATTTTCTGGCGATCATTGGCTCTATGCGCTTCGTCAAATACATGAAACAAGATGAGTATATGAAACTGAGCTCGATCTTTTTCTATCTGACCCTTTGCGGGTTGACCGAGCGGATCTTTGAAAATGCCTATGCGTACCGTGTTGTAATGTTTTTTATTTTGCTTGCTGTTGCGTGCAGTTGGCTTCCCGATCGTAAACTGCTTCGGAGAAGAAAAACCTATGAACAAGAACCCATTGATAACGGTGATCGTACCGATTTATAACGTTGAAGCATATCTGGAACAGTGCATTCGTTCTGTTCTGGAGCAGTCTTATGGAGAATTCGAGCTGATTCTGGTGGATGACGGCTCAAAGGACAAAAGCGGACAAATCGTAGATCAAATGGCCGAAACGGATTCACGCATCGTGCCGCTCCACCAGAAAAATCAGGGCGTTGCCGCAGCAAGAAATGCCGGACTGGAATGCAGCCGTGGAGTATATGTGGCATTTTTGGACGGAGATGACTGGTATCATCCAGATTTTCTCCGTATGATGAACGCTGCAATGGAAGATGGTGCGTGCCAGTTAGCTTCCTGTGCTTTTAAGGCTGTTGGTACAGAGCATCCTCCTCAGGTAAAAACGCTTTCTGCGGCAATCGTGAACCGTCAGAAGGCGATGCAGCTGCTGATGGGCTACAACAGTTTTAATGGCTATGTGTGGAACAAACTATTTGACTTGCAGATCATTCAGAACCATCACATTCGCTTCCAGTCAAACTATCCTGCATGTGAGGATACGATGTTTGTAGGAAACTATCTCTACTACTGCAACAGAATCCACATCACTGAAGATGTACTGCACTGCTACCGACAGGTCCGCAGCGGCGCAAACCGCGGACGCTATGCGGCAAAAACGGCCTATGATCCAAAATGGATGAGCGTTTTTGAAATGACGGAATACATGGCAAAGCTGTACCATGATGAAGCAGTGTCTGCAGCCTGCCGGATCCATGAGGTTCGGGAAGCCGGGATCGTCCTTCGCTCTATGGAGGCGGCAGGCTACCATGGCGCAGATTATGTCCGGCTGAAAGGCATTCTTCATAGGGGAGCGCATTTGTTTTATCAGGACCCCAATTCTGGATATTCCCAAAAGCTCTCGGTGTTTTTGTCTTGCATTTCCCCAAAGCTGGAATGGGTGATATGGAAGTTGAGAAATCGGAAGTAAAAAACAAAACTGTGGGGGAGTATATGAAGCTTGGAATTATCTGCACCATGATCAATGGATTTGGGCGGCGTGGTTATTATAATACACAAGAAATCGGCTTGGGGCGAGAACTGGAACGGCAAGGCCATGAGGTCACCATTTATAAATGCGTTAAAAAAACAGGCGGCGAGTCCATAGAACGTGTAAAATTGGGGAACACACTGTCCATTTTGTACATTCCCGTTTCGTCTTTTGGTGCACACGGCTGCTTGGATACTGCGGTGCTATCCACAGATCTGGATGCCGTTCTCTGTTTTGCAGATAATCAGATATTTCTTCCGCACATTTACCGTTTCTGTGCACGGCATGAAATTCGGATGGTGCCGTACATAGGCAGAACGCACAGCAGCAGCGGCGGGGTGCATGGATTTGCAATGAACACTCTTTTTCATCTGGGAACTCTGCGCTGGTTCCGGCGGGGGCCGGCAATTTCTAAAATCGAAGAAGTGCGTCAGGAGCTTCTGCAACTGGGCGTAAAAGATGTAAAAGTCGCTCCGGTGGGATTAGATTTTTCAGTGATGAAATCGGATTTTGCGGCGTATGACCGTGCCGCACTGCGCCGGGAATTCGGACTGCTGCCGGAAGACATGGTAATTTGTACTGTGGGAAGAATGGGACCTGAAAAAAATCCGCTGGATCTGGTGGAGATCTATCAGCAAGTCCGAGAACAAAAGCCTTGCAAGCTGCTTTTGGTGGGCGAAGGAACTCAAAGTGAAGATCTGAAAACTAAAATTGCAGCCAGCAAATGGAAAAGCGATATCGTTCTGATCGACCGTATCCCGAATGATCAGATTTGGAAAGTCTACGCAACCGCTGATTACTTTGTAAACCTCTGCCGGACAGAAATCTTTGGAATGGCAATTCTGGAAGCGATGTACTATGGCGTCTCCGTTGCCGCACTGGCAGCGCCCGGGCCTTCGGTGACATTGCGTGATATGCCGGGGCACAAATTGTGCAGCAGTTACGAAGAGATTCGAGACTGGCTGCTGGCCGAGCATCCTGCACAAGAGCAGCTGCGTGAGAGCGCGGCAAGGACAGTACAGCTCTACAACTGGAAACCATGCGCCGACACATTCCTGTCTATGGCTGTGGGAGGGACAAATGAACATTCTGGTCATCACAACATTTTATCCTCATCCAGAGCGTAACGATCTGTTGCGGGATACTTCGGCCATCCATTACATTGCGCGGGAATGGGTGCAGCAGGGTCATCAGGTAACTGTGCTGCACTGCTACGGGCATTACTTCCGGGAACTGATCAAAGAACTGGGAAAGCACGATTTCCGACAGTATGGTAAGGTACAAGAATGTCCGGAGAATGAAGGCGTCAAAGTGCTGCTGATAGAAAATCAGTTCTGGCTCCGGAACGCAAAATGGTATCTCCCGTTCCAACAGCGAAGGATTGCAAAGGCCATCAATCACTATTTTCATGAAAAGCAACCGAATTACCAGCCAGATGTATTATTGGTGCATTTTCCCACAAACTACGTTGGCATTGTAGAGCGTCTGGATTTTTCGTGCAGAAAGGCTGCGGTATTCCATAAAACCGATGTGGCAACCGTGAACGCAAAACCGTGGGTCTGCCCGCGCATTCAAAACACCTATGATCTGCTGGGAGCACGCACCGGCCAACTGCAGAAAAAACTTGCAAAGGCCGGTATAAAGACCTCCTTTCTTGCTCAATCAGGCATTGATGAATCTCTGATCATGACGGATGCAGCGTTTCAGAAAAAATGGTCAGCAGAGGTGCATCCAATAAAAATCGTTTATGCAGGCAATCTTGTCAGAGACAAAAAAGTGGATGCGATCTTGGCAGCGCTTGGCAGCTGGAAAGACCGGATTCCCTTTGAATTCACGGTAATTGGTGATGGCATTTGTATGCCTTCCTGCATCAAATTGGCGCAGACACTGGGCATTGCGGGTTCCTGCAGGTTTACGGGCAGAATGACAAGAGAAAAAACGCTTGCCGAATTCCGGAAAGCAGATGTATTTGTGATGATCAGCCGCTTGGAAACTCTTGGATTGGTGTATTTGGAAGCGATGTCACAAGGATGCATTGTAATCGGCTCGAAAAATGAAGGAATCGATGGCATCATTGTGGACCAAAAAAACGGTTATCTGGTGGAATCCGGAAATGCAGAGGAACTACGGATGCGCTTGGAATACATTGCAGCAGCTTCAGAGGACGAAAAAAAGTCCATTGCATACGCCGGTGTGCAGACCATTCGGCAAATGACCAGCAAAAAAACTGCAGAGCAGTATCTGGATCAGGTACTTGGGACTCCTGCCGAAAAAACAGCTGGTTCTCCGCAGAAAGGATGAACGATCTACGAAGAAAACGAACGTCGTAACTAACATCTTTTACCAGATTTCCTATGAACTGTTTGCCATGCTGCTCCCCCTGTTCACAGCACCGTTTATTTCTCGGATACTGGGTGCAGATATGCTTGGCGTTTATTCCTATTCCCGCACCTTAGCTACCTACTTTGGTTTGTTTGGAATGCTGGGGGTAAAGAATTACGGAAACCGTGAGATTTCCCGGCATCGAGATGACAAGGATTTAAACCTCTGGTTCTGGAGCATTTACGCAGTGCAATTTTTCGCGTCGCTGGCAATGCTTGTCCTTTACATAGGTTATACCATCTTCTTTGTCGTTGACAATCAGGTTATTGCGGCAGTGCAGTCCATCCTGATCGTAGATTCGATGCTGGACATCAGCTGGTTTCTGTTTGGAATGGAGCAGTTCAAAAAGACCACCACCTGCAGCACGATTGTTAAGCTTCTGACCACGACAGCAGTATTTTTGCTGGTCCGGGAACCCGGAGATCTGTTGGAATACTGCCTGATCATGGGTGGCGGTGTTTTTATCAATCAGTTCATGCTGTGGTATTACGCCCGGCAAGCCATCGGCAAACCTGTCTTTAACCTAAAAAGATCTTTGGCTCATGGAAAACCAATGCTGATCCTGTTTATTCCGGTCATTGCAGTCAGTCTGTACACGATGATGGATAAGCTCATGCTGGGAGCGATGAGCACTAAGGCGCAGCTTGGATTTTATGAAGCCGCAGAGAAAATCATTCTCTGCGCCAGCTCGGTAATCACAGCCTTTGGTACGGTGATGATGCCACGCATGACCAAGCTGTTTTCCGATGGAAATGTGAGTGAAAGCCAGCGCTATATGAAGCTTTCCGTAGAAGCGGTCATGGCCAGCTCCTTTGCAATCTCGCTTGGAATCCTTAGCGTTTCACGCCTTTTTGCACCGATTTTCTGGGGTAAAGACTTTGCATCCTGTGCTTATATTCTGAGTGCGCTGGCTCTATCTATTCCATTTTCAGGATTCGCCAACGTAATACGGATGCAGTATCTGATTCCAAACGGAATGGATCGTGCCTATATCATTTCGGTGATCTTAGGTGCAGTATCTAATCTGATTGCAAATTCGCTGCTGATTTCGATTTATGGTGCACTGGGCGCTGCCCTTGGTACAGTAATCGCGGAGGGTATTGTATGCATTGCCCAGTGTTTTGCAGTAAGAAAGCGGATTGCTCTCCAGAAATACCTAAACTGTATCGTTCCCTTTGGCGTTGCCGGCCTTATAATGGCAGCAGCGGTTCGGGTAATAGATCATGTCGCAATCGTTACGATTCCATGGTTATTGATAGAAATTTTTGTGGGCAGCATCGTTTATTGCAGCCTGTCGCTGCTCTATTTGTACTATACCCGAAACGAACTTCTGATGGCGGGAATTCAAAAGTTCAGCAAAAGATAAAACGGCACGTTCTTGGCACGTTCTTATAGATAACAACTACAAAACGATAAAGGTTATACAAAATGAAAAAAACACGGTTGCTGAACACCTATGTCAACAATATCACAATGGACGAAGCGGTGGATTTTTTGCTGCAAAAGATACGGAAACGTGACCCAGCCTATGTGATAGAGATCAATGTAGATGTCGTGGTAAAAATGGAGCATGATCCAGAGCTTCGGCATATCTCAGATGACGCGGACCTGACCCTTGTGGATGGTCAACCGCTGCTTTGGATCGCTCGGTGGTATGGCCGCCCCCTGAAAATGAAGGTGTCAGGATCAGACCTTGTGCCAGCACTGTTAAAGAGTGCAGCAAGAGAGGGGCGTTCGGTTTTTGTGTTAGGCGGCAGGGAGGATGTAGCGCGCAAGGCGGCAGAAAACATCCAGACCGATTACCCCAATTTAGTGGTAGCAGGAGAGCTCTCGCCCAGTATGGGATTTGAGAATGACCCAGAGGAGCTTGCAAAGATTCAAGCTGTACTGCAAACGGCAAAACCGGATATTTTGCTGGCCTGTTTTGGCTGTCCAAAACAGGAAAAATGGGTCAGTCGATATTATAGGGACTGTGGTGCTGGGGTCACGCTCTGTGCAGGCGCTACAGTGGATTTTCTTGCAGGCAATATCAAACGTGCTCCTAAGATGCTTAGCAACCATGGTTTTGAGTGGCTTTACCGCTTTTTCAAGGAGCCGAAGCGGCTGTTTCATCGGTACTTTGTAGATGATATGCATATCTTCCGTCTGGCATGGAAGTACAGGAAGGAACGGGAATGAAATGATCATTACTAAAACGCCATTCCGAATGTCCTTTTTTGGCGGCGGAACCGATATGGAAAGTTTTTTTCGCCAGTATGGTGGAGCAGTGCTGTCAACAACCTTTGACAAATACTGTTACGTCAATGTCCGGCATCTGCCGCCATTCTTTTCGTATACCAGTGAGTTTTCTTATTCCAAAATAGAGCGCGTAAATAATTTGGATGAGATTGCGCATCCAGCAATTCGCAATGCCATGAAATTACTGGATATGCATCAGATTCGCTTGACCTATGAGGCCGACCTTCCGGCACGATCCGGTCTGGGGACATCCAGTTCATTTGCCGTAGGAATGCTGAATGCATTTTATGCTCTTAAGGGGCAATATGCCAGCAAGCAGAAACTGGCAGCTGATGCCATTTATCTGGAACGGGTGCTCTGCGCGGAAACCGGCGGTTGGCAGGACCAGATTGCCGCATCTTTTGGCGGCTTCAACCGGATCAACTTCAGCACAGATGGATATGAGGTAAAACCGGTACTACTGTCTCAGGAACGCAAAAAGCGACTGAACGGAAATCTAATGATGTTCTTTACCGGTTTCACCCGTTTTTCTGCAGATGTTCAGCAATTCAACTGCAGCCACAGCGCAGCAAACAAAACAGCGTTATTGAGAGAAATGATGGCTCTCGTAGATGATGCTGAGGCAATTTTGGTGAACGAGCAGGCGGACTTGGACGAGTTTGGCCGTCTACTGGATCATACATGGCAGCTGAAACGCCATACCGGCGCAGCTGTATCCACCGACTGTATCGATGAACTGTATGCCAAAGGTATGGCGGCAGGCGCACTTGGCGGCAAGCTTCTGGGTGCGGGCGGTGGTGGCTTTCTGGTTTTTTATGTGCAGCCAGAATATCAGGCTGCCGTGCGCGAGGCTATGCGCGACCTTCTCTATATCCCGTTCAGCTTTGAAAATGGCGGGACACGTGTCATTTATTATGCGCCAGAGGAGGAAGTGCTATGAAGGCTGTGATTATGGCCGGCGGCCGCGGCACCCGAATTGCAGCGTTGTCGAAAGATTTGCCTAAGCCGATGCTGCCTATTGATGGCCGCCCTATACTGGAATGGGAGCTGGAATCCCTGCGGGAGCAGGGTTTCACCGAGGTACTGATTACGGTCGGGTATTTGGCACCGGCTATTATGGATTATTTTGGTGATGGCAGCGGCTGCTCCCCACAGACTGGCAAACCGTTTGGTATTCACATCGAATATTTTGTGGAAACAGAACCTCTGGGCAACGCAGGAGCGCTGTTCCGCATCCGGGATAAACTGGATAAGGATTTTCTACTTCTGAACGGAGATGTGATGTTTGACATAGACCTGCGGCGCTTTGCGGCATTCCATAAGGCACACTGCGGGCTGGCAACACTGTTTACCCACCCAAACGGGCATCCGTATGACAGCGGCTTGATCATAGCCGACGGCGATCAACGGGTAACACAATGGCTGACCAAAGAAGATGCTCGTCCGCAGTATTATCGCAACAGGGTCAATGCAGGGTTGCATATCCTCAACCCAGAATTGTTGCAAGGAGAGATCCCGGTGGGAAAGGTAGATTTGGATCGTCAGATCCTGAAACCGCTGGCAGGGACTGGAAAGTTGGTTTGTTATGACAGCCCGGAGTATGTCAAGGATATGGGGACCCCGGAACGCTATGCGGCGGTCTGTGCAGATGTGCACAGTGGCCGTGCGGCAGCGCGAAATCTATGCCGGAAGCAAAAAGCAGTCTTTCTGGATCGAGACGGAACCATCAACCGCTATGTCGGTTTTTTGCGGGAGCCAGATGCATTTGAGCTGTTGCCGGGTTCAGCGCAGGCGATTCGGAAAATCAACGAACTGGGCTGGCTTGCTATTGTGGTGACCAACCAACCGGTGATCGCACGCGGCGAGGTGACGGAGGCTCAATTGGAAGCCATCCATTGTAAAATGGAAACGCTTCTGGGCAAGGAAGGTGCCTGGCTGGATGCCATTTATTACTGTCCACACCACCCGGACAAGGGATTCCCGGGGGAGAGGGCAGAACTAAAAATCCACTGCAGCTGCCGTAAACCCGCACCGGGAATGCTGATGGAGGCAGCGCGGCGATTCAATATTGACTTAGCATCTTCATGGATCGTTGGTGATGGAAGCCGTGATATTCAGGCGGGAAAGAACGCGGGCTGCAAAACGGCACTGCTCTGTGCGGATGTAGTGCCGCCAAAACTTGAACAAGATTGGACGGCCACATCGCTGTACAACTTTGTAGGACAGGTCCTGTGTGGAAAAAAGGAGCTCTGACATCATGAAACAGACAGATCGGGCTGAAAAACATTTGGATCTTTTGCTGCAGCGCTACCCAATTCTAACCGTGCAGAAAGAAGAGATTCGAAAAGCGTATCAGGTCATGGCCGCAACCTATGAGGCCGGTGGCAAACTTCTAATCGCAGGCAACGGCGGCTCTGCTGCCGATGCAGAACATATTGTAGGCGAACTGATGAAACGCTTTAAGAAGCCCCGCAAACTAGACGCAGCACTCGCAGAACGACTGCTGCAGGAAAGCCCTGAACTTGGCCCGGAGCTTGTACAAAATCTGCAAAAAGCACTGCCGGCTATCGCGTTGGATGGACACCTAGCGCTTTCCACTGCCTATGCCAATGACTGTGCACCATTGATGTGCTTTGCGCAACAGGTCAATGGATACGGCAAAGCAGGAGATGTTCTACTTGCGATTTCTACCAGCGGAAAAAGCAAAAATATCCTGTATGCATCTGTAACCGCTCGCGCCATCGGGATGAAAGTAATCGGCCTGACGGGTGCGGCAGACAGTCCTCTAATTCCGCTGTGCGACGTCTGTATCCGGGCACCGCTGCTGGAAACTTATCAAATTCAAGAACTGCATCTTCCCATTTATCATTGCTTGTGCCTGATGTTGGAAGAGCATTTTTTTTGCGAGTAAGTACATTTTCTCGGAGCACGAGGCTGTTGCAAAATACAGCGCTCGTCATTTTGACGATATTACGCGATACAACGCACCGGAAAAGCGTTTTGCAAAAAACGCGCAGCCTGCGCCCGTCAGATGCAGTTCAAGGGTTTGGGATTTCCCAACAAGCATTTTGAATTTGGATTTTGAAAAATCCAATTCAAAAATCGCAAGTTGGTACCAACTTGCACTGCTTGCTGCAAATGCGAACGCCTTTTGAATTGCAAAATGATTTTTTAGTTGCTATACTGGGCTTATCAAAATTTTTTCGGGAGGACACCGCAGTGACCGCACAGACAATGCAAATCGGGAACAAACCTTGCCTCATTTACGGCGAAGCCCATGCAGAATACCTACTGCTCCAAATGACCGGCGAACACGAGCTGCAAAGCATGGACCATGAAGTGACAGTGATTGCGCAGAGCAGCTGGAATTTTTTGTTTGCGGCTATCCCAGTGGAAAGCTGGAACGATGCACTTTCCCCGTGGAAGTCTCCTGCTGTTTGGGGAAAGCAAGGTTTCGGTGGAAATGCTGGGGACACCCTGCGCTTTCTGACAGAACAGGTCGTGCCAACGCTGAAACAACAGTTTCATCTCCCGGAAAACGTCAAAATCATTCTGGGTGGCTACTCACTGGCCGGACTGTTTGCTTTGTGGGCATCCACCCAGACTGATCTGTTCTATGGTGTCGCCGCCGCATCCCCCTCTGTTTGGTTTCCGGGCTGGATGGAGTTTGAACAGCAGCACCCGATACAGGCACAGCACATTTATCTGAGCCTTGGCGACAAGGAAGAGCGCACGAAAAACACCATCATGGCTGCGGTAGGGGATAATATCCGCAACCTGCACAGTCGGCTTACAGAGCGTAGCGCAGACTGCACCCTTGAATGGAACAGCGGCGGGCACTTTAAGGACGCTGATTTGCGTACCGCGAAAGCCTTTCGGTGGACGATGGAGGAACACACATGACCATTCGCGTTTGCGAAGCAATGAACGCCCCAGTGGGGCGTTTAAGCGACAGAACGGTTTGCGAAGCAAATGGAGGGGTCTTGCCCCGACAAGTTCTGATTGACGCAGACGGCTGTCCGGTCGTCGATCTGACGTTGCAGATTGCAAAGCGGTTTGGCGTTCCGGTCATCATCCTGTGTGACACAGCTCACCAAATCGAGCGGGAAGGTGCGCAGACGCTGGTGTTCGATAAAGGTTCTGACAGCGTGGACTTTGCCCTCGTCAACCGGGTAAAACCGGGAGATGTGGTCGTAACACAGGACTACGGCCTTGCGAGTATGTGCCTTGCCAAGTGCGCCCGGGTGCTGAACCAGAACGGTTTGGAATACACCGCCGACAACATGGAAGCTCTCATGCTGCGGCGGTATGAAAACAAAAAGCTCCTCCGTGCCGGAAAGCACCCCAAGGGGAGCCCAAAGCGGACGAAGGAGCAGGATGTCAGGTTTGCGGACACGCTTGAGAAGATCTTGAACTGCAACCATTGACACATACTTTTGAAAGGCTGGAGAAACAAAAAAGCACCAGCCTGAGCTGATGCTTTTTGTTGGCGGAGATGGTGGGATTCGAACCCACGTGCCCGATTAAGGACAAAACGATTTCGAGTCGTTCTCGTTACGACCGCTTCGATACATCTCCATAATAAACCTTATACAGTATAACAAAAAAGCCTGCTGCCGTCAACACTTTTCTCCAAGTGCCTCGCAAAGCGCGGTGCAGCGCCGGGTGCTGCGGTCTGAATCATCCGCACGCAGTACAAAACAGCCTGCACACAAAAACAGACCGCTGCACAAAGCTTTGTGCAGCGGCCTGCGGTCATAGTTCAGCTATGATACGCTCAGTTCTTGCTGGTGCTCTGATTTGCGATGAACTCTTCGTACACTTCCTTGGTGATCTCCCAAGTCATGGAATACTCGGAGTTCTCGCGGATGGGCATAAACTTGAACACCACGGTCTGACCTTCTTCCAGAGTGGGGAAGTGGTCGGCGGCCAGATGGATGGTGATGGGCTTTTTCTGTTGGATCAGGCTGTTCTCAGCGTCTAGAATGCGCACGCCGCCCCAGTTATCGCTGAAGTAGACCGGCTTGTCCTCGGCATCCTTCACGGCAACAGAGAAGCGGTAGGGATCCAGCGGGATGGGGTTTGCACGGGCAGACTCAATGTCCACCTCCAAAGTGCAGGTGCCTTTCTCGATCTTCATGCTTTTCAGGCCGGCAATGACATTCAAATCGCTTTTGATCGCACTGGGCAGTTCTTTGCTCACCGGGTTTTGGGGATCCTGATATTCACAGCCGCCCAGCAGACTGGCACCGGCCACAGCCACTGCGGTGGCTGCCGAATACTTCAGGAATGCGCGGCGGGAAAATGTATAAGACATGGTTTGTTCCTCCGTTTTTTACCTATATGTTCTTCCACCTGGGATCAGTTCGTGGAGGTGCCGGGAAGCTCCGGTTCCAGAACATCTGCGGCCAGCTCCCAGTTGGCGCTGAACTCGCTGTACTGCAGGTCAGGGTAGTAGGTAAGGGTCACAGGGCCGTCTGTCAGCGCGTTCAGGTCCTTTGCTTTCACATAATAGGTGAAGGTTTCGCCCTGCTTGACCTGATGGCTCAGAGAATCCGGGTAGATCACCTGCAGCTTGTCGTTCTGATAGGCAAGGTAGCCCTCTGCCTTTACGGCAAAGTTTGCCTTAGTGACCTCCAGCGCGTTTTTACGGCCGTTGGTCACCACCAGCCGGAACAAGGTGGTGTTGGTCTCTTCATCGTATTCCACCCAGTCCAGCGTGGAGACGACCTTCAGCACCGTGTTGCTGGTGCCGGGAGCGTGCTGCACCGGGGCATACCCGGAGCAGCCGGTCAGCAGGCTGCTGCCCGCCACAGCCACAGCGGTGAGGGCGGTATATTTCAGGAAAGAGCGGCGGGAAAATTCCCCAGTCATATTCGTTCCTCCTTTGGGACACATCAATACAGATTCTGCCATAGGGCACTACCTATACAATAGGCGAAACAGAGAAAAATGTCAATGATTTTCCGCAAAACAAATGTGAATATTTTGTGGCAGCATCGCGCATTTTAGACGAAGTTTAAGTGTTTTTTCTGGTGATTCTGTCAGCTGCGGATCACATCGGAAGCGTTCATGACAAAAGTCAGGCTCTTGCCCTCCAGGAAGGTGGGCACATAGGTGACCTTCAGCTGTTTCCAGTCCTTAGGCACCATGAGCATCAGCACAATGTAGGCGCTGCCCTGCGGGGGCAGGCTTTCCACATCGGAAAAGCTCTGGGAATTGGCGTTGTACAACGAGATATTGGCGCAGCAGGCAGCAGGCTGACCATCGCAGACGGCGGTAAAATCCGGGGTAGCAGCAGCCATAGCCTGAAAGTTTGCGTCCACGTTCTCCAGCGGGGGCACAGGGTAAGCCTCGTTGATGGCGTCAATGCCCTGTGCGCCGATGGCGTAGCTCTCGGTCTTGCTGCGGTTGACGGTGGTCACCCGCACGCCCAGATACTCGTAGCCTGCCGGCTGCACGGGGTCCTGCGTCAGGTGGAACACGCTGGTCAGCTGCACGCCCAGACCGTTCCAGTTGCGGACGGTATCGCCCACCTTGACCTCCACCACGGTATCGCTGCCGTTAGACTTGCATCCGCCCAGCAGGCTGGCTGCGCCCAGTGCAGCGGCGGATGCACCGGTGCACTTGAGAAAGCTGCGGCGGGAAATGACAGTAGACATAACGTTATATCCTCCTTGAAGGGTGATTTTCTTTTTCTTTCTTATTTGGTTATACCGTTTCCCGGACGCAGATGCAAGAGCCCGGGGCGATTCTTTACAACAATTTCACAAGCGGGGTCACTCCTGCGGCGAAAGCCCCTTGACATGGGTCTCGCTGGTCTTGACCAGATTTAACAGACTGGGCGTGTACAGCGGAAATTCCCGCGTCAGGCTCTCGGTGGTCATGGCAAGGCAGGCGGGGTCCTTGACGCCCTCGCCGCCGTTCACGTCCTGCCCGTCCAGCAGTGCCTCTACGTTGGCTTCAGCCATCCGCATCACCGCATCGGAATAGCCGTGCCAGCGGTGGGGCTCAATGCTGAACATGCTGGAGGCGTTGTGCGGCTCCGCAGAGTAGAGCATCCGGAACATCTTGGCCACCGCCATCATCAGGTAAGCGCTCACCTCGGTGGTCAACGCCTTGCTGTGGCACTGGCCGATCTTGGCGTAGAGCACGTTCAGGCTGTTAGAGATAAGTTTTTTGTTCATGGTGGGCAGCACGCTGCCGTGGTAGACGTTGTCCTTCATCTTTTCGGGGTTGGGCAGATCCTCGGCAGAAAGCATCATGCCGTTGCGCTCGGCGCTGCGCCCCAGCAGATAGTCGCAGGAAACATTATAATAATCTGCCACCCGCACCACAAAGTCCAAGCCGCACTCGCGGATGCCTTTTTCGTAGTGGGACAGCAGCGCCTGAGAGACCCCCAGATCCTCTGCCGCCTGCTTTTGGGTGATGCCGCGCTCCTTGCGCAGCAGCTTGATGATGCGATTGAACTCCATGATGTGCTCTCCTCAATATCTGCAGGATCTATTTTTGGTAACATCCTTGTTTTTGGTTTACAACAGGTTGATTATACACATTGGAAAACGACTTGTAAAGCAAGAAAAATGCCGATATTTTTCGTCTTTTTTCGTCATTATTGTCAAAACTCTTGCCCGGGGCCCCACATCTATGCTAAACTATGGGTATTAACACATAGATTTTGTGTTTTCGCTGTGAAAGAAAACCGACAGCCGTGGTGAATGTCCGTCTTTTCTGAAACAAAAATTTTTCAAATAGGTGGTTCCATCTTTCTGCAGTTTGTGCTATAATCTCTTCTTGGCGACTGTTCTTGACCGGCGCACAAATCTGCAAAGGACAAGCCAGACGCTATAAAAGGTAATATACCAAGAATAAGAAAGAGGAAACTTCATCATGAAACTCGAGCGTAAAGTCCGTCTGTGCAGCGCTGCCGCTGCCGTCCTGATCGCCGCCATCGCCCTGACCGGCTGCGGCGGTTCCAAGTCCACTGCTTCTTCCGCAGCCGCTTCTTCTGTGGCTGCTTCCACCGCTGCTGCCACCAACAACAGCTGCGGCGAGGGCGTGACCTGGGCACTGGCTGACGGCACCCTGACCATCAGCGGCACCGGCCGTATGACCAACTTCACCAAGGACGCTCCGGCTCCCTGGGCTGATCAGGCCGACCAGATCACCACCGTTGAGGTGGAGGGCACCGTTACCAGCGTGGGCGCTACCGCCTTCAAGGACTGCACTGCCCTGACCACCGTGAACATCGCCGACGGTGTAGAGTACATCGAGGCCGGCGCTTTCAACGGCTGCACCGCCCTGACCGAGGTCAACATCCCCCTGAGCGTGGGCTACATCAAGACCGGCGCATTCAAGGGCTGCACCGCCCTGACCAGCGTGACCATCCGCGACGACTGCCGTCTGGACATGAATGTGTTCCCCGATACCGTGGCGGTCAACCACGCCGAGGGCTAAGCCCCATCCGTAATTTTAAACCAAAAGAGGTGTGATCCATGAAAACCTTCAAGCTTCATCTCATCCGCCACGGCATAACCGCGGGCAACCTGCAAGGCCTGTACATCGGCAGCGGCACCGACCTGCCCCTGTGCGACGAGGGACGCGCCCAGCTGGCTGACCTGAAGGAGCGGTTCGCCTACCCGCAGGTGGACACCGTGTTTTCCTCCCCGCTGCTGCGTGCGGTGGAGACTGCCAACATCCTGTTCCCCGGAGCTGCCCACCAGTTTACGGTGCACGACCTGCGGGAGGCCGGTTTTGGCAAGTTTGAGGGCAGACCCGTAAAGGAGCTCGTGCACGACGAGGACTTTAAAAAGTGGATCACCCCGGGCTCCGGCTATCTGCCGGAGGGCGCAGAGCCCACCGAGCAGTTCCACGCCCGCTGCGCCGACAGTCTGATGAAGCTGTTTGAGTACATGATCCGTATGGACGTTACCGAGGCCGCCTGCGTGACCCACGGCGGCGTGATCATGAGCATGCTCAGCCAGCGCGCCGTGCCCACCCGCCGCCCCGAGCAGTGGATGGCAGACCCGGGCTGCGGCTACACCGTGCAGACCGATGTGCAGCTGTGGATGCGGGACAAACTGGTGGAGGCTATCGACATCGTACCCTTCGGCTACGCCGACACCCTGCAGGGGCAGGCCGAAGCCGAGGAAAACGAGGCCTACGAATAAGAAAGGGTTACAGTTTCCCGCTGCCCCTTGACAGAACGCGCAGAATCCTTTATTGTTAAAGGGTAGTGTATTGTATCGTATACAGGAGGAACGCTGTCATGTCCCAATCCATCTCCCGCCGGTCATTCCTGAAATGTGCCGGTTCCGGTGCGGTCAGCCTTGCGGCTGCGCTGCTTACCGGGGTCTGTGCTGCGGCGCAGCAGCCGTGTCTTGCGGGCGAGCCTGCCCTGCTGGACGGCAAAGCTGCCGTAGAGCTGCTGGGCTATGCCCCGGCACCGGAACTGGGCGGCGTGCTGGTGTACCTCTCGGTGGAAAACCTTTCGGCAGCCAGCCTGCCGGTGGATACCAGCTATCTGCAAAGCCGTGGTCTGCGCACCCGGGAGCAGCTGTACAGCATGGGCACCGGCGTGACCGCTGCCTGCAACGGTCAGAGCGTGCCCTGCGGCAGCTTTGCCGCCCCGTTGTACAGCGAGAACGCAGCGGATGCCTCGGTGTTCACCCTGAACCTTGCCGCCGGACGCGGTGCGCTGCTGCACTGCTTTTGCGCCGTGCCGGAGGACTGGCAGACCCTTGCGCTGACTTGGCACCCGGATTTTGCCGCCGGGCGCAGCGCCATCTTTACGGTGCGCCGCGATACCGACGAAGCCGCTCTGGGCCCCGTGCCCACCACCCCCGCCGAGGTCGGCAGCGTGGTGGACCTGTAACAGCATAGTAAAAGAGCCATTGCACAAATTACCGTGCAATGGCTCTTTTTTTGCTTGGTAAGACCCCTTCCGTCATCGCCTGCGGCGTGCCAGATTTCTCCGAGGTCGAGACGATTTGAAATGGCCTCCGCTGTGCTCTGGCCATAATCAGCGGAAGAATGATTTTAAATTTCGGGTTACAGGAAAGTCTGCGGACTTTCCTGTAACCCATTTTCACGGGAGGAGTCATAGAGGGAAACGGCATTTGCAGCACCGCTTTCTGCGAAAGCGCGGCGCTGCGGGCGTGCCCGCTCCCCCTTGGGGGAGCTGTCGAGCGTAGCGAGACTGAGGGGCTTCAAATCGGCGGAGCCGG
>NZ_JBBMEO010000022.1:0-34983 GCF_040096515.1 Faecalibacterium tardum | reverse complement strand
GCTCATTCCCTCAGTGGGAGATCATCGCATTTGTTACGGACGTGGCTCATCATCACAGGAACGTGACTGAAGAATGCGTGTTCAATTTTCAAGGGGCGGGATAGCTTGAGGGCTGCTTTGAACGCTTGCCGAAGCTATGGCTGTATTGTAACCGATGCGGAACGAAATGAACAGGAACTCAGAGTTCACAATTTTTGAGGAAAATAGGAAGTATCGTTCCAGTTTCTCGATGAGCCGTCAAAAATATATTTCCTGACTTTATGTAAGAAATGAAGTATTATACTCGTAAGAAACTAACTTACGAGTATATAAATTCGATAAATACACTTTGGGGAGGGAACAAAATGAGCCGATTTTACTGCCGCGATGAGGAACTTCGGAAGTTAAATAAACGATATGAGAATACCGTAATGAAAAAATCGGTTTGGACGAACTGGAACTGATTCGGGAGTATGCAGCAGTCTTTGGGAAAGGAACAAACTACCACTACTACATTTTCTCGAAAGGCGGATTTACGGACGGACTACTTCAGGCACAGGAACGCGGAGAAGTACAGCTGCTTACCCTTGCCGATATTTTTGAATAACACAAGAAACGCTCTTGCCGGTGTAAAACTGGCAGGAGCGTTTCTTGTTGAAGTGATTATAAAAGACCTTTGATTTTTTCAAGATGATCTATAGCGGCTTGCAGTTCATTTTGAAACTGATCCCTAGAAGGATCTCGACCCAAAAGAAGATAATCCATACTGACATGGAAGTATTCTGCAATATCGATCAGGATTTTTACAGAGCCATTGGAGCTTCCCCTTTCAAGATCGCCGAGGTGTCGATGGGAAACACCAAGTTTTTCAGCAAGTTTTTCCTGCGATAACTTCGCATTTGTACGCAAAGTAAAAATACGGTTACCAATAGCATTCGGATCAAAGCTCATGTGTGACCTCCAAATTTTCGATAAAGCGTGAGAAGTCGAAAACTCGGAGTTGCTACGGATATCTAGCCGCTTGGGGCATCCACGAAAAACGGACAAACATAAAGCCTGCTCCTTTTTACGGGAGCAGGCTTCCTGAAGGCTAAAAAAATAGCCGGACAACAACCAACTGAGGGATCTTCAATGAAAATCTCTCAATCAGCTGTTGCCCGGCTATTTGGAGCACGTTTCATACATTGCCTTGCGGCAATGGCCCGTTGCTCGGAGCGAACAGTCCATATTCAGGGTGCAATGCACCCGTATTTGTTAAAATGACTGGAAAATCACCGGCATCTAAATGCCAGATCAAGTCTCAGGGTTTCTTTGCATCTATTGCACTTCACTTGTAGTATACCTGAACACCCCTCGATTTTTTGGTATAACTTATTTCCACAAACAGGGCAAAATCTCCAGCCTATGCTAAATTCTGCCTGCTGTGTAGTAGTCGGTGCTTTACCGGCAAAGGGACGGTTCTTTAACTGAATCATATTCATTCTCCAAATCGCATGATGTCCAATGGATGGCAGTGGATGGGTTTGCCTTTTATAACCTGCATCTGCTGCAGTCTGATCCTGATTGCAGACCAAGAAACCCCAATCCGTCGAGCCATCTCCAGAATTTTTTCATAGTTAGGGTCAGACACTGATTTGTACAGAATCCCATTTGGCAGAGTCAACGCTACACGTTCTATTTCGGCATTGATCAGAAATGTTGGCATCAGCAGCTCTGCTGCAAGGGTATCCGCCTGCCATTCTTCCCACGAGGGCTTTCCGTTTCTCTCCCGATAGGCAATGTGCCCACGGCACTTGACTGCTTTTCCGTAGTCGTTCGGAAACAGATCAGCCAAAATCTGATGTGCTGCTTCATGCGCTATTGTGAAATTCCGGCATCCAGTGCATCTGTCTGCCGCAAGAGCAGAATCGATTACGATATCCCTCGGCATAAATACTTCAACAAGCTTTGTTCCATCCTCAAGGGTTGCGGTGAAGCTACATCTCTGGAAAACCGTTAATCCAAGGATGTGACCATCGCTACACAGCGGCAACATCTACAGGTTCAGTCCAAGAACAGAATTTGCAAACTGCTCTGGGTTAATAGGAGCGGGGTCATTTTTGCTTATTCCGAAGAGTGCATAGTACATTTCAATATATTTGCCTGCTATGCACGAAAGTTCTGCACGCGATAAGTACCTTGCCATTACGAAGCACGGCTTTCCGGCACAGAGCAGTAGACTTCCACGAACCACTTGCCCTGCTCAAGCCAAAGATTTCGCTTCTGCCCGCAGATCAGGCAGGTGAAGCAGTGACCTTTTCCGCCAAGGCGCGATGTGCCATGCCTGACTGCCAAAACACGGTCAATTCCATAAGTGCGAGTCTTGTCATAGTTTATGGCAAGAGGACGGATCTTACCGTCAGGAGTAAAACGAACATCCACTTCGACGTATCTTTTCTCACGGCGAAGGTTGTAATCACCACACATCAGAAATCCTCCTTTTTGCAGATTTATCAGAATGCAGCGTGCATTACTTGCGAGTCATACTGCGTGCCACGAACTGTTTTTCGTTTAACAGAGGAACGGACACTGTATGCTTTTTCCACTCATCCATAGAGCAGGTTACTGCTTTGCACAGACGGCATTTTGTCCAGCCACCGGTTTCATCAAGATCCACATCATAATTCATGGTTCCGCACATTGGGCATCTTACATTTTCTTTTTTCATAATATCACCTCTCAGAGAAAACACCAAACAAGCACATTTTCGACGCAGTGTTAACACCAAAAAGCTGTTATTCGTGGATTTGATTCGATTATATACCTACTTTATGGAGATGTCAATTACGCATTTGTCGCTATTTTGGAGATTTCTTGTTGATTTCTTATGTTTTCTATACTATAATAGAGCTACCGGATCACAAAGGAGTGTTCTTGCTATGAAAAAGAAAACTGCGCTCACCAAAATGCACATAGCCCCATCCACAGTGCGCTATGATGCAGTCGCCGCAAGGGATAGTAATGAGGTTGGTCTGATTCTCGCAGCTGTACGAAAAAGGAATGGCTATTCACTTGTAACTTTCTCCGAACTTCTCCGCCACTATGGCGTCGATGTCAGTGACAAGGGAATCAGTAAATGGGAAAAAGGATACACCACTCCCAGCATCTACCAACTGGTTGCAATCTGCCACGCATTGAACATCAAGGAAGGACCTTCCTACTTTACAAAGACCTTTCAGAAACCCGCCCTTCTAAATGCCATCGGGCAAAAAAAAGTCGCCGAGTACGAAATGGACTTGATTGCATCTCGGCGCTACCAGCCAGGCACAGAAGAGCCTGCGAAAATCGACTGCATAACGATGCCAGTATCAGAGTTGCCAGTATCGGCAGGTCTAGGAGCTTTTCTTGAAGGTGAAATGTTTCAACAGATACAGGTGCCTGCCAGTAGCGTTCCGGCAGGGACTGAGTTTGGGATATACGTTAGTGGCGATAGTATGGAGCCGCGTTATCATGACGGACAAATCGTATGGGTGAAGCGCTGCGAAGAACTTGAATGCGGGGATATCGGGATATTCGTATATGATGACTGTGGATATCTGAAAAAATACGATGAACATACCCCAGATAAGTCTCAAGCAGAGTTCTTTACCGACAGCTATGGCGTGGTGCATAACCAACCGGTTTTGGTTTCTCTTAACACCAAATATTCACCGATCCTTATATCTCCAGAGCAAAGATTCGAGGTTGTTGGAAAAGTTTTGAACTAAAAAGATGGGAGGGATTTTCGTGGATACGATCAAGCGTGTTCAGGATTTGATGCAAGCGCGTGATATGAATCTGTGTGTGTTGGCAAAGAAATGCGGAATATCGTATTCCACGATCCAAACCACTGCTCGTCGGGGAGGCCAGTTAAGCGTAGAGACGATTGAAAGAATCTGTCTGGGTTTGGAAATTACACTAAAAGACTTCTTTGATTCCTCATATTTGTAGTAAAAAGCCGCTCACCATGCTGGAAACCTGCACGGTGAGCGGCTTTAATACTGCTTCTATTTATCCTTTGGCAACCTCCAGATAAACGCTATTCTCCATGCTCATTACTATTGAAGGAATATACGGGATCGTATTGTCATTATACCGTGTGGAAATAGTGGTCGATTTCATCTCTGTATGAGTTGCTAAATCATAAAGTGACCAGTTGCGTTCTTTACGGTGGGCGGTTATAGTATTCAGAATATTATCCGCCGCCGCTCCTCACTTTCACACAATAAACTTTTGCTTATTATACTGTACTACGCAAAAAACATAAGCCTTCTCGTCGCATAAAAAGTACGAAGTTCGGGAGTGCTAAAATCATGGATAGCCTGTCCGCATTTGACGATTTATACACTGCCATCGAAGCGTGCCTCATTTACCCTGATGAAGTCATCGATCGTTTGGCACGGGCATTCTACCCAGCCATCCTTGTCTGCTGGAACAGCGAGGAAGGCCAGCGTGAGTTTGCTGCATGGCAGGCGGAACAGGTTCATCTTGCTGGAAAAGAGAAGCAGGAAGTTCCCGCTGGGGAACTCCCTGCTGTACATATCATTCTTGTCTGTGGCTTTTGGCAGGGTACGTCCGGGTGGGCGCACCCTGTTTTTTTGTTTTTAATAAACAAGATGGAGCAAATCGGCCAGTACGATCATAGCAACAATTATAGCAAAAAGAAACACGGGCAATCAATCTCCGGGCTGTGATATGGGATTACCCGGCCAAATTGATTCTTTTCCGCAAGCTCCCGGCACTGCATTGCATCCAGATGCACCGGATACCGCAGGAAGAGCATCTGCCCGTTTTTCAGCATTTCTGCGCTCAGGCTGCCCGCATCCGGGGTGCCTGTCATGATGCCGTGTGCTCCGTGCGCCACCATTTCGCGGGCGCGCTGCCCGGCTTTTCCTGCCAGCTGCGGTCCGCTGAGAAAGACAACGCTTTTTTCCCGGCTGAGGAAAGCATCCGGCTGCACCCAGTCCGCAAAATGCGGCGGCACAGGCAACAGCCACGGTCCACCCAGCTGGATCTGCTGTAGCTGACGAAGGAAATGCGCATCGCCGTAAAATTTCAGATTCGGTGCAAAGCGTTTCAGCAACAGAAGGATCTCCGGCCCTCGGCCATATTTCGGCACCGGGAAGAACAGGAGCTGTGTCTGTTTCAGGCACTGCACGGTCTCCACACAGAGTTTTTTGACGCAAGTGTTCCAGTCTGCGTCCGTGCTGCCGTAAGCCGCATCCAGAACGGCCAGATCTGCCGTCTGGCTCCGCAGCGGGTCACAGGGGTAGAGCGGGCTGTGCTCTGCATAGTCGCCAGAAAAGAGAATGCTCTTTCCGTTCCATTCAAATCGCAGCCAGACGCTGCCTGCGCAGTGCCCGGAACGCCCCCATGTGACCTGCAGGCCGGGCAGTTCCGGCACAGAGCCGGAGCCTTTGCAAGGGCAGAGACTTTCCAGCGTTTGGATATGATTCAAGGAAAAGGGCAGTTGGGTCAGAGTAGGCAGCGTAGCATAGACCGGCCCCTGATACCCCTGCTGCGCCAGCCACGGCAGCGCCCCGGTGTGGTCTGCGTGGCTGTGGGTCAGAAAGACAGCCCGCAGTTTTTGAATCTGCTCTGCATTCAGCCGGGGCAGGTCGTCCTCTGCGCCAGCCAGCAGACCGCAATCCACCAGAAAAGCAGCACTATTCTGTTCCACATAAAAGCAGTTGCGGCCATGTTCGCCGCAGCCCCCGGCAATAAAAAGTTCCATCTCAATGCACCTTCCGATGATCGATCACCGTGTTCAAGATCAGCAGTGCCGTGGTCGAAAACAACACACACAGCACCGCCATCGCCATGCCAACCGAAACGCTGCCCTGCTCAAATTCCCGCACGATAAAGGTGGAGACCACCAGTGTGTTGGGCGGAGCGATCAGACTTGCCGTTACCAGTTCCCGGAAAGCGATGATGAAGGTCATCATCCAGCCGGTGGCGATGCCCTGCCGGATCAGCGGCAGGGTGATACGCCGCAGGATGTAAACCGGGCTTCCGCCGAACACCTGTCCTGCCGCCATCAGGCTGTCACTGATTTGGGTAGGCGAAGATCTCAGCCACTTCGTCTACTCCCAAAATGGGATAAAGCGACTTGCGTTCTGCAGGCATGAGCGCTTCCAAAGCATCCGCCAGATCTTTTTCATGGTAATCCGACAGTTTTTCGGCCAGTTCAGCCTGAGGTATATTGCCATGAATGATGTTCAAAATTTCCTGCACATAGTTTTTCTGCATGATCTGTCCTCTTGATTCTGTTATGTCAATCAAAAAATATCGTTTCACTTCAAAAATTCGAATTCTATCATAGCACGTCCGTCCTGTGACAGCCACCATTCCGGTGTAAACCCTTTGTAAAATCAGATATAAAAAATTCCCGTCAAAGCAGCAGACTTTGACGGGACGAAAGAAGAAAAGAAAGATACTCAATTGATGCACAGAGCCATTCAAGCTATAACCTGATCTCTTGCACAGAGCATACGTTGATGCCGCTCTGCCCTGTACCATGGCAGATAAAGAAGCAACAGGACTGCAGCAAGAACCGGCAGAAAGCCCAGTAGATAAAAACGTTCTCCAAAGCAGTGGGCGAAAAAGGCAGTAATCGCATTGCCCTGCGGATCATTGAGAAAGAAAAAGTTTGTTTTCAGCAGCCGATTCAGGAAAAAGATCGGCGTTGCGATTGCACACAGAAACGCCAGTACCCAGCGGATATGATGCACCTGCGGGCGAAATCCGCCAGCAAGCAGAAGGACCGGATAGAGGATCAGCAGAACGTGAATGCTATAGGAATGCAGATGCAGCAGGTTCCAGACCGGGAGCCGCTGCCATGAGGGGCTCAACATTGCGACTACTGCTCCCGGAATACAGAGCGCATAAAGGATTTCCTTGCTCCAACGGCTCTGGTGTATGGCATCGTACCAGCAGACAAAGATGTTGATGCTGCACAGGTGGAGAGGCAGATAGGTCACGTTCCATTGACCGGTGTACAGCAGGACGGTCTGCTTCATAAACTCATCGGCCAGCATCAGGACAAACACAGCGCGAAGGATCTGATGCCGGGTCACTTCCCTGCAGCGGTAGTAGATCACCGCACAGAGAAAAATGACCGCCGCTGCTCCCAGCAATTCTGCCCAATGCGTTGCACTGAACAAAGAGAAGGCGCGGTAATCCGCCCCGCGTTCTGCCTGTATCGTCTGCACGGATTTCCAGAAATCTTCCATAGGATTCTCCCTTTCTGCGATTTCATTCTACAATAAAATTGTATCATCGAAATCCAGTCGAAGAAACCGTGCTGCGGTCAAATCTGTGTGAAATCCGAGTGCATCTCACTTCAGACTGGAGTGCACGTTGGCCTGATAGGCTTCCTCGTAGAACTGTGCCTGACAATCCACGGCATCGGCACCGGGCATCCGGCGGACATAGCTGCCGTCCGGCTGCTGCACGCGGGCGTTGCAGTTGTCGGCCAGCATCGTGTCAAAGATGTGCTGCAAACGTGCCTTCAGAGCCGGAGCCGTGACCGGAGCCGCGATTTCCACGCGGCGGAGCGTAGAGCGGGTCATCCAGTCTGCCGAGCCGATGTAGTACCGGGCACGCTCTCCCTGTCCGAAAATGTAGATGCGGGAATGCTCCAGATAGCGGCCCACGATGCTGATGATATGGATATTCTCGGTCTCATCCGGGACACCGGCACGCAGGCAGCAGATGCCGCGCACCACCATATCGATGTAGACGCCCGCCTGACTTGCCTCGATGAGCTTGTTGATGAGCACTTTGTCGGTCAGGCTGTTGATCTTGATGCCGATGTAGCCGCCCTCGCCGCGGGCGGCAGCTTTGATCTCACCGTCTATCCGATTCAGCAGACGGTTCTGTAAGCAATGAGGCGCCACCAGCAGGTTCTTGACCGAATCCACCGTTTCGCCCTGATCCAGTGCGCGGAACACTTCGGTGGCTTCCAGACCGATTTCCTTGGATGCGGTCAGGAAAGAAAGGTCGGTGTACAGGCGGCTGGTCTTTTCGTTGTAGTTGCCGGTGCCGATCTGGGTGATGAAGGAAATACCCTCCTTCGTTTTGCGGGTGATCAGGCAGAGCTTGGAGTGGACTTTCAGCCCTTCAATGCCATACACCACATGACAGCCGGCACGTTCCAGCAGGCGGGACCACTCGATGTTGTTTTCCTCATCAAAGCGGGCTTTCAGCTCCACCAGAACATCCACCTGCTTGCCGTTTTCGGCGGCTTCCACCAGTGCATCCACCACCTTGCTGTGGTTGGCCAGACGATAAAGAGTCATCTTGATGGAGACCACGTCCGGGTCGCAGGCGGCCTCGTGCAGCAGCTGCAGGAAGGGACGGATGCTCTCATACGGATAGTGAATCAACTTGTCCTCTTCCAGGATCTGCGGAATGATGGGCTTGCGCTCGTCCAGTGCAGGGCTGGGCTGCGGGTGGCGGGGCGCAAAGAACAGGTCGGTGTGGCTGCGCAGCTGATCCTCGATCTGGAACAGGAAAGAGTGATCCAGCGGAGAATCGTATTCAAACACCCGCTTGGGGTCCAGTTTCAGGTTTTTGCACAGGGACTGGATAATTTCTTCGTCGATCTCACGGCTCAGTTCCAGACGGACAGGTGCCAGCTTTTTGCGCTTCTTGACCACTTCGGCCATGTGATCCCGGTAGTTCAGGTCTTCGTCATAGATCAGGTCGGCGTCAATATCCGCATTGCGGGTGATGCGGGCCAGCGTTTTGCTGGTGACCTTATAGCCCTTGTAGAGCAGTGGCAGGAAGTGCAGGATCAGTTCTTCCGACAGGATAAAGCAGCCAGTACGGCCCGGCACCGGCACCAGCCGGGGGAAGATCTCATTGCCGCAGGGCACAATGCCGATCTTCTTCTTTTCTGCCTTGGTGCTCAGCACCGCAACCGCATAGATGCCCTTGTTTTTCAGGAACGGAAATGCCTGCTTTTTGCTGATGATGAAACTAGACAGCAGCGGCAGGTAGTCCTGCCGGAACAGCTTTTCCAGTTCGGTACGGCTTTCTTCCTCCATATGGGCAAAGTCCAGCAGACGGATCCCCTGCTCTGCAAGCTGTTCCAGCAGACCATTATAAGCAGCGTCCCGGCGGGCTGTCAGCTTGTGGATAAAAGCCAGCGCTGCATCGATCTGTTCGCCGCTGGTCATATTCGTCTTATTTTCCCGTGCGTTTTTGTCCAGCAGCATCTGGTCTTGCAAGCTGCCGATGCGCACCATGAAAAATTCATCCAGATTGCTCTGGAAAATCGACAAAAAACTCAGCCGTTCACACAACGGCAGACGGGAATCCTCTGCCTCCTCCAGAACGCGTTCGTTGAACCGCAGCCACGAAAGCTCACGGTTTGCATAGCAATGATAGGTGTTTTCCATATTCCTCTTCCTTTTCTCTGACCGGAATGCTTCGGATTGCATGATACAAACGTTTTTATTGTACCGTGCAAATGTAAAATCAGAAATCAGGAATGTGTCTGGAATATGTAAAATCGCTTCTGCACACAGATTTTACCGCAATTTGATTGCAACCGCCTCGAAATCATCTTACAATAGTAGATACTTTCTTTTAATATATGAATCGGGGGCAGAGAACCATGACGTATAAAGACATCAAACACAATGAGGAAGTCAACGAACTGCTGAAAAAAGGCAACCAGAATCTAGGCCTGCTGGGCTACACCGAGCACTCACAAGCCCATTGTGTCCGGGTGGCAGAGACCGCCGCCCACATCCTGAAAAAATTCGGCTATCCGGAGCACGACATCGAGCTTGCCCGGATCGCAGGCTATATGCACGACATCGGAAACGCCATCAACCGCAGCCGTCACGCCGAATACGGCGGGCTACTGGCCAACGAGATTCTGAAGCAATATGACCTGAGCGTCCCGGACCGCATCACCATCGTGTCCGCCATTTCCAACCACGATGAATCCACCGGCGGGGCCGTGGATCCCATCTCGGCAGCACTCATCATCGGCGACAAGACTGATGTGCGCCGCAGCCGTGTGCGGGAAAAGCCCAAAGCATCCTTCGACATCCATGACCGGGTCAACTATGCGGTCACAGACCAGACCCTGAAGATCAACACCGAGAAAAAAGTCATCTCGCTGAATCTGCAAATCGACACCGATATTTGCAGCATGTACGAATATTTTGAGATTTTCCTGCAGCGGATGCTGATGTGCCGCGGGGCTGCCGATATGCTGGGAGCAACCTTCAAGTTGACGGCCAATGGGGCCAAAGTTCTTTAATGTGTGGCCATCTCCGCAAAGAACAGGAACTAGCCTTTATAATAAAAAACAAAAAGTCCCGCCTGAAAGTAAAGCCTTCACTTTCAGGCGGGGTGTCTTTCAATATGACTGCTATGGCGGCATGCGTGACCATACCCTGTCAGATACAGCGTACTCCAGAGGTTATCTTCCGAGGCGTGCAGATAATCATAGGTCAGGTTTTCATCCACACGCTCAACGATGCAACCACCCGCCATCAGCGTTTCCAGTTTTTTTGTGATCGTATTGCCGGCATAGTCGATAAAGGAACGGATGATGGCATTTCTTCCTTGGTCAAAATGCGCTTGGTCACCCGCTCGGTGCGCTGCTTTTCTGCGGCAAGTTGCTCATCATAACGGCAGCAATAAGAGCGGGGCCTTGCAAAAGGCTCCACTCTTATCATAACGGACAGATTGTATGGGTGAAGCGCTGCGAAGAACTTGAATGCGGGGATATCGGTATATTCGTATATGATGACTGTGGATATCTGAAAAAATACGATGAACATACCCCAGACAAATCCCAAGCAGAGTTCCTTACCGACAGCTATGGCGTGGTGCATAACCAACCGGTTTTGGTTTCTCTTAACACCAAATATTCGCCGATCCTTATATCTCCAGAGCAAAGATTCGAGGTTGTTGGAAAAGTTTTGAACTAAAAAGATGGGAGGAGTTTTCGTGGATACGATCAAGCGTGTTCAGGATTTGATGCAAGTGCGTGATATGAATCTATGTGTATTGGCAAAGAAATGCGGAATATCGTACTCCACGATTCAAACCACCGCCCGTCGGGGAGGGCAGTTAAGCGTAGAGACGATTGAAAGAATTTGTCAGGGTTTAGGAATTACATTAAAAGACTTCTTCGATTCCTCCTACCTGTAAATATAGGGGCAGCAAAAAAAGCCGTTCGCCACGCTGGAAAATCTGCGTGGTGAACGGCTTTAATACTGCTTCTATTTATCCTTTGGCAATCTCCAGATAAACGCTAATCTCCATGATTGTTACCATTGAAGGAATACATTTGCGACGATCTTCGGGCATACCGAATAAGATTTGCATTGTCAGTTGAAAACAGCTCAGGTTACCTATTGCAATTCTGACTATTTGGAATATACTTGTAAGTATCAAATTATTTCACTGTATGAGGACATCCGCACCAAACTTATCCAGTCCGGTGTAATGAAATGCAGAGAATAAAAGACAAAATTGGTATGTTCCACGAAATTTAGGGAGAAAACTGAGCAAGTAGGAAGGCGGAATATATATGAAACAAGATACTTTAGAGGGCAAAGCAAAAACAAAAAATGGGGTAAAACGGCTGTGTTTTTCCATAATCTGCATTCTTCTGGAAGTGTTTTTTATTATTACTATCGTAACACGCTTGAATGAATATGCAGAAGTCATAAATTTATTTACAAGGATTTTGAGTGGGATCTTGGTTTTGGGATTGTACGCATCAAATAAGACATCCTCTATGAAAATGCCTTGGGTCATCTTAATTCTAATTTTCCCAATTATGGGTGTAGGCCTGTATTTGTTGATTGGTTTGAATGGTGGCACACATAAAATGCGTGAGCGGTATGCAGAAATTGATAGCAAATTGTTACCAATGCTTCCGGACAGTCAGGAGTGTTTGAGCAGAATAAAAGAAACAATTCCGAAAGCAGGAAATATAGCAAGTTACATACAAAGAAATTCGCAGTATCCAATCTATCAGAATACGGATATTGTGTATTTTGATGAAGCAGTGAAAGGATTAGAGGCACAGCTTAAGGATTTGGAGAAAGCACAAAAGTTTATCTTTATGGAATATCATGCGATAGAAGACGCTGAAGCATGGCATAAGATTCAAGATGTTCTGGAAGAGCGAGTAAAAGCAGGTGTGGAAGTTAGAGTATTCTATGATGATATGGGTTCTATAGGCTTTATTAACACAGATTTTGTGAAAAAAATGGAGACAATAGGAATTCATTGCCGTGTATTCAATCCGTTTATGCCAGGTTTAAATCTGTTTTTGAACAATCGTGATCATAGAAAAATAACAGTTATTGATGGAAAAGTCGGATTTACAGGTGGATATAATCTAGCAAACGAATATTTTAATTACACACACCCGTATGGACAGTGGAAAGATACAGGTATTCGTTTAGAAGGAGATGCTGTTCAGTCGCTTACAGTGACATTTTTAGAAATGTGGAATGCTGTTAGTGAAAAAGCTACGAATGATACTGATTTTAGTAAATACATTATTCATTACGATTATAAAGCACAGCAAACAGGTTTTGTTCAGCCTTATGCAGACAGTCCTATGGATAATGAGCAGGTCGGAGAAGAAGTTTATATCAGTATGATAAATAAAGCTGAAAAATATTGTTGGTTTATGACTCCATATCTAATCATAACAGATGAAATGACGCATGCGTTATGTCTGGCTGCTAAGCGAGGGGTAGACGTAAGAATTATCACACCTGGTATCCCTGATAAAAAATTCATTTATAGTGTAACTCGTTCTTTTTATCATGGATTAGTTAAACATGGTGTTCGTGTTTATGAGTGGACTCCTGGTTTCTGTCATGCAAAAATGAGTGTGGCAGATGACTGTATGGCAACTTGTGGAACAATTAATTTGGATTATCGAAGTTTATATCACCATTTTGAAAACGGCTGTTTTATGGCAGATTGTCAGGCAGTTGTGGAAATAAAAAATGATCTGATAAGAACGATGGGAGAATGTCGTGATGTGACAGACCAATATCAAACCGGACGAAGTGCATATTTGCGACTGGGACAATTATTTATGAGATTATTTGCTGGATTGCTATAAGAATCTGATGATACGACCTTTCAAAAAACAGTTGATTTAGAAGTTAACTGTTTTTGAAAGGCCGTTTTTGCTATATCTAACAGTCTGTTGTACAAAGAAGATTTTGCATGGATGAAAAAACAAACCTTGTTGAGGTTAAATTGAGTTTTCTATTGTATTGTATTGCTAATGAATAAGAATAAGAAATAAAAAGGAATCAAGTGATGTACAATGAAAAAGCATAAAATATGTAAAATCCTTCTTGTTATACTGGCAATTTTTTTATGTGTGGCTTTTTATGAATTGCTCGGAATCTGCGTTGCATATAAAAAGCAGCCGGAAGTGTCCAATACAACCAAAAAAGAAACAAAAAATGGGTCATGGAACGAATGCAGTGAAAATACAGAACGGGCAGTAATCATAGAAAAGAATCCAGAAGCGCTTTTACAAAGAGTGCGTTTGATCAAGAATGCAAAAAAGGAAATTATTCTTTCTACTTTTGCATTTCAATCCGATGAAAGTGGAAAATTGATCTTAGGAGCACTGCATGATGCGGCAGACAGAGGTGTACATATTCGTCTGTTAGTAGATGGAATGGAGAGCTGGATTGATATGGAAGGAAATCCGTATTTCTATGGATTATCTTCCCATGAGAATGTTGAAATTAAACTGTATAATAAGGCCAATCCGTTGAAACCGTGGAAAATAATGGGTAGAATGCATGATAAATATTTGATTGCAGATGGAAAGAGATATATTCTTGGGGGAAGAAATACATACAATTATTTCCTGGGTGATTTTCCGGGACATAAAAACTATGACAGAGACGTGTTAGTGGTTTGCGATGAACCTGAAAAAGAAAATTCAGTTAACCAGTTGTTAGAGTATTTTGAAACGATATGGGAACAAGAAGACAGTGATTATTTTCATGACAATAAAAAACTGGCAAATAGAAAATCTGTAAAGAACGCAGTTTTAGAGCTGCAGAACGGCTATCAGAAATATTTTGAAGAGAATAAGGAAAGAATCTGCGATACCGATTACACGGACGAAACTTTTGAGACAGAAAAGATTGCATTAGTGTCAAATCCTATTCACACAGGTTCCAAAGAACCAGTAGTGTGGTATCAGTTGGGAGAATTGATGAAAAATGCAAAAAATCGTGTGAAGATCCACACGCCATATATTATCTGTAATGATATGATGTATAATACATGGGAGGAGATTGCAGAGAACGTTTCAGATTTTTCTATCATGACAAATTCAGTTGCGAATAATGGGAATCCATTTGGGGCTGCCGATTATGCGAAAAACAGAAATAGAATCTTAAGTACAGGAATTAATATCTGGGAATATGAAGGCGGTTATTCATACCACGGAAAAAGTATTCTGATTGACGATGATCTGTCTGTAATCGGTTCCTTTAATATGGACATGAGAAGTGCATATCTGGATACGGAACTGATGCTTGTAATTCGCAGTAAAGATATTAATAAACAGTTGGAAGAGGGCATGATGGACTATGAAAGAGTGTCCCGCCAGGTATTGGAAGATGGAACCTATCGTGATCCATATCATGTAGAGCCAATCGAATTAACAAAGAAACGTCAGAGAAAAATATTTTTGGTACAGCATCTGCTTGGATGGGCAAGGTATCTGTTTTAATAAGGAGGAAGGAAAACGTGTTTCAAATATTGATTGTAGAAGATGATAAAGAATTAAGCCAGCTATTCCAAAAAGTGCTTGAGAAGAATGGATATCAAGTCAAAAGTGCATCGGATGGAGCACAGGCATTAGAAGTATTGGTTAAGGAATATATTGATCTGATCATTTCTGATATTATGATGCCGGTTATGGATGGTTATGAACTGGTGTCGGAACTCCGTTCAGCAGGATATCAGATACCTGTACTTATGATCACTGCGAAAGGTTCCTTTGATGATATGCGCCAGGGATTTCTTTCGGGAAGTGACGATTATATGGTAAAACCGGTAAATGTGAATGAAATGGTTTTAAGAGTCGGAGCACTGCTTCGCCGTGCACAGATACTGAATGAACACAAAATTGTGATCGGTTCAACAGAGTTTGATTATGATGCAATGACGGTTACAACTGATAAGGAAAGTCTTGTTTTGCCTAAAAAAGAATTCCTGCTTTTATATAAGCTTGCAGCTTCGCCAGGCAGAATATTTACAAAACAACAGTTGATGGATGAAGTATGGGGATACGAGACGGAGGCAGACCCACATACGATAGAGGTACATATAGGAAGAATCAGGGAGCGTTTGAAAGATAACCCTAATTTTGAAATCGTAACAATGCGTGGAATTGGATACAAGGTGGTGAAAAAATAATGGAACAAAAGAAAGAAAAAGGATTGCGGATCCGATCCTGTCTGACTGGTGCAATCTGGCTGGCACTTGTATTTTCAACAGTCATATCTGCGTTATTATTTGCTTTTTTGAATCATTTTTTTAATCTGCCGGGCAGCATACCTGTGCTTGGCTGGCTTTTGATTTTCAATACATTGATTGCAGGGCTGATCACTTCCTTTATTAATGCAAAGTTACTGGAACCAATTACAAGACTTAGTAAAGCAATGAAGGAAGTTTCTCGGGGAGATTTTGAACAGCATTTGGAAACGAACAGCCGTATAGCAGAAGTTGGAGAATCTTATCAAAGTTTTAACGTTATGACAAAAGAACTTCGTGCAACAGAGGTGCTGCAGATGGATTTTGTATCTGATGTTTCTCATGAGTTTAAGACCCCGATTAATGCCATTGAAGGATATACAATGCTGCTTCAGGGAGAAGAACTGTCTCCGGATCAAGAGGAATATGTAGAAAAAATCTTATTTAACACCCAAAGACTTTCCGGATTGGTTGGTAATATTTTGCTGTTATCCAAGTTAGAGAATCAGAATATACCAATGAAAAAAACAGAATATCGTCTGGATGAACAGATCCGCCAGGCAGTTCTTTCATTGGAAACAAAATGGACAGAAAAAGAAATTGGTTTTCAGGTAGAATTGGAGGAAGTTAAATATACTGCGAATGAAGGACTTTTTATGCATATCTGGATAAATCTTTTAGATAATGCGATTAAGTTCAGCCCTTCAAAGGGGACAATTACGATGTTTCTGAAACAAGAACAGGATTCTGTTAAGTTCATTCTGGAAGATGAAGGACCAGGAATAGAGGATGATGTAAAATCCAGAATATTTGACAAGTTCTATCAGGTAGATGGATCTCATAAAGCAGAAGGAAATGGCCTAGGTCTTGCACTTGTAAAACGGATTGTAGATAGTGCCGGAGGAACAATCAAAGCAGAAAACCGTGAATATGGTGGATGCAGATTTGTTATAGAGCTGCCAAAGCAGAAAGATGAGATTATCTAGTTTTAAGATAAATTAGAATATGGGAGGATTTATATGACATTTTATCAGGAGTTGCAGTTAAATCAGGCAGGTTCTAAAAACCTGTTGAAAAAGAGTGAAACACTAAAAGAAAAACTATATCATATGTGGGTATATCTGGTGAAGATAGCTGCTACAATGGCATTTTGTTTTTTCTTTGTTAGTATTTTCAGCATCCTATTTGGAAATGAGAACAGCATTGTAGGTGTAGTAGTCTTATTATGTCTCATGGTGTTTAGGAATGCGGATCTGGGGATCCACACCGGACAATCTACGATGCTTTTGGCTTTGTTCTTTGTAATTATGACTGTATGTCCGCATTTAGCAAATCAGTTTTCACCGGTATTGGGAATGCTGTTAAATATTGCGGCACTGGCTGTGTTGATTCTGTTCGGATGCCATAATCCATCCATGTTTAATCAATCTACATTGGTTCTTGGGTATCTGCTGCTATATGGTTATGATGTTACGGGAAAAAGCTATCAGATGCGATTAGTCGGAATGGCTTTAGGTGCAGCACTTACCTGCTTCGTATTTTATCGAAATCATAAAAACAGAACTTATAAAAGAAATCTGAAAGATCTGATACAAGAATTTGATATCACTTCTTCCAGAACAAAATGGCAGATATGTCAGATTTTATGCGTACCGATTGTCCTTTGCATTGCAGAACTTTGTAATATGCCACGTGCAATGTGGGCTGGTATTGCGGCCATGTCCGTGATTTTGCCGTCTATGGAAGATATGCACTACAGAGTCCGTAAAAGGATTGTCGGAAATATTGCAGGTGTTATATGTTTTACAGTATTATATTTTCTGCTTCCTTCGTCAATCTATGCATATATAGGAATTCTTGGTGGAATCGGTGTAGGATTTTCAGCACAATATGGCTGGCAGGCAGTATTTAACACATTTGGTGCTTTAGCCATTGCTGCAGAGACATATGGACTACAAGGAGCGGTTAGTCTTAGAGTGAGTCAAAATGTTTTTGGTGTTGTGTTTGCTTTAGCATTTTGTGTTATGTTTTATTGGTTTATGCCTAAAAAAAAGGAAAGTGAGGTGACCGTACATGCAGAGTGAAGTGAATCAGGAAGAAAATTTGAATACTACTGATTTTGACGAGCACTTCGCTAAAATTTCGTCCTATATTGTAGACACATTGCACGGCGTTCCACTTGAGATGACCGAGGATGAAAAAGAACAATTTCGCATACAGGTTATTTCAAATCAGTATGCAGAACGGTTGCTAAGTGAAGCCGAAAAGACAGAAACGTATAGAGGTTTATCAAAAATTGATATTCTCCATACAGTTTCTATCCCTCAACTGGCTAGAACAATCCCACTTAAAGGTTTGAATCTCAGTTTAGAAAAATACAGAATGCCGGATGGTGTAATAATAGAGGTTGAGAGTTCGTCACATTATTTGGGGTCATTTAGTGAGAAAAATGATTCTTCCACAAATTGGATAGAAAAGATCATGGAGGGTGTCGGTATTCACTAGATGGATTCTCAAGAAGCATATGCACGAAAGTTCTGCACGCGATAAGTATCTTGCCATTATGAAGCCCTACCTTCTGATGTGGCACAGTAGCAGTTGAAAACAGCTCAGGTTACCTATTGCAATTCTGACTATTTGGAATATACTTGTAAGTATCAAATTATTTCACTGTATGGGAGGAAATTATTATGGCAAGACCCAAGGGAAGCAAGAATAAGACCCGTATTGTAAATGCCAACGTTGATTATGCAGCCGTCGTTGCAGAAAAGACCGCCGAAAAGGAAAAAATCGAATCTGAGGTTGCTGCGCTGACTACAAATCTCGATGATCTGAAGACGCAGCTGAAAGCCAAGAAAGCAGAATTGAAAGCCGCCACCAAGGAACTTACCAAAGCCGAAAACAAAAAAGCTGCCGTCGAAGCAAAGGCAGCAGAAGAAGCAAAGAAAGGCGAAGCAGAAGATGTGCTGAAGAAGCTGCTTGCCAGCGGTATGACGGCTGAAGAAATCCTTGCAAAGCTCCAGTAATGCAATATGATGAACTGGACAAGCTGCTGAAGTAAAGGAAGGGGCTGTTGCACACGGATAAAAGCCGGTGCAACAGCCTCTTTTTCATTCATGCTGCAATTTTTTCAGCGTTTTAAACGTATCTAAATTAAAGTGGCATATCATATTCCTTTTCACACATACTTGCCATTTTCAGACAGGAGGTTGCTTTTATGAAAATATCTGCCGACTATCGTATGCTCGCTCTCGATGCTCTGCGCGGAAAATGGAAAACTGCTGTTCTGACAGGTATTGCCGCCAGTGCGCTCGGTGCTACCATTGTGAGCAGTTCCAACAGTGTCGTTTCCAATTCCAATCAGGCAAAGGACATTCATTTTAACCTGTTCGCCCAGCCAAACGGCGGTCGGCTGCTTGCTGTTTTGCTTGTCGGCATTGGTCTGTGGGCAATCCTCCAACTGATCGTGGGCGGTGCAGTTCAACTGGGATATGCTCGTTTTAATCTGAACCTTGTAGATGGAAAGGATGCGGCCATCTCGGATCTGTTCTCTCAGAAAGACCGTCTGTGGGATGGCTTCTGCATGAACTTCCTGCAGGGTCTGTACATCGCCCTCTGGTCGCTGCTGTTGGTGATTCCGGGAATCGTGAAAACATATAGCTATGCGATGACACCTTACATCATGTCCGAGCATCCTTCGCTGACCGCAAATGAAGCAATCACAGAATCCCGGCGGATCATGGACGGCAACAAATGGCGGCTGTTCTGTCTGGATTTCAGCTTCATTGGCTGGGAACTGCTCTGTGCGCTGCCACTGTATATCGGGTATTTTCTGATTCTCAGATATTTCTCCGGTTCAGAGGCTATGGCGATTTCTCTTGTTCTTCTTCTGACAATTCCATTAAGCATTGGCTTTTTCTTCGTGCGCCCCTATGAGGAAGCTGCATGGGCCACTTTCTACCGCGATGTTACCACAGCACCTGCCGAACCGGATGAAGCATCTTGATTTTTATACTATTTCTCAGGTGTAACTGGATTTTCGAGGTAATCTGCGTATGGAGAAGAAACCTGACCGTTCCGAAATAATTACAATGACCCTCTTGTTTGCTTTAACGCTGGTGCTTACGGTATAAAAAGTGACGAGAGTGGTTTCGTTGCCCTGGTTGTGGGTGCTGGGTCCGCTTTGGCTTGGCACATATCGATACCGCGATTAGGACTGCTTGCGCTGGGAGATCTCTCCCAGCGTTTTTTATTCCTCTGAGATGCCGAGATATTGGTCGATCTCCATGATGCCCTCCCCGCTGATTTCCACCAGATCTTCAAAGGGCACCACGGTGTCGCCCACTTGCAAGGTGCGGAACACCGGGTCGATGCGGTCTGCTTTTCCGGTCAGTGTGATGTAGTTACCCACTGCTGGAATCTCCGGGTGGGCGGTATCCTCTTTGAAATACCGCACTGTGATGGTCATGCCCTTGGTGACCTGCATCAGCCGATTGGACAGAGCCGACATTTCTTCCTCGGTCAAAATGCGCTTGGGCACACGCTCGGTGCGCTGCTTTTCTGCGGCAAGCTGCTCATCATAATACTGCTTCTATTTATCCTTTGGCAATCTCCAGATAAACGCTAAAATGGAGCATCTACTGCACATCCTAACTTAATATGCACTGAATAAAAGAAAAAGCCTTATATTTCAATCCATAGAGGCCAATCTGTGGTATAATTGGAGCAAGAGAACTGGAAAAAATCCAGCAAAAACCTTGTACCTGGAGGGCAGCTATGTATCGTTACAGCAATGGCCAGATCAGCTTGGCGGATTAATCGAGTATCTAATGCAGCAGGAGACCATCCTCCGGAAATGTGAGGCAGTGCTGGATCTACCGTCCGTGTATGAGAAAATGGTGCAGTTGTGCAGCAAAGAAGATAGTCGTCCGCCCCTCGCCCCAGCGTTCATCGTAAAGTACCTGCTGGTGAGTTTCCTGTACAGCAAACCATCGAACCGGCAGATCGGGCAGCGCACCCCTTCACCTCAAAGCTAACGAAGCTAATGAACTGCACGCTGCCACCAGCCTTCAGTACCTCCATCACAACTGCGACGTGGACGTTCAGTGCCGCCTCCCTGTCCTTTCTTCGTCAGGCCAGGCTTTTTTCGCAATAGTGGCGACGAATTCGTTCTTGCTGTTTTTCGTTTGAAAAGAGCCTTATGACCTGGGCGCTCTCCGGTCGTGGGTGGCGTAGTAGGCTCGCTTATTTTCGTACATGCAATAGTCGGCCTTGTCCAGCAGCGTTTGCATGATGCAGCCTTCATAATCGGCGGAGATCGCCCAACCGTAGGCGTAGCTGAGAGGAAGCTGATTGCCGTCACGGTTTGCAGCGTCGGCTTCCCTGCGCAGACTGTCCAGTATGCCCTCCACCTCCTGCCGGTCCGTATGGTAAATGACCGCCATAAATTCGTCGCCGCCGTATCTGCCCACGAAATGCTTTTCCGGGATCACCCGGCGTAAAAGCCGGGCAAAGCTCAGGATCAGTTGGTCACCCGCCGAATGACCCCTCGTATCGTTGACGGTTTTCAGATTGTTCAGGTCAAATATGACGCAGGCCGTAGGCTCCCGGAGAATTTCCCTGTTGTTGAGAAGCTCCTCGCAGGAGCCTTTGTTGGGCAGGCCGGTATGGATGTCAATGTATGCCTTCTGCTCCAGCAGTTGGTTTTTCCGGGCCATTTTCAGTGCCATGGCGGTCTGGAGCATGATCAGGATCACCAGGCACAGCATATCCAGTGCCGAGAGGATCTCAATAGTGCGGATCTTCATGGCGATCTTTTCTGAATAGTGTTCCGCGGCAGACACCGTTTCGTCCGCCATTTCAAAATAGGTCTCGCTCATGGCAACGATTTGGGTGTTCTCATATCCACGCTGTCTGGCCGCCGCGACCTCCGCCTTGAGCCACTCCCAGTAGGCACTCTGGATGTCCAGCCTTTCCTGATAGGCCGCGTCCTTGAGCTTTACCAATTCGTAGTGCCCATCCCCGGATGTCAGATCGCTTAAAATATCGTCTAAATACGCGATCAACTCATCGTTTCGGGTGCCTGTGATCTCCAGCTTTACCGCCCGCTGCGTGGCTCCGCGCACCAGCCCGGCATAATTGATGACGCGGGCCGTGCCCTTCAGGTTGCCGATCTCGACCATCATCAGAGCGACAAGGATCACCAAAATCAGCACAAGGCAGCTTTGCAGGATGCTGATGAGATTTTTGCGATCTATTTTTACATTTCCTTTTATCATAACGACCTCGATCACGGAACGACCATGATATTCTTTATTGCGAATCAGTCTTGATGAATACTTTACTCTGTAACGCACATCATGTCAATAACAATGGAAATTTTTCTACTGTCTCCCAAGAATGATCAGCATGATAAAATAGTCTATATTTTTCCCCTGCTGCGGGGCTGGTTTTTTGAGCCTTGCTACAAACTCAAAGCGCGTTTAATGCTCAAAAACAGTAGAATTTCATATGCCCACGAAAGATAGATGAATAGCTGAACAACAAAATGTAACTTTTGTGACCTACGACACCAGTCTCAAGCGGTCTAACTAATATAAAATAAAAAGCACGCACTTTATTGCTTGTTTCGGTTGGATGGCTTAGGCTTGTCAGGGATCGCCTCATCCGCCTTGGATGGGCGACCCCTGCGAGCCCCAACCAATTTCTCCGCTTTCTGGTTTTCAGGCATAGTCTTTTCTGCTTTCGGCGGACTGCCACGGCACAACTTTTTCGGCTTCTATAATTGTAAGTAACATGGCTTTTCGCTGAATGGAAAGCGAAGCTGACCCGGGCTGGGGTGGTCTGTATTAAAGCGATATTTTTTTTGAAATTATCTTGACAAATTTTATCAAGATTGATATGATGGTATTAACAAGCAAGCGAAAAGAGGATGTGGAGCATGATCATCACCAAAGAGACGGACTACGCGCTGCGCATTTTGCGGGTGCTGATGGACGGGGAGAAGCATTCGGTGGCCGAGATGTCGGAAACGGAATTGATCCCCAATCAGTTTGCCTACCAGATTCTGCGCAAGCTCTCCGCCGGCAATTTGGTGCGGGTGAGCCGCGGCGCTCTCGGCGGCTGCGCGCTGTCCTGCGATCTGGACGCGACCTCCCTCTACGATCTCATGGGGGTCGTGGGGGAGCGGGGCATCCTGTGCGCCTGCATGGAGCCGGGATATGAATGCCGCTGGCAGGACAAGCATGGGCGGTGCGCCATCCACTGTCAGCTGGCGGCCTTGCAGCAAAAGCAGGACGAGGCGTTCCGTGCCGTGAGCCTGCGCAGGCTGCTGACCGGCGGATCCGATCCCCAAGATACAAGCAAGCTGTAAAATTTTAAAAGGAGGTACCCGTATGCTGTTTCAAACCACGTCGGCGCACGAAGAGCTGCGCGCGAAGATCCGGAGTTTTGCGGAGGAGGAGATCAAGCCCCTCGCATTTTTAATGGATCAGAACAATGAGTTTCCCGAGGAGGCTGTCAAGAAGCTGGGTAAGCTAGGCTGGATGGGCATTCCCTACCCCAAGGAGTACGGCGGTGCCGGTCTTGATGCTCTGAGCTACGCCATCGCGGTGGAGGAGCTGGCCCGTGTGGACGGCGGCACGGGCGTAATCCTCTCCGCCCACGTCTCCCTCGGCTCATGGCCCATTTTCGCCTATGGCACCGAGGAGCAGAAGAAGAAATATCTGGTTCCGCTGGCCAAGGGCGAGAAGATCGGCGCCTTCGGCCTTACGGAGACCAACGCCGGATCCGACGCCGGCGGCACGGAGACCACGGCGCTGGATAAGGGGGACTACTACCTCCTCAACGGCGGCAAGATCTTCATTACCAACGCCCCTAAGGCGGACACCTATGTGGTTTTCGCCGTCACCACGCCGGACATCGGCACCCGGGGCATCTCCGCTTTCATCGTGGAGAAGGGCTGGAAGGGCTTTGAGTTCGGCGACCACTATGACAAGATGGGTATTCGCTCCTCCTCCACGGCGGAGCTGATCTTCAACGACGTGAAGGTTCCCAAGGAAAACCTATTGGGCAAGGAGGGCGAGGGCTTCAAGATTGCCATGTCCACGCTGGACGGCGGACGCATCGGCATCGCCGCGCAGGCGCTGGGCATCGCCCAGGGCGCGTTTGAACACGCGTTGAGCTATTCCAAGGAGCGCGTCCAGTTCGGCAAGCCCATCGCGGCCCAGCAGAGCATCGCCTTCAAGCTGGCGGATATGGCAACCAAGCTGCGCTGCGCCCGGTTCCTCATCTACTCCGCGGCGGAGCTGAAGGAGCAGCACGCGCCTTACGGCATGGAGTCCGCCATGGCGAAGATGTACGCCTCGGACATCGCGCTGGAGGTCACCAACGATGCCTTGCAGATCTACGGCGGCAGCGGCTACCTCAAGGGCATGGAGGTGGAACGGGCCTACCGCGACGCCAAGATCACCACCCTCTACGAGGGCACTAACGAGATCCAGCGGGTGGTCATCGCCTCTCATCTGTTGGGCAGGCTGGGCAAGAGCTCCGGCGGCGAGAGCCGTTCGGCGGCCAAGAAACCCGCGCCCATCACCGGCATTCGCAAAAAGACTATCTTCCGGGAGGGGGATGCTGCCCAGCAGGTGGCCGACCTTGTGGCGGCGCTGAAGAAGGATGGTCACGACTTCTCCGTCGGCATCCCTATGGATACGCCCATCCCGCAGGCGGAGCGGGTGGTCTCCGCGGGCAAGGGCATCGGGGAGAAAAAGAACATGAAACTGGTAGAGTCGCTGGCCAAGGCCGCCGGCGCGGCCATCGGTTCTTCCCGCCCTGTGGCGGAGACTCTCAAATATCTGCCGCTGAACCGCTATGTGGGTATGTCCGGTCAGAAGTTCACCGGCAATCTGTACATCGCCTGCGGCATCTCCGGCGCATCCCAGCACCTTAAGGGCATCAAGGACGCCTCCACCATCGTGGCCATCAATAAGAACGGTAACGCGCCTATCTTCAAGAACTGCGACTACGGCATCGTGGGCGATGTGGAGGAGATCCTGCCCCTGCTCACTGCCGCGCTGGATAGCGGCGAAAAGCTGCCCGCGCCGCCCATGGTAAAGATGAAGCGGCCCACGCCGCCGAAGCCCGCCCCCATCGGCGACCGCTACGTCTGCAGCGGCTGCGGCTACGAGTATGTGCCGGAGTTGGGCGACGAGGACGGCGAGATCGCGCCCGGTACGCTCTTTGAGCAGCTTCCCACCGAGTGGGTGTGTCCCGAGTGCGCGGAGACGAAGGATCAATTTGTAAAGGCTTGAGGCCGTGAAGGAGGTAAGATAAGATGTATTGCGTGCGTAAAGTAACGAACGACCTCTACTGGGTGGGCGCCAACGACCATCGCCTGGCCCTGTTTGAAAACTGCTTTCCCATTCCCCGGGGCGTAAGCTACAACGCCTACTGCCTGCTGGATGAAAAGACGGTGCTCTTTGACACGGTGGACTGGTCTGCCTGCCGCCAGCTTTTGGAAAATCTGGCGTATGTGCTGGATGGCCGCGAGCTGGACTACCTGTTGGTCAACCATCTGGAGCCGGATCACGCCGCCTGCATCGAGGAGATCCTGCTGCGCCATCCCAAGGTGAAACTGATCTCCAACGAGAAGGCATTCATGCTCATGCGGCAGTTCGGCTTCCATGTGGACGGACATGAGTGCATCGAGGTGAAGGAGGGCGATACCTTCTCCTTCGGCAAGCACACCGTCACCTTTGTGGGCGCGCCTATGGTTCACTGGCCGGAGGCCATGGTGACCCTCGACGTCACCGACGGCGTCCTTTTTTCCGCCGACGCCTTCGGCACCTTCGGCGCGCTGGACGGCAAGCTGTTCGCCGACGAGGTGGACTTCGAGCGGGACTGGCTGGACGACGCCCGCCGCTACCTTACCAACATCGTGGGCAAGTACGGCCCCCACATCCAGCTCCTGCTGAAAAAGGCCAGCGGCGTTTTGGATCAGATCAAGTACATCTGCCCGCTCCACGGCCCCGTGTGGCGCAAGGATCTGGGCTGGTTCATTGAAAAGTACGACACATGGAGCCGCTATGCCCCTGAGACCCAGGGCGTGCTCATCGTCTACGCCTCTATGTACGGCAACACGGAGAACGCGGCGCAGGCGCTGGCGACGTCGCTCTGCGATAAGGGCATGAGCAAGGTGGCGATGTACGATGTGTCCTCCACTCATGTCTCCCAGCTGATCTCCGAGGCGTTTAAGTACAGTCACATTGTCCTGGCCTCTGTGACCTACAACCTCGGCATCTACCCCGCCATGCATGACTTCCTCATGGATATGAAGGCACTGAATCTGCAAAACCGCACCTTTGCCATCATTGAAAACGGCTCATGGGCGGTGAAGTCCGGTGACCTCATGCAGAAATTCGTCAACAATGAGCTTAAGAACATGACGGTGCTCAACGAGCGGCTCAGCCTCGCCTCGTCCATGGGCACGGACAAGCGCACTGAGCTGGAAGCACTGGCGGACGCCATTCTGGAATCTATGAAGTAACTGGCAGGAAAGCCAAAACCAAGACAACAGACAACAAACAGCCCCACCGCGTCGGCTGCAGAAAAACCGGCTTTCAAAAACAGAGCGGGCAAGCGTGATACTGCGCTTGCCCGCTCTTTGCCCAAAAGGACATGAGAAGTGACCGGAGAAGATGAGAGGATCGAAATGGAGATCAGAAAACGAAACGGGGAGTCTGTTCCCTTTCAACAGGAGAAAATTTTCAACGCCATGAAAAAGGCGTTTGACGGACAGGGCAAGGAGATCGGAAGCAGAGAGATGGATGAGATCCTCGCCACCGTTCTCAACAATCTCTCCGTCACAGTGCCGCTCACCGTAGAACGTGTGCAGGACGAGGTGGAGCGAACGCTCATGGAGCGCGGACACTATGAGGTGGCCAAGGCGTACATCCTCTACCGCGAAAAGCGGTCTGCGCTGCGCCGTGTCCGGCATACCATCGCGCGGACGGTGGGGGATGACTCGCTTGACGAGGTGCTGCGCCGCATCCAGATGGATTTTACCGAGGAAGTCTACTCCCTCGCGGCGCTTCAAATGAAGTTTGAGAGTTTCTGTCGTCTGGGTATGACGGAGGATGAGCGGGCTGAGGCTCTGACCAAGGCGGCGGTAGAGCTGACTACGGCAGAGGCACCCAAGTGGGAGTTCATCGCGGCGCGGCTTCTGAACCACTCCTTTCGCTGTCGCAACGCACAGGAATGGGAGGGGCGCGGCGTCGGCGACCTCTATGGCAAGCTTCGCTATCTGACGGATAAGGGACTCTACGGTGACTATATCCTTGCCCACTATACCCACGAGGAAATTGCCATGGCGGAGGACTTTCTCTGCCCGGAACGGGACGAGCTGTTCACCTACTCCGGCCTTGACCTGCTGCTCAAACGCTATGTGATCCAGTCACGCAGCCGCGCGCCGCTGGAAACACCGCAGGAGATGTTTTTGGGTATCGCGCTGCATCTTGCTATGAACGAAGGCTCTGATCGCATGGGGTGGGTAAAACGCTTTTACGATATGCTCAGCCGTATGGAGGTCACGATGGCGACACCTACCATGTCCAACGCACGAAAGCCCTACCATCAGCTTTCAAGTTGCTTTGTGGACACTGTGCTGGACAGTCTGGACGGCATCTACCGCTCGCTGGACAACTTCGCAAAGGTCTCTAAATTCGGCGGTGGAATGGGGATGTACTTCGGTAAGGTGCGCGCTGCAGGCAGCACCATCCGCGGCTTTCAAGGGGCGGCGGGCGGTGTTATCCGCTGGATCCGGCTGGTCAACGACACCGCCGTGGCGGTGGATCAGTTGGGGATGCGGCAGGGCGCTGTGGCGGTTTACTTAGACGCATGGCACCGGGATCTGCCGGAATTCCTTCAACTGCGCACCAACAACGGCGACGACCGCATGAAGGCACATGATGTGTTTCCCGCCGTGTGCTATCCGGATCTCTTCTGGCGACTGGCGGAGGAGAACATAGACGCGCCGTGGCATCTCATGTGTCCGCATGAGATCCTCACGGTCAAGGGCTACGCACTGGAGGATTACTGGGGTACAGAATGGGAGAAGCGGTATCTGGACTGCGTCAATGACCCGCGCATCGAAAAGCGCAGCGTCACCGTCAAGGACATCGTGCGGCTGGTGCTTCGCTCGGCAGTGGAGACCGGCACACCCTTCGCTTTCAATCGCGACAGTGTAAATCATATGAACCCAAACGGCCACACGGGAATGATCTATTGCTCCAATCTCTGTACGGAGATCGCGCAGAACATGGCACCCATCGAGCACATCAGCACTGAGGTGCACACGGAGAACGGCGACACAATTGTGGTGACGGCCACACGCCCAGGTGAGTTTGTGGTCTGCAATCTGGCGAGTCTGTCTCTCGGTAATCTGCCGGTGGAGGACGAGGCCTATATGGAACGCACGGTGGAAACGGCCATCCGCGCACTGGATAATGTGATCGACCTCAACTTCTACCCGTTGGAATACGCGCGGCTTACCAATCAGAAGTACCGCAGCATCGGCCTGGGCGTCAGCGGCTACCACCACATGCTGGCAAAGCGCGGCATCCACTGGGAGAGCGATGAGCACCTTGCCTTCACCGACGCAGTGTTCGAGCTCATCAACTACGCCGCTGTCAAGGCGGACACAGCTCTGGCACGGGAAAAGGGTCGTTACGCGCTCTTTGAGGGCAGCGACTGGCAGACGGGCGCGTATTTTGAAAAGCGGGGTTATACCTCCGAAAAGTGGCGGGCGCTTGCGAAAACGGTGGCGGTGCAGGGAATGCGCAACGCCTATCTGCTGGCGGTCGCACCGACCTCCAGCACATCTATCCTCTCCGGCACGTCGGCGGGCATAGATCCAATTATGAAGAAATTCTTTTTAGAGGAAAAAAAGGGCAGCATGCTGCCCCGCGTTGCTCCGGAGCTTTCTATGGACACATGGTGGTACTATAAGGCAGCGCATCTAATCGACCAAAGCTGGTCGGTACGCGCCGCGGGCCTTCGCCAGAGACATATTGACCAGGCGCAGAGCATGAATCTCTATATCACCAACGACTATTCCATGCGTCAGGTGCTCAGACTGTATTTGGAGGCGTGGAGGGCCGGCGTCAAGACCATTTACTATGTCCGCAGCAAGGCCCTTGAGGTCGAGGCCTGCGAAAGCTGCTCGTCATAAGGAGGATAGCATGACGGAACTGAAGAAAAAGCCCCTCTTTAACCCAGAGGGCAACCCTGATGTGCGCCTGCGGCGCATGATCGGCGGCAATACCACAAACCTCAACGACTTCAACAATATGAAGTACGCTTGGGTCAGCGACTGGTACCGGCAGGCCATGAACAACTTTTGGATCCCTGAGGAGATCAATCTCTCGCAGGATGTGAAGGACTATCCACGCCTGCTGTCAGCCGAGCGCAGCGCCTACGATAAAATTCTGAGTTTTCTTGTCTTTTTGGATTCCATTCAGACAGCGAACCTGCCTAATATCGGCGCCTACATTACCGCCAACGAGGTCAATCTCTGCCTGTCCATTCAGGCGTTTCAGGAGTGTGTCCACTCACAGAGCTACAGCTATATGCTCGACACCATCTGTTCCCCCGTGGAGCGCAATGACATCCTCTACCAATGGAAAACGGACGAGCATCTGCTGCGCCGCAACACCTTCATTGGGGACTGCTACAACGAGTTTCAGGAGCGGAAGGACGCTCCCACGCTGCTGCGCGTGATGATGGCAAACTATATTTTGGAGGGCATCTATTTTTACAGCGGCTTTATGTTCTTCTACAATCTCTCCCGAAACGGGAAGATGCCCGGCTCGGCGCAGGAGATTCGCTACATAAACCGCGATGAGAACACGCACTTGTGGCTGTTCCGCAATATCATCACGGAGCTGCAAAAGGAGCAGCCGGAGTTGTTCACCGCCGAGAGCGTACAAGCGCTGCGCGAGATGATGCGTGAGGGCGTGGAGCAGGAGATCGCATGGGGGCATTATGTGATCGGCGACGACATCCCGGGGCTGAACCGGCAGATGATCAGCGATTACATCCGCTATCTCGGCAACCTCCGCTGGACGAGCCTTGGCTATCCCGCATTGTATCCAGGCTTTGAGAGCGAACCGGAGAGCATGGAATGGGTCAGCCAGTACGCCGACGCCAACATGGTCAAGACCGATTTCTTTGAGGCACGCAGTACCGCCTACGCCAAGAGCACCGCACTGATAGACGATTTATAAGAAAACCAAAGACATTAGAATAGGAGATATTACTATGAATTACAGCGCTATGATTCAAAATCGCAGATCCGTTCACGCATTCCGCGAAAAGGAAGTTCCGAGCGAGGCTATCGGCCAGCTCAGATCCTACTATGAAAAGACCTGCCCCCGTCTTGTCCCGGAGATTGCAACGGAGTTGATCGTCTTGGACAAGGATGCACAGCCGGCGCTGGAGAGCTCAGCGGGCTATAATCAATTTCTCATCGGAGCACCGCATTACCTGCTCCTTATGTCTGCCCCGCATTCCTATGCGGCCATCAACGCCGGCTACATGATGGAAGATCTCGTCCTCAAGCTGACTGAGTTGGACATTGACACCTGCTGGATGACCTTCACCGACAGCGACAAAATCAAAAAGGCACTGTCTCTCGCCACCCCGTTAGAGGTGGCGGCAATCGTTGCCTTTGGCTACGGGGAAAAGACCGCAAAAAAGCTGCGGCTGAATATCCTAAGTATGTCTCAGATCGATGTGCGGGCCGAGCAGCAGTACTACGCGCCCAAAAAGGGCGTGAACGATTTGGTTCACATGGGGAGCTGGAGCAACAAGTCTGGGCTTGACGAGATGATGGACTTCTACGACAATATGCTCTGGCAGTCCTTCTACGCCGCTTCGCTCTCCCCCAGCTATCTCAACCGTCAGCCCTATGGCTTCCTTGTGCAGGATCACAGCATCTATTTGGTGCAGCAGGAGGATGCCTACACCGATAATTTGGATGCCGCATTGGATCTCGGTATTGTCATGCTCCACTTCTCCGCCGTCGCCTCCCAGTGGGCGGGGCAGGTACGCTGGGAACTTTCACCTGCTGCGCCCGACGGCCTGCCGGAAGGACTTCGCTCCGCTGCGGTGTACCACATGTAACGACTCTGGGGGAAGCAAGGCAACGGTAAAATGCGCGACCGTCGATCCGCGGTTGAGCGTATGTTTCGTTAGAAAAGAAGAACCTATCAGTCAGAGTCTGAGTAAGGAAAATAGGAGGTATATTTTATATGGCTATCCAAACGGTAACAGATGCCATCCGCTATGTAGGGGTGGATGATAACACATTGGCACTCTTTGAAAACCAGTACCCCGTCCAGCCTATGGGAGTGAGCTACAACTCCTATGTCATTCTGGATGAGAAGATTGCCGTGATGGACAGCGTGGACGCACGGGCAACGGAAGAATGGCTTTCCAATGTGGCGCGTGTGTTGGAGGGGCGCAGGCCCGACTATCTTGTGGTTACACACATGGAGCCGGATCATTCCGGCAGCCTCATGCGGCTGGCACAAAAGTACCCGGAGATGAAGATCGTGGGAAACGCGAAAACATTTACCCTGATCAAGCAGTTCTTCGGCACAGGTGCATTGTCGGAAGACCGTATGCTGGAGGTTGGCGAAAGAGATACGCTTTCCTTGGGTTTGCACCGGCTGCGCTTTCTGCTGGCGCCGATGGTACACTGGCCGGAGGTGATGACAGCGTATGAAGAGGAGGAAAAGATCCTGTTCTCGGCGGATGCCTTCGGCCGCTTCGGTTCACTGGAACGGACTGCCCGTGCCCCCTGGGCGCCGCAGGCCCGGCGGTATTATTACAACATCATCGGAAAGTATGGTGCACAGGTGCAGGCGCTGCTGAAAAAAATCTCCGCGCTGGAGATCAAAACGATCTGCCCGCTCCATGGTCCCGTGCTTACAGAAGGGCTGGAGGAGTGTCTGCGGTTCTATGATCTCTGGTCACAATGGGAACCAGAAGAATCGGAGAGCATACTGATTGCCCACGCATCCATCCATGGAAATACTGCCCATGCGGCGAAGACCCTCAAGGGTAAATTAGAGAAAAAAGGCGTACAGGTCAACATATGTGATCTCACTGTGACAGATCTTTCCTACGCTGTTGCCAGTGCATTCTACTGCGGGAAGTTGGTTTTAGCCAGCTCCACCTATGACGGAGGACTGTTTCCGCCCATGAGGGAGTTTTTGGAACATTTACGGACAAAGGGATTCCGAAACCGCCGGGTTGGCCTTATTGAAGACGGCTCTTGGGCACCTGCTGCCGCGCGGCTGATGCGCACCAAATTGGAGGAGATGAAGGATATCCACCTTTACGAAACGGTAGTGTCTCTGCGTGGTGCATTGAACCAAACCAGCGAAGCGCAGATGGACGCTCTGGTGGCTGAGCTCTGCGCAGAATAAGCTGCAACAAACCGCAGCTATTCTCGTACAGATGATGGTCTTACTCATCTGCTTTATGTCCCAAGGGCAGAGTACCGTCATCTCAGGTTGAGGTCACGATGTGGTGTGGGGCGAGACCGGAGTCTTGAGAATACCCAAACAAAGGAAAGGAGCTGGCAGATATGGCAGCTATGAACATGAATCAGGAGCAGTTTGAGCAGGCGATCCGGGAGGAAAAGCCCGTTTTGGTGGATTTCTGGGCGCCCTGGTGCGGCTACTGCCGGAGGATCGGCCCCGCGTATGAGAAGATCGGAGAGGAATACGCGGACAGCCTCGCCGTCGGCAAGATCAACATTGACGAGGAGCCGCGGCTGGCGGGGGCCGAGGGGATCGAGGACATCCCAACTCTGGTGCTGTACCGGAACGGAAAGGCCGTGGATTCCATCACCGCGCCCGGCTCAAAGGCAGAAATCGACCGTTTCATTCAGGAAGCCTTGGCGAAATAACGGAGGGTTCAGATATGAACAACAATCATGTTTATGATATGCTCGTGGTGGGCGGCGGCCCGGGCGGCTACACCGCCGCCCTGTACGCGGCACGGGCGGGGCTGGACACCATCGTGCTGGAAAAACTGTCCGCCGGTGGGCAGATGGCCCTGACCGAGCAGATCGACAACTATCCCGGCTTTGAGGACGGGATAGACGGCTTCTCTCTGGCGGAGAAGATGCAAAAGCAGGCGGAGCGTTTTGGGGCACGCAGCGAATACGCGGAAGTTCTCCGCATGGATCTGACGGCGGTTCCCAAGCTCGTGGAGACCAGCGAGGGGATCTTCCGGGGGAAAACCGTGGTGCTGGCCACCGGCGCAGATCCCAGAACGCTGGGCGTTGCCGGAGAGACGGAGCTATTGGGCCGGGGCGTGGCCTACTGCGCCGCCTGCGACGGGATGTTTTACAAGGGCAAAACGGTGGTCGTGGTGGGCGGCGGCAATTCCGCCGCGGCAGATGCCCTCCTTCTCAGCCGCGTGGCGAAAAAAGTGATCCTCGTCCACCGCAGAGACACCCTGCGGGCCACCAAGAGCTATCACGAGCCGCTGGCACAGGCCGAAAACGTGGAATTCCGTTGGAACAGCGTCGTTTCCGCGCTGCTTTCCGGGGACAGGCTGACCGGCGTCCGCCTGCGGGACACCGTCACCGGTGAGGAAAGCGTGGTGGACTGCGACGGCGTATTTGTCAGCGTGGGCCGACAGCCCGCCACGGCGCTGGCGGTGGGTCAACTGGCGCTGGACGGCGGCGGCTATATCGTGGCCGGAGAGACCACGGAAACCAGTATTCCCGGCGTTTACGCCGTGGGCGACGTGCGGACGAAGCCCCTCCGTCAGGTGGTCACCGCCGTGGCGGACGGCGCGGTGGCAGTCCACATGGCGGAGAAATATATCGCGGAAAACCGATAAGGGAGGTAGATTGAAAAAGCCATGTTTAAGGTCAGGCCGGATACGCCCCATATCTGCAAGGCAAACTGCCAGAGTGATGGCAGATAAGATAACCCATGTAAGATCGGGAGATATGTTGTCTCTCCATATCCAGTCCACACAACAGTGAGCAACTGAACACAAAACACAGCCACAGATGTACTCTGCGGCTGTGTTTTTATGCGTAGTATTACCGCGTGACAAGCGGTTTTACTGTGACAGTGTCACATAATTTGAGAAAATCGGCTTCGAGGCAGCTTTTGGAGCACAAGCCCTTTGTGCTTGTTGACAGAGAAAAAAATATAGGTATAATAAAAGCAAAATAATAAGATTCATTCTTGCATTTGGAGAGTTGGCGGTATCCCAAAATACGCAGAGGAGATATTGGCCGCCGTAACGGAGCTGCAGCAGCATCCCAAGGCGGAGCAGGTGTTCCTGGAGATGAAAAGGGAGCATCCCAGCATCGCTCTGGGTACGGTATATCTGCCCCCATGCCGGGAGCAGGAAAAGACAATCTTATGGAGGAGAAGTATCATGAACGCTAACGTATCTCTTCTGCTCAACGAGCAGATCAATAAGGAGTTCTACTCCGCCTATCTGTATCTGGACTTTGCCAACTACTACGCCGCCGTCGGACTGGACGGCTTTGAGAACTGGTACCGGGTACAGGCGCAGGAGGAACGGGATCACGCCATGCTGTTTTATCAGTATTTGCAGAATAACGGCGAGGACGTCACCTTTGAGGCTATCGCAAAGCCGGAGTGGGAACGAGGCGACCACATGGCCCCGCTGAAAAAAGCACTGGAACACGAGATGCTGGTCACCGCCAGCATCAATGCCATCTACGCCGCCGCATACGAGGTCAGGGACTTCCGCACCATGCAGATGCTGGACTGGTTCATCAAGGAACAGGGCGAGGAGGAGAAGAACGCCGCTGACCTCATTACCAAGATGGATCTGTTCGGCGGTGACAGCAAGGGGCTGTATATGCTAAACAGCGAGCTGAAGGCACGGGTCTACACCGCGCCCTCGCTGGTGCTGTAAGCCCCGCGTGTCTGCGGGCTTTCGCATCAGGCAAAAGGCAGACTACATACAGGTGGCCTGCCTTTTCTTCCACCAGATGGTTAGTGATGGTTAACTATGTATAAAACAGAAAGGACTTCAGAACTTGAACAAGGAAAAGGAGATTGAAACCGTTACCCTCATGGTGCGCCGGTATTGTTGTGGCGTGCATAGGACAAGGGGCGAGGCGCTTTGTCCGGCGTGCAATGCACTGCTGGACTACGCCAGAGAGCGGCGGGACAGATGCCTGCACGGGAAAATTTAGTGGCACTTTGAATCCTTTCCGAGAGACGCAATGTCGTTTCTTACTACAACTGCATCGGCACTGTCTCTTTTCTCACAGCTGTTTATGCTTCTGTCCCGGATGGCGAAGCTGTTCGGCGTGTTTGCGTAAGGAAGGAGACGGCTCATGCAGTTGTAGTAAGAAACGACATTGCGTCTCTCGGAAAGGATTCAAAGTGCCACTAAATTTTCCCGAGA
>NZ_JBBMEO010000021.1:0-42662 GCF_040096515.1 Faecalibacterium tardum | reverse complement strand
GGACAGCCCGCGGGCTGTCCGGCTCTGCATTTTTATAAAGAAAATATTAGACCCGCAGCTGCTTTTTTGCCATTTGCAGCGCACGGCAGATATAGTACCATGAAACCGGCTGGAAATCAACATTTTTTCTGCATAGCTTCAAAATATGCAGCGGCGACGCCTACCTGATTGGCTTCACTGCTGAAGGCACAGGGCACGATCTGGCAGCGGGGCAAGCCCTCCATGTAAGCCTGTCCCGCCCGGGAGGCGTACAGTCCATCGTAGGCGCTGCGCAGGCTTTCCAGCAGCAGGGGCTGCTTGCTGATGCCGCCGCCGATGGCTACCTTTTCCACATCCAGCAGAACGGTCAGGTTGTAGATCTGCACCGCCACCGCGTGGCAGAACCGCCGCAGCACCTCTAAGGCTTCCGGCTCCCCGGCATTGGCGGCGGCAAAAAAGCTGCGTCCGTTCAGCGGGGCGTCCTCCGGCAGCGCCTTGCGGGCGCGGTACCATTTGAGCAGGTTGCTGGTGCTGCACTGGCAGGCCATGTTCTGGTCCGGGGCGTCCCACGCCTCGGCGTTGGTGTTGACAAAGCTGTACTCTCCGGCGGTAAAGTGCACCCCGCGCACCAGCTGTCCGTTGGCGATGATGCCGCCGCCCACGCCGGTGCCGATGATGAACACCGCTGCGTTGCAGCAGCCTTTCAGCGCGCCGTTTGCCAGCTCTGCCATGGCGGCGGCCTTGCCGTCGTTTTCCAGGATGACAGGGCAGCCGCACTTTTCTGCCAGCAGCTGCCCCACCGGGGTAGCGGTGTTGTACAGCAGCGCCCCGCCGTTGGACACATAGCCGGTGCGGTTATCCACAAAGCCCGGCAGCGCCATGGCAATGCCGGTCACTTCATCTTTGTGGGGCGCATACAGCCGGTAGACTGCATCCAGAAACTGTGCCTGCGTATCTTGCGGCGTGGGCACCGCGCCGCTGTCCGTGCGGTGCATCTGCTCATCCATGACCGAGTATTTGATCTCGGTTCCGCCTACATCAAAAACCATGATCTTCATTTTGTAGCCCTCCCGTAAACGGTCGTTTTCTGCCCCTATTATGGCAAATCAGCGCGGGAAAGTAAAGACCCGGCAGTAAAAATGAAAACTGTAAAAATCGCCCCGCCTTGCAGTTGCAATCCACCCCGCCCTGTGATATCCTGAAAAGAGAGTATCTGTTATATAAAGGAAGAAACTGCCATGGATTGCAAACTGCGTGCCAAAAACTGCGGCGGCTGCCCCCTGCTGGGGCTGGACTATGCCGCGCAGCTGAAACAAAAGGAAGAAAAAGTGCGTGCTCTTGTGGGCAAATACGGCCCGGTGCACCCCATCCGGGGCATGGAGCAGCCCTACCACTACCGCAATAAGGTGATTTCCACCTTTGCCGTCGGCTGGGGTGGAAAACTGACCTCCGGCATCTACGCGGCAAACAGCCATAAGGTATTGCCGGTGGAAAGCTGCCTGCTGCAGGACGAGGTGCTGGACAAGACCATGCAGGCGGTGCGGGCTGCCGCCAACGCCTGCCGCTACCAGCCCTACGATGAGGACAAGGGCACCGGGCTTGTGCGCCACTGTCTGCTGCGGCGGGGCGTAGCCACCGGGCAGGTGATGGTGGTGCTGGTAACGGCGCAGCCGGTGCTGCCGGGGGCCAAGAACTTTGTAAAGGCGCTGCTGGCGGAGACCGCACAGCGCGGCGTGACTGTGACCACCGTGGTGCAGAACGTGAACAGCCGCAAGACCAGCGTGGTGCTGGGCGAAGCGGAAAAGGTGCTGTACGGCAAGGGGTTCATTTTGGACACCCTCTGCGGCAAGACCTACGCCATCAGCCCGCGCAGCTTTTATCAAATCAACCACGCCCAGACCGAAGTGCTGTACGGCCTTGCGGTGGAAGCTGCAAAGCTGACCGGCAAGGAGGTGGTGCTGGACGCCTACTGCGGCATCGGCACCATCGGCCTGACCGCCGCCGACCATGCAAAGCAGGTGGTGGGCGTGGAGCTGAACCGGGACGCCGTGCAGGATGCCATTGGCAACGCAAGACACAACGGCGTAAAGAACGCCCGCTTCTTTGCCGCCGACGCCACCCGCTGGATCCGCGAAGCGACCGCAGCGGGGGAGAAGGCAGATGTGATCTTTATGGACCCCCCGCGCGAGGGCTCCACCCCGGAATTTCTTGCCAGCGTGGCCCGCATGGCACCGAAGCGGGTGGTCTATGTCAGCTGCAACCCCGTCACTCTCGCCCGCGACCTTGCCACCCTGACAAAGCTGGGCTATAAGGCCGAGGGCTTTACCCCGGTGGATATGTTTCCGCATACAGAGCATATCGAGGTTGTCTGTGCCTTATCAAAGGCATCAGCGCGCAGAGTGAGATAATTTGCAATGGATAGATATTTTTTTGTTTTAACGACTATTGATCTTTTTGTGCTTGGCTTTATGTGCCTTCTTACAAAGCTGAGCGAATCTTTGAATAAAAAGCAGAAGCGCGGGTTCTTTCTGGCCTTTGCGCTGATCGCGGCGATCTCGGTGCTGGAGGTCATCACCATCGTGGTGGACGGCACACCGCCGGGTTACCGCTGGCTGAACATTTTGTCCAACTATCTGGGCTTCGGGCTGACACCAGCGGTGGCGCTGTGCCTTGTGTATGTACTGGACAAAAAAACCATCATCCGGCGCGGGTTCAAGGCGGCGGTGTGCTACGAGGGCGCGTATCTGCTTTTTCTGGCGGCAACGCTGCCCTATGGGCCGGTGTTCTCGGTGAGTGCGGAAAACCTCTACGCCCGGGGTGGGTACTTTTTCATTTATGTCATCATGTATTACGCCTCCATGCTGTACCTTATGGTGGCTACGGTGCGCACGGCGGCAGTTTTTCAGAACCGCAGCCGCACGCTGATCTACCCGCTGACCCTGTTTCTGGGCGCGGAGACCGTGATCCAGATCGCGCTGCCGGCGCTGCACGTCACATGGCTGTGTGTCACGTTGCTGTCGGTGCTGTATTATATCTATTGCAGCGAGATGTGGAACCAGCTGGACGCGCTGACCGGACTTTTGAACCAGAACAGCTACCTGAACCGCACCATTGAGATGCGCCGCAGCGGCGGGGTGCTGGTGGTGTTCGATGTGGATGACTTCAAGCAGATCAACGACCGCTACGGCCATTTACAGGGGGACGTCTGCCTTGCCGAGATCGCGGACTGCATCAAAAAAGCCTACGCCCGCTGCGGCTACTGTTACCGTATCGGCGGCGATGAATTTTGCGTGCTGCTGAAAGACGAGGCAAGCGAAGCCCGTTGCGCAGCAACGCTGCAATCTCTGCTGGCAGAACGGCGCAAGACGCTTACCATTTTGCCGACGGTCTCCCTTGGCTCTGCCGCCTTTTCCGGGGAGGACGTGGTCGCAGTGAAGGACCGCGCCGACCGCGCGCTCTACTGTGCTAAAAACGAGCTGAAAGCCCGCGCCGCAGCGGCAAAGCCCGCAGATGGCAGCGAGGAGAAGAATTGAACAGATCATACAGCGGGGAAACCCCGCCCGTACAACAGAAAAACGGAGGAACACCGATGAACACAGATTGGAACAGCCCGCAGGGCGATTTTGACACCGCTGAAAAGCAGGGGGAGCTGCTGATGCTGCTCAGCCGGCAGCAGGTCACCGTGCACACATGGGACGACCCGGACTTTGACTACATGGAAGAGCAGGATCTGGCGCTGGTGGTGCAAAGCCCTACCGGCACAGAGGATCTGCTGATTGAGCTGTGCGGGGAGTTCTCGGTGTTTTTTGAAAAGTGGCACGGCGAGTACGCCGCCACCGCCGAGGGCTACACGCAGCTGCAGCAGGATATCACCGCCATTCTGGACGGCAAGGCGGGCGCACTGAGCCTGTACACGGAAAACGGCTGGCAGGGCACGGTGCTGTGCACCGAGCTGCCCGGCGTAGAGGACGCCGGAGCCGCTGCGGTGCTCAAGCGCTGCTGGCAGGCGGCAAAGCCGGACGCCGCCCTGCCTGCGGACAGCCGGCTGGAGCTGGTGTGCTGGGATCCGGCACAGAACCGAAAAGTACAGCTCCCGGCAGAATAATAGAGCAAAAAGGTCGCTGCACAAATGGATGCAGCGACCTTTTCTTATACAATTTGTTGTTTCTTTTTGCGATTCGCCATATAGTTTGCAAATGCGGAGGCCGCAGTGCCCAGCGCGATGCCCAGCACTGCGCCGCCGAGGACATCGGTGGGGAAGTGCACATAGAGGTACAGCCGGGTAAAGGCGATAAAGGCTGCCAGCACCAGCGCGGGCGCGCCCAGCTTCCGGTTTTGCAGCCAGAGCGCGTAGGCTGCCGCCACCCCGGAGGCGGTGTGCCCGGAGGGGAAGGAGTGCCCGTGCGGACGCGCCACCAGTATGGTGATGGAAGTGTTGATATCGCAGGGGCGGGGACGGGCAAACAGCGGCTTGAGGAAGAAGTGCCCCGCCGCCATGTACAGCACCAGCGCCACCGCCATGGCAAAGCCCGCTTTGCGGGTGCGCCGGAAGAGCAGAAGCAGCAGGGTGAAGGCGATCCAGATCTCGCCGTGAGCACCGGCGTAATCAAAAAAGATGGAGATCGTGTTCATTACCGGGTTGCGGAACTGGTACAGCCAGTCCAGAAAAGCAAACTCAAAGGGCATGGGTTCCTCCTTTTGGGTGGTGAGAAAGCAGACTTTTTATACAATATAGCATATAAATGTTAAAAAATACAAAATGTGCGGTAAATTTGCCTTCAGGGCAGGGGATACTCCGCTTTCATCTGTGCCAAGGTGGGGTAGCTGTCGAGCGCGCCGTGGTGCTGCACGCTGATAGCACAGAAGCGGTTGGAAAAGGTCAGATACTCGGTCAGGCGCTTGCGGGAAAGTTTTGGCAGTTCGGCGGCGGTTACGCCGTCCCGCTGCAACTGCCACAGGAACGAGCCGATAAAGCCGTCCCCCGCGCCGGTGGTGTCCACCGCCGTCACCTTGGGGCAGCGGGCGCGGGCACTGGCGGTGCGGGTGTAGGCGCGGGCACCCTTGCTGCCGCAGGTGTACAGCACCAGCTGTACATCTCCGGTAAAGAGCGCGGGCAGTGCGGCTTCAATATCCTCCGTGCCGGTGAGGAAGGGCAGCTCCTCGTCCGAAAGCTTCAGGATATGGGTCAGGGGGAGAAACTGCCACACGGTCTGACGCAGCTGTTCCCGGTCCGGCCAGAGGGGGAAGCGGAGGTTGGGGTCAAAGCTGAGGATGGCGCCCGCCTCCCGCGCGGCAGTGATGGCAGCCAGATGGGCGTAGCGCATGGGGCTGTCCACCAGTGAGACGCTGCAAAAATGCAGGGCAAAGGCCTGCGAAAACCAGCCCGGGTCGATCTGCTCCGGGGTATACAGCAGGTCTGCGGAGGGCTTGCGGCAGAAGCTGAAAGTGCGCTCGCCGTTTTCCGCTAAGCTGACAAAGGCCAGCGCGGTGCTGGCTTTACTGGTAAATTCCAGATGGGAGAGCTCCACGCCGCAGGCGGCAAGCGCCCGGGCGATCTTATGACCAAAGGGGTCGTCGCCCAGCTGGCTCAGCAGCGCACTGCGCCCGCCCAGCCGGGCAACGGCGGCGCAGACATTGGCCGGAGCGCCGCCCACCCGGGGGCTGAAGGCGGGTACTTCGTCAAAGCTGCATCCCACCCGGGAGGGGATCATATCGATCAGCGCTTCGCCGATGGAAAATAAGATCCTGTCGGACATAGGGCTTCTTCCTTTCTGCATACAGGTGTGCCGCAAGGTGCGGCAGTGTTCAGTATACACCCGCAGGGCGCTGTGCGCAACTGCTTCTTTTATACGGTAATGGGCGGGTTTTGCGGTTGACTTGCAGCGGCGGATATGCTACAATTTCCAGACGTATACAAAAACAGGGAAAAAGGGAAAAGTGTATGGATCTGACAAAACAGTTCTTTAAATATGTCTCGCAGAATATTTTCGGCTTACTGGGTACTTCGTGCTATATTCTGGCCGACACCTATTTTATTGCACAGGCCGCCGGTACAGACGGCGTTACCCTGCTCAATCTCTGCCTGCCCATTTATAACTTTATTTTTGCCATTGGCTCCATGATCGCGCTGGGCTCGGCGACCCGCTACGCTATTGCCAAGGCACAGAATGATGCCCGGGGACAGCGGTATTTCTCCAACGCCATCCTGTGCGCCGTACTGGCGTCTATCCCGTGGATGCTGGCGGGTGTTTTTGCGCCCGGGGCGCTGCTGCGGCTCATGGGCGGTGATGTCGGCATCGTGGCGCTGGGCATCCCCTACGCCCGCATTTTTCTGCTGTTCACCCCGTTTTTTATGTGCAACTACATCGTGTCGGCCTTTGTCCGCAACGACGGTGACCCCTCACTTGCCATGGTGGCGACCTTGAGCGGCAGTCTGTTCAACGTGGTATTTGACTATATCTTCATGTTCCCCTTGGGTCTGGGGCTGGCCGGTGCGGCGCTGGCAACGGCGGTCTCGCCTATTATCAGCATTGCAATCTGCAGCCGCCACTTCTTTAAAAAGGAGAACACCCTGCAATTCGTGCGGCAGATGCCCTCGGCAAGGCTGCTGGGGCAGAGCTGTCAGCTGGGCGTCTCCGGCTTTGTGGGCGAGCTTTCCTCCGGCGTGACCACCACGGTGTTCAACTTTCTGCTGCTGGGTCTGGCGGGCAACGTGGGCGTAGCAGCCTACGGCGTGGTGGCAAACTTTGCACTGGTGGCTACGGCCATCTTCAACGGCGTGGCGCAGGGCGCACAGCCGCTGGTGAGCTGCTGCTACGGCCAGAACGACCGCGCCGGGGCGCGGAAGCTGCTGCTGCTGGGCAGTGGCACGGTGCTGGTGCTGGCTGCGGTGCTGTACGCCGCAGTGTTCGGCCTGACCGATACCTTTGTAAGCTGGTTCAACAGCGAAAACTCGTTGCAGATGGCGCAGTACGCCCACACCGGGATGCGGATGTACTTTGTGGGCTACTTCTTTGCGGGCTTCAACATCATGGCGGCGGGCTATCTGAGCGCCGTGAACCGCCCGGCGGAGGCTTCCGTTACCTCCATCTGCCGGGGTATGGTAGCCATCGTGGTCTGCTCGCTGGTGCTCAGCGCGGTGTTCGGGATGTCGGGTGTATGGGCGGCCTTCCCGGCCTCGGAACTGCTCACCGCGTTGCTGACCCTGTTTCTGCTGCGCAGAAAAAAGGCCGAGACGGCTTAAATATACATCTCCTGTTCCCGCATGGTCTCCTCGGGCGTAAGCCCGGCCTGTGCGGCGCGACCGGTCAGTGCCCGCCATTGTGCAGGGGACTGGCCGGTTTCTTTTTTGAATACCCGGCACAGGTAGTTCGCCCCGGAAAAGCCGCACAGGCTGGCCACTACGTCCAATGTGTACTCCCGGTGCAGCAGCAGCCGCTGCGCGGCCTCGATGCGCACGGTGGTCAGGTACTTGCCCGGCGGCACGCCTACGGCGGCGGTAAAGGTGCGCACCAGATGGCTTTTGGAGACGCCCAGCCGCTCGCTGAGCTCCTCCACACCGTACAGCCCGGCATAGTTGGCGCGGATATCCTCTATGGCGGCCTGCACCAGCGGCGGCAGGGCGGGTGCGGCGCTGTCGGCATCCGCCAGCTCGCACAGCAGGGCAAAGACCAGCTGGCTGCGGGCACGGCTGTGGGTGGGCTTTTCCTCGGCAAGGCGCCCCATCAGCTCGGCGGCGGCAGGACAGGTCTCGCCTTTGGCAAGGTAGGGCAGCTCCCGCAGGCCGTTCAAAAACTGCGTGCTGGCTTGCCCGGTCAGCTGGACGCACAGCAGATGGCAGCTGTCCTCCGGGGTCAGGGTGAGCGGGGCGCGGCTCAGGATCAGGTGCCCCGCCGCAGCGGACTGCGGCGGCAGCACCAGCACAGCGCCGGCGGGTGCGGCAGACGCCCCGGGCAGGGAGGCGGTGCATCTGCCGCTGGAAACAAGGCAGACCCACAGCCCCTCGCCGGTCAGAGTGCGGGGCGCGGAAAGCTGTACATCCAGCAGCGCAGCCGGTGCGGCGATGGTGTTCCAGTCAAACAGCAATATCTGACACCTCTAATCAATAAAATGCTATTTTATATCACAAAATTATCTGTTATTATAGTACCAACGAAACAACACGCCGTCAAGGGCGTGAAACATCAAATATTTTACGGAGGATAACGATTATGGCTTCCATTAGCTGCCAGCACATCTACAAGATCTATCCGGGCGCAACTGCCCCGTCCGTTACCGACTTCAACCTGGAGATCCAGGATAAGGAGTTCATCATCTTCGTCGGCCCCTCTGGCTGCGGCAAGTCCACCACCCTGCGTATGATCGCCGGTCTGGAGGAGATCTCCAAGGGCGAGATGTACATCGGCGGCCGTCTGATCAACGACGTTCCCCCGAAGGATCGTGATATCGCCATGGTGTTCCAGAGCTACGCTCTGTACCCCCACATGACCGTTTACAAGAACATCGCTTTCGGTCTGGAGCTGCGCAAGACCCCGAAGGACGAGATCGACAAGCGCGTGCACGAGGCTGCTAAGATCCTGGAGATCGAGCACCTGCTGGACCGCAAGCCCAAGGCTCTGTCCGGTGGTCAGCGTCAGCGTGTTGCTCTGGGCCGTGCAATGGTTCGTAACCCGGCAGTCTTCCTGCTGGACGAGCCTCTGTCCAACCTGGATGCTAAGCTGCGTACCTCCATGCGCACCGAGATCATCAAGCTGCACAAGAAGCTGGCTACCACCTTCATCTACGTTACCCACGACCAGACCGAGGCTATGACCATGGGCGACCGTATCGTGGTTATGAAGGACGGCATCATCCAGCAGGTCGATACCCCGCAGAACCTGTACGATATGCCCTGCAATATGTTCGTTGCAGGCTTCATCGGCAGCCCCCAGATGAACTTCCTGGACGGCACCCTGATCAAGAAGGGCGAGTTGTACGGTGTTGACCTGGGCGGCGACGTGATCCCCCTGCCCAAGGAAAAGACCGCCGACGGCAAGCTGGATTCCTACGTTGGCAAGAAGATCAAGATGGGCATCCGTCCCGAGGATATCGATGATGAGCCCGAGTTTATGGCAAAGCACACCGACTGCCAGCTGGATGCTCAGGTCGATGTTTCCGAAATGATGGGCGCTGAGATCTACCTGTACTTGGAGTACAAGGGCAACAAGATGACCGCTCGTGTTGCTCCCACCTCCAAGGCTCGCAACGGAGACACCGTCCGCGTTGCATTCGATCCCCATAAGGTGCACCTGTTCGACATCGAGACCGAGCAGACCATCCTGAACTAAGACTTAGCAAAGATCATTTTTGATCCTCCTATCATACGAAAGACCGCCGAAGGAAAACCTTCGGCGGTTTTTCGTTTTGGAAAACCCTCTCAGTCATCGCTGCGCGATGCCAGCTCCCCCGAAAGGGGGAGCTTTTAGCATGGCGGGAAGGTTTCTTATTGCACTTAGTACTTTAACAACAAGGGCAACGGCGTGCGCCCTCTCCGTCACCTGCGGTGACACCTCTCCCAAAGGGAGAGGCAAGAGCACTGCGGGAAACTTTCTCATTGTTCTTTAAACCTTCAGCAATGAGCCTTAGACCTTGGCTCCCCCTTCGGGGGAGCTGGCACGCCGTAAGGCGTGACTGAGAGGGTTGCCCCTCCCGTGAAAATGGGGTTCAGAAACGCCCACAGGCGTTTCTGAACCCCGAAATAAAAATATTTTTTCCGCTGATTATGCCCAAAGCAACGCGGCGGGCATTCCCAATCATTTTATCTGTGTACCCTGCCGCACCAGCTCGATGAATACGTTCATCTGGGGGGTCACCCATTTATCCCGGTGATAGAACAGCTGCCGGTGCATCATGACGGTGCAGTCCGGCACGTTCAGCCGGGCCAGACGCCCCTCGGCCAGTGCGCTGCGCACGATGTACTCCGGCAAAAAGGAAAGCCCCATGCCCTGTTCTACCATCTGGCACAGCAGCGCGGCGCTGCCCAGCTCCAGATAGGGATGGATGGCAAGGCCGTGCGCCGCCATGCACTGGTCCAGCGCGTCCCGGTAGCTCATGCCCCGCTCGGTGAGCAGAAACTCCTGCCGGGGTAGAATGTCCAGCGGGAGGGCGCTTTCCTGCGCCAGCGGATGCTGCGGCGGTGCAATGAAACACACCGGCTCCGGTACGTCCGCCGCCAGCACCAGCGTGGGCTGCAAAAGAGGCTGGTCCAGCGTGTAGACAAGGTCTACCTGATTGGTGCTCAGCAGTTGCAGCATCTCGTCCGTGGAGGCTGTGTGCAGCACCAGCTCTACCTGCGGGCAGCGGGCGTGGTAGCGCTGCAATAGTCCCGGCAAAAAGGTGCTGCACACGGAATCTGCCAGCGCGATGCGCAAGCTGCCCCGCACCTGCTGGGCGGGCTGCAAGGCAGCCTGCGCCTGCTGGGCGGTTTCCAGCAGAGTGCGGGCGTAGCCTAAAAAGGTCTGCCCGGCATCGGTCAGGCGCACCGTCTTGCCCACGCGGTCAAACAGCGGGGTGCCCAGTTCGGCTTCCAATTGTGCGATTTGGGAGGACACCGCCGACTGCGAGTAGCCCAGCTGCCGCGCAGTGCGGGAAAAGCTGTGCAGCTCGGCGATGTGCAAAAAGGTATTGACAGTCCGCAGTTCCATGAACGGCTCCTTTTATAACAGGGTGATGTCCTGCACGGTGAGCTGAGCACCGTCCACGGTAAAATGCACCTCCAGCCCGGCAAATTCCATGCCATATACCCGCTGCGGGTCGTGCTGGTAGGAGGGGCGGGGGTCACTGGCAAGCACGCCCTGCAAAGCGGCGCGGTCGGCCTCCGGTACGGTCTGCCACAGCGCTGCCGGGCAGAATACCTCCAGATGGTGGGTGCGGGTCTGCCCGGTAAAGCCCTCGGCGGCGTCCGGGTGACAGTCCGCGTAGGGGATGTAGGGCTTGATATCGTAGATGGGGGTGCCGTCCATCAGGTCGGCACCACGCACGATGAGCACCGGTCCCACATCCGGGCGCTGCTCAATGGCTTCCAGCTTAACGCTGGAAAGTCCCAACGGGTTCGGCCGGAAGGGCGACCGGGTGGCGAAAACGCCCACACGGGTGTTGCCGCCAAGGCGCGGCGGGCGCACGGTGGGAGACCAACTTTCTCGCACTGCACCGGAAAACTGCCACACCAGCCAGATGTGGCTGAAACCCTCCAACCCGCGCAGGGCGTCGGGATTGCGGTATTCCGGGGTAAAGATGATCTCGCCCCGCAGCTCCTCTACCAGCCCGCTCTGGCGCGGGATGCCGAACTTGGTGGGAAAGGCGGTATGGATATGGGCAATGACCTTCAGGGTCATGGCTTCGGGTGCCTGCTGCATGATGAACTCCTTGCTCAATAGATCTTTTCAATGGGGCAGTCGGCGGGGATGCCGTACCGGCTGCGGAAGGCCTGCAATTCCTGCGGGCTGCGGATTAGCTGCACCTCGGTAAAATGGCCGGTGTGCAGATCCTGAAACCCGGCCACCTGCTCCCCGGTGCAGATGCTGCACCGCAGCACTGGCTTCTGGGCGGCGGGGTCGTAAGCGGGGGACGTTTTCTTTTTGCCGAACACAGGCTGCTCCTTTCTCTCCTTATCTTATAGACCGCGGCAAAGCCCCACGGCTTTGCCCTCAATGTGCAGCTCCGAAAGCTGCTCGCCGACGTAGAACATGGGCGGGCAGACGGCGGCGTTATCCGCCAGCAGCATCACGGCATCGCCCTGCCGGTGGAAGTGCTTGAGGGTAGCTTCCTCGCCCACCCGCACAGCGGCGATCTCGCCCTGCTCCACCTCGGGCTGGCAACGAATGCAAACGATGTCTCCGTTGCATATTGTGGGCGACATGCTGTCGCCGTGGCAGGTCAGGGCAAAATCTGCGTGCCACGCGGCGGGCACCCCGATATAGCATTCAATGTTCTGCTCGGCGGTGATGGGGGTGCCGCAGGCAATGGAGCCGATCAGCGGCACCTGCACCATGGCAGGCAGCGGCTCAAAGCCAAGGGGGCAGGCGCAGGGCGCGTCCAGCCCCAGCAGGGCGGCGGGGGTGGTCTCCAGCGCCTGCGCCAGCTCCTCCACCTTGGACTGGGGCAGATCGTTGATGCCTTTTTCCAGCTTGGTGATGGAGGAACGGGAGCGGTAGCCCATGCGCCGGGCAAGCTCCTGCTGCGAAAGGCCCAGCTGCTCCCGGCGCAGCCGGACACGGGTAGATAGATCGGACATGACAGTTCTCCTGAAAACTATGGGTTGTGGTATGAAATACGGCTTTCTGCTCTGAGTATAGCAGAAAATTTCTTAAAAATCAACAATTGTGGTGCGTTTTGGAAACTATAGGTTGACAGATAATCAACAACGGCGTATAATACAACCAATGATTGTCGTAAACGCGGCGAACTACAAAAAAGGAGAGAAGCCATGGCAAACACAAACCTAATCTACACTTACATCCAAGACAGCGGCTACAAGCTGCAATATGTGGCCAGTGTGCTGCACATCAGCAGCAACACCCTGCGGCACAAGCTGCTGGGTGAGACTCAGTTCAAACTGGACGAAGCCGAGCGGCTTTCCACCATGCTTGGCCTGACGATGGCCGAGCGGGACGCCTGCTTTTTCGATGCCGAGAACCGGTTTTCGCGCAGTGCAACGCTGGAGCTGCCCAAAAGGGGGAAGCGCCAGTGACACCGGAACAGCGAGACCTGACCCGGAACGCCCTGCGCAAGTATGGCGAGCGCCACTGGGCGCGCACGCCGGAAAACCGCCGCTGGCAAAGCGCCATTGATGAGGGCATCGACTATTATCAGGTGCATGACCCCATGCGGGCAGACCTGCTGCGGATGCGTTTTTTTGAGCAGCGCCCGGAGGACGAGATCTTAGAGCAGCTGCACATCGGCCGCACCACCTACCAGAAGGCATTGCAGGATCTTTTGAGCACCATCGCTGTCTACGCCGCCCAGCGCGGTGCGTTCTGAGGCATAACCATAAAACCGGGCTGCTACACGAAATAAAGTGCAGCAGCCCGGTTTTGATTATTTCTTCTTGGCGTCCGGGTCCTCGCAATGGCTGTGGCAGGAGGCACAGTTGCCGTTGCAACCCTCACCCTTCCAGCCGCCCTGTCTGGAGATCCAGACCACAGCCAGCGCAAACAGCACAGCCAATATTACCAGCGTGATGATCCCGCGAAGTGTCATATTCATCCCTCGATTTCTCTTATGCAGCTTTCTGCCCCCAAGTATACACGATTTGCAGGCAAAGAGCAACAGCCTGCCGCACATTTTTTGTGCAGGGCGCAGCCGGTGCGGCTGCCCGGCGGTAATGTTGCACGCCCGGAGCCCGGCAGGGCGTTTTTGCTGGGAAGGAAAGTGTTTCGAAAAAAGTAAAATAATTTTAAATTAGGGCTTGCATTTCGGCAAATGCCGTGCTATAATAATCACGTTCCAGTTCGGAGCGCACAACACAAGCGAATATGGAGGATTAGCTCAGCTGGTTAGAGCACCTGCATCACACGCAGGGGGTCTGGGGTTCGAGTCCCTAATTCTCCACCATACAGTTCGTACTCGAACCCAATTCTTTACGAAAAAGGGTTCGGGTACGTTTTTTGTTTATCGGAGGTTCTGCGGAAGGACTACTCGGAACGGTAAACGAGCAAAGGCAGGGTATCACTATGATAGTGGTATCCTGCCTTTTGCTTTGCGGAATCAAGTTCGCTTTGTGCGAACTTGATCGCCACCTATATGGCGCATTGAGGGCAATTGCTGCGTACGTGCGTACCGGGAGCCTGTACACCTCTGGCAAGGTGTAACACACTAGACTTTGTTCCAAAGTCCGTGTGCTAAGGGGGCAGGCTCCTTAGAATTCCTGTGGAGTGTGTACGCACGTACGCAGGAAAACGGCAAAATTTCACTATATCGGGGTGTTCTTTCATTGGAGAGTATGGTATACTCGGCTTAGTTCAACAAATCAAAATTTGGCGAGGTGATTTACATGAAAAAGAGCGCATCAAGAATCGTCGGTTTGGTAATGCTGATTATAGCTGTTGCATTTATAATGTTTGCGGTGAACCATCCAGAAATGAGTTTTCCTTGGAACAATACCATTACTTGGTTACTGTATGGTTTGTATGTTCTTGTGACAGTCGTGCTGCTTATTGCGCCTAAGATGAAGAAGTAAACAATTCCAGTTTGCCGTACTCGTTCCCAGCAGGGTTTGGGGCAGGCACGCCCCAACAAGAGCACTTCGGAAACTCACAAGAGGTGAAGAAGTGAAGTCCCGGATGGGCAGAAAATTTTCAAAAATTGAAAATTTGTGGCCACGGGACGATTCTTGCTCTCCCCTTTTTCGCTGCGTTTCGTAATTTTCACATTTCAATCTGCTCGCAGATTGTTGACAAGCTGCGCTTGACCCGATACTATAAAGGCAAGTCGAATACACGCCAAGGAGGTGCAACCATGACCGCCGTGATCTACGCCCGCTATTCATCTGACAGCCAGCGAGAAGCGTCCATTGAAGGACAACTGCGCGACTGCAAGGACTACGCCGAGAAGAACGGTATCACAGTGGTCGGCACCTACATCGACCGTGCCTACTCTGCCAAGACGGATGACCGTCCAGACTTCCAGAGGATGATCAAGGACAGCGCGAAGAAAATCTTCGATGTGGTTCTGGTCTGGAAGCTCGACCGCTTTGCCCGGAATCGGTTCGATGCCGTGAACTACAAGTACCAGCTGGAAAAGAACGGTGTCCATCTGGTGTCTGCCATGGAACCCATCTCACAGGGGCCTGAAGGCATTATGGTGGAGAGTATGCTGATTGGCATGGCGGAATACTATTCCGCCGAGCTCGCCCTGAAAGTGGCGCGCGGTGAGCGCGAAAATGCCCTTCAGTGCAAGTATAACGGCGGTGTGGTTCCGCTGGGCTTCACCATTGGCAAGAAGGACAGGCTGTACCATATCGACCCGGAAACGGCTCCCATCGTGCAGGAGATCTTCACCTGGTACGCCGACGGCGAACCGGCTGAGAAGATTGCAGCATCCCTGAACGAGCGCGGCCTGCGTACCCGCACCGGGAAGCCGTTCGTGAAGAACAGCTTCTTCCAGATCTTCCGCAACCGCCGCTACATCGGCGAATACCGCTACAAGGACATCGTGACGCCGGGCGGCATTCCGGCCATTGTTGACAAGGATTTGTTCGACCGGGTGCAGCAGCGTTTCGAGCAAAACAAGATCGCCCACGGTCGGCCTGCAAAAGAGGATGTGAGCTATCTGCTGACGACCAAGCTGTTCTGTGGCAAGTGCGGCACCCTGATGGGCGGCGAAAGCGGCACCAGCCACATGGGAAACACCTACTATTACTACAAGTGCGGCAACGCCAAACGCCACGGCAAGGCGCACTGCGACCTGAAAGCCATCCGCAAGGAGCCTCTGGAGCGGTTCGTGGTGGACACTGCCATTAAGGTGATTTTCAGCGATGAAATCATCGAACAGCTGATAGATTTGGTCATAGAAGCCCAGCAGAAGGAGAACACCCGGCTGCCTGTCCTGAAAGACCAGCTCAGGGACACGGAGAAGCGGCTGGCAAACCTTCTGGAAGCCATTGAACAGGGCATCCTGACCCCGACCACCAAGCAGCGTTTGGACGAGCTGGAAGCCCGGAAAGAAGCTCTGAACACCAGCATTCTGGAAGAAGAGCTGAAAAAGCCCGTCTTGACCCGTGAGTGGATTCGGTTCTGGCTTGAAAAATTCCGCAAGGGTGACGTGGGCAGCACGGAACACCAGCGGCAGATCATTGATACCTTTGTCAACTCGGTCTACGTCTTTGATGACCGGGTCGTACTCAACTTCAACTTCACGGACGATGCCAAAACGGTCACCCGTGAGGAAGTGTTGGGTTCGAGTGCCGTGGACAATGCTCCACCAAACGTAAGGCCGTTTACCTGAAAAGGTAAGCGGCTTTTTTTGTATCTACGTGCTTTTTGATATGCAAAAGTGAAGCAGATTCACTTTTGTATATTGATAATGAAACGTGTAGGAGGCCCCCTTTTCAGTCGTTTGTAGCAGATCTGTAGCAAAATTCGTGGAGGATCGGCAAAATGACCTCAGAAACCCAATTTTTGCAGGTTTTTTGGCATAAAATTCTATCCTTGAATTTTGTGCAGAATAACGGTGGTGCTTTTTGTATGCGGGGGAGCGGGCGGCAGGGCAACATTCCGACCTTGAGACTGCCTGTATTTCACGGAAAAAGGCGCAAACAAAAAGCAGGCAGTGTCGTGGAAAGGAGGAGGAAAGCGACACTGCCTGCTGTATAGGAACCCCTGAACATTGCGGCTTGGTCAGGAGGGATTTGGTAGTCTGTCCGCCGTTCTGGCTATTGCCTCGCATAGAAACGGGAGACAGTTTTTTATGGGCCTGCTGTGCGCCGCTGCTGCGGCCGCACCCGCAGGAAAATGTGCCTGCATGGGCTTTTGCGGGGAGAACCTTTCGGAGGTTATGGGGGATGTCCGTTCCGTTCTCCCTGAGTGCACCCTTATTATGCCAGACAATCGTGGCAATTTTTTGTGGTAATTTTGAACAGTTTGCAAATAAACGCCCTGCCCATAAAAAAAGACTGCTGAAAAGTCCGCACTTCTCAGCAGTCTGAATCTGAAATTTTTTTGCGTTACACCCCAAAGAACTCCTTGGCGATGTCGGCGCTGCGTTTGGCGTCCTTAGCGTACCAGTCCGCGCCGATCTTCTCGGCGTATTCCGGGGTCAGCACGGCACCGCCCACCATGATCTTGCAGTCCAGCTTAGCGGCGTGCAGGGCGGCGATGGTCTCCTCCATGCTTTTCAGGGTAGTGGTCATCAGGGCGGAAAGGCCTACCAGATGCACGTCCTTTTCCCGCACCGTGTCCACCACCGTTTCCACCGGCACATCCCGGCCAAGGTCCAGCACCTCAAAGCCGTAGTTTTCCAGAATGACCCGGACGATGTTTTTGCCAATGTCGTGCACATCGCCCTTGACGGTGGCAAGGACGATGCGTCCCTTGCTGGCGCTGCCTTCGCCCTTTTGGGCAATGGCGGTCTTGATCTCCTCAAAGGCGCTCTGGGCGGCGCTGGCGGCCTGCAGCAGCTGCGGGAGGAACAGGGTGCCTTTTTCGTACTTGGCACCAACAATGTCCAAGGCGGGGATCAACGCCTCGTCCACCACCTCCAGCGGCTGCTTTTCTGCCAGCAGGGCGCGGGTATGGGCGGCGGCGTCACCTTTCAAGCCCTTTTCCACCGCTTTCATCAGGGCGGCGTAGGGGCCGGTAAGTTCTGCTTCGGCAGCACTGGCGGCAGGTGCGGCTTTTGCAGCCTGTGCCAGCGCAGTGCTGGCGGGCACACGGTCGGCAAAGCGCTCGATGTACTTTGTGCTCTGCTTGTCCCGGTTGGTCAGCACGTTGTAGGCGTACACCGCCGCCATCATCTCCTCGCTGGAAGGGTTCATGATGGCAAGGTCCAGCCCGGCGTACATGGCCATGGTCAGGAAGGTGGTGTTCAGGTAGGTGCGGCAGGGCAGACCAAAGCTGATGTTGGACACGCCCAGTACGGTGCGCACTCCCAGCTCCTTTTTGCAGGCTTCCAGTGCCTGCACCGTGGCCAGCACATCCTCCTGCTGGGCGCTGGCGGTCAGGGTGAGGCAGTCGATGTAGATATCCTCCCGGGGAATGCCTGCTGCCAGCGCTGCCTCGGTGATGCGGCGGGCAATGGCCACACGGTCTGCGGCTTTGGGCTGGATGCCTTTTTCATCGATGGCAAGCCCCACGATGGCGGCACCGTACTTCTTGCACAGCGGCAGGATGGCGGCAAGCTTTTCCGGCTCGCCGTTGGTGGAGTTGACGATGGGTTTGCCGTTGTATACCCGCAGACCCCGCGCCAGCGCTTCCACGTTGGAGGAGTCCAGCTGCAGGGGCAGGCTGGTCACGCTTTGCAGAGCCTTGACCACCTGTTCCATCAGTACCGGCTCGTCTACGCCGGGTGCGCCCACGTTCACGTCCAGAACCTGCGCCCCGGCTTCTGCCTGACTGACGGCCTGTTCCAGCACATAGTTCATGTCGCCCTCCCGCAGTGCCTGCTGGAAGCGCTTTTTGCCGGTGGGGTTGATACGCTCGCCCACCACCGTGATGCCGTCCACTGTGACCGTGTCCACCGGGGTGCACAGCACCGATGGCATCCGGTGCGCGGGACGCCCCGGGGTGCAGCCTGCAAAGGTGCCGTTGAGCAGCTTGATGAACTCCGGGGTGGTGCCGCAGCAGCCGCCGGCGGCAAACAGGTGCAGCTCCCGGTAGGGCTTCATCTGCAAGGCGAACAGCTGCGGGGTGATGTCGTAGCCGCTGCCGTCCGCCCGGGGCAGACCGGCGTTGGGCTTGACGAACACCGGGAAGTTGCCGGGCACAGCCTCGGCCAGCCGCTTTGCCATGGGGAAGATCTCCTTGGGGCCCAGCGAGCAGTTGATGCCCACGGCGTCTGCCCCCAAGCCCCGGGCGGTGGCGGCAAAGCTTTCCACTGTGCAGCCGGTAAAGGTGCGCCCGCCCGCCTCAAAACTCATGCTGGCCAGAATGGGCAGATGAGTATTCTCCTTGGCAGCCAGCAGGGCGGCTTTCAGCTCGTACAGGTCGGTGTAGGTCTCAAAAAAGATCAGGTCTGCCCCGGCGGCTTCGCCTGCCTTGACGATGCGGGCATACTCAGCCACAGCATCCTCAAAGGCCAGCGTTCCGCTGGGTTCCAGCAGCTCGCCCAGCGGGCCTACGTCCAGCGCGGTCAGCGCACCGTAGGGCGCACAGGCGCGCTTGCAGTTTTCAATGCCTGCGGTGATGACCTGCTCCAGCGTGTAAGCACTGCCTGCCAGCTTGTGGGCAGAAGCGCCGAAGGTGTTGGCGTTGACGATGCGGCTGCCCGCCGCAGCGTACTGCCCATGGATGCCCTCGATGAGCGCCGGGTCAGTGATGTTCAGCTCCTCCGGGCGTGCGCCCAGCTTGAGCCCGGCAGCTTGCAGCATGGTGCCCATGCCGCCGTCCAGCAGGATGGTATTGCTCTGTCTGAAAAGTTCATTCACTTGCACAGGTCTTTCCCCTCTTTCTGTATTCGCAGCGGGTGTGCAGCACACAATGGCCGCACCCGGCCAGTTGACCCTTTACCGGGTGGTCGCTGACCCCCAGCAGGGCGGTCACGCTCTTGCGCGGGGTCATCAGGTTGGTGTCGGTGACGCACAGCCCGGCCTTGCGCGCGGTGTCCAGTGCCGCTGCCACCAGTGGCTGCACCGCGATGTCCCAATCGCCGTAGCCGGGCGAAAAGCGCCCGGTCAGATACTTTCCCTCGGTCGCCGCCCACTGGCGCAGCTGCGCCTCGGCGGCATCGGCGGCCTGCTCGGCCAGTGCGCTGCCCAAGGCATCGGAGGCTACCCCGGCGGCAATATCGCCCACGCCTGCCCGGCGGATCTGGGCATCCACTCCGGGGCCCAGCGTTACTGCCAGCAGAATGGCCTGCCCGCAGCCGGTCAGGTGCTTGTGCACGTCTTCACCGGGCAGAAGCCCGGCCTCGGTCAGGGCGGGGGTGTCTGCCAGCAGCCACACCGCCCGGGGCATCGCCGCCGCCAGCAGCGGCACCGCGCACTTTTGCAGCAGTGCCAGCGTGGCGTCGTCCGGTTCGCCGTGCGCACCGAAATACCGCGCCGCCTGTACAAGATCTACGGCCTGCGGTTTTTCTATCGCCAGCGGGCGGGGCACACCGATCGCCATGGGCCGCACCTCCTTACTTCTTTTAAATAAAGTACTATTCAGTATACCGCACTTGTGGGCTTTTATCAATCCCGCAAAAAGGGGGGAAAAGAAAAAAGGCTGCTCTGTTTTTTAAAAGCGGCCTTGCAGTGTGTGCAGTTTTTGCACGCATTCGGATTTTCCCCGTCAAGTTTACCGGCAAAATAAAAACGCACGTTGACTCTTATCGAATCAACGTGCGTTTGCAGTATCGGAGTGGCGAGACTCGAACTCGCGGCCTCCTGCTCCCAAAGCAGGCGCGCTACCAACTGCGCAACACCCCGGTATTCGGCGGCACAGCTGCACCGCCGAAATATAGTATATCGTTTTTTGTGCGGTTCGTCAATACGGAATCCGCAGTTGACAGCGCTGCACGGTCCGCTTTTTTCAGCCGGCAGAAGCGGCAGCTGGCAGCAGCGGAAAAGGGCGCGGCAGCAGGCGCTTTTTGAAGAGCTGGGTGCGGTTTTGGTGCAACTGCCAAAAAGAGAACGCAAAAACTAGATAGAGTGCAAAACTTGTTGCACTCTAGTTGCAAGATGGCCGGAAAGGTGCTATCATAACACTATATCGCCGTGAAGCGTAGTAAGATGCGGCGGTGGGAAAGCAAACGATAGCAAAAAAAGAAAGGCACGGCGTAAGCGATGACGATACAGGAATGCTATAAAAAGATGGGCGCAGACTATCAGGAGGTGCTTGGGCGGCTGTATAACGAAGCCATGATCTGCAAATTTGTGCGGATGTTCTTGCAGGACGACAGCTTTCAGATCCTGGAGGAAGCGCTGCGCAGGGGAGATGTGAAAGAGGCGTTCCGCGGGGCGCATACCCTCAAAGGCGTCTGCCAGAATCTGGGCTTTTCCAATCTGTACGCGCCTACCTATACCCTGACCGAGACCCTGCGCGCCGGGCAGCTGGAGGGCACACAGGAGCAGTTTGCAAAGGTGGCAGAGCAGTACCGTTGCACGGTGGACGCCATCCGTGCACTGGACTAAAATATAATGCGATGTCGGGCGGCTTTCGGGCTGCCCGGCATTGTTCTTTTACGGGATGCGTCTGAAAGCACAGAACCACCCTCTTGTGCCGCCGCACAGTTTGCGGTATGATAGAGAAAAAAGAGGGAAGGAGTCCCATTATGTCCAAACATATCCTTGTCTGCCTGCCCATCAGTGCAGAGCAGAGGGCCCGCATTGAGGCGGTGCAGGGCTTTGCATATCGCTTTACTACCCCGGACACCGCCACGGCGGAGGATGCCCTGTGGGCTGATGCGGTGCTGGGCAACCTGCCGGTGCCGCTGATCCGGCAGAACGATCATCTGGAGTGGTTCCAGTCCAATGCAGCCGGCCCCAATAACTATCTGGAGCCGGGGGTGCTGCCGGAGAAGTGCATCGTGACCAACGCCACCGGCGCTTACGGTCTGGCCATCAGCGAGTGTATGCTGGCAATGTGGCTCAGCCTGCTCAAGGAGCTGCCCGCCTACCGGGACAACCAGCGGGAGCACCGCTGGGCACCCACCGGCCACTCTGTGGGCAGCATTGCGGGCAGCCGGGTGCTGTGCGTGGGCATGGGCGATATCGGCTCGAACTTTGCCCGGCGGGCGTATGCGCTGGGTGCCGAGGTGGTGGGCGTGCGTCGCACCGTGCACCCGGATACCCCCTGCCCGGACTACTGCACCCGGGTGGTGGCGCAGAGCGAATTGGACGCAGAGCTGCCGCAGGCTGACCTTGTGGCGCTGAGCCTGCCCGGCACGCCGGAGACGCTGCATCTGTTCAACGCAGAGCGGCTGGCGCTCTGCAAGCCCGGTGCTATCCTGCTCAATGTGGGGCGCGGCACTGCCGTGGACGGCGAGGCACTGGCAGCTGCCGTGCACAGCGGGCGGCTTTCCGGCGCAGGGCTGGATGTGACCGACCCCGAGCCACTGCCGCCGGAGCATCCCCTGTGGGCAGAGCCCAATGTGATCATTACGCCCCATGTCAGCGGCGGTTTCAGCCTGCCCAAGACGCTGGACAACATCGTGGATATTTTTGCGCACAACCTCAAGCGCTATGCCGCCGGTCAGCCGCTGGATAACCAGATGGACCGCCGCACCCAGTACGCCAGCGGCGCACGGCTGCAAAGCACCCTGTAAAACCGGCGCTGCTTGACAAAACGGCGTGGGAGCGTTATACTATAAACAGAAACGGTGCTGCCTGCAATGGTCAGCTACCCTCTCTGGCAATCGATTAAAAAAGTAAACGACCGCTCAGAATTGGTACGCTGGGGCGGTCGTTACTTTTTGTTGTGAGAATAATGCTTTGCGCGCGGCTTGTCCCCAAAGACATCCCGCGAGATCGTCCATGTCAACTGGATGACACCGATAATGACTGTGGCCAGAAGGTTCAGTGCACTGAAAACAATATTCAAAACTTCCATGATGGAACTCCTCCTTTGGGTATCCTGTTGTAAAACATTCAAACCGTCCGGAGGAGAACAGTAAGTAACTCTCTCCGGACATTTCTGCCGGGAGGGAGCTGACCACCTGCAATGCAGACAGCACCTGCCGCTTTTGGTGCGGCAGACCAAGTATAGCATAATCCAACGTGTTCTGCAATGAAAAACGGCCTGCGGCACAGTGTTCGTAAGGATGATGGCACAATATGTAGCTTTCCTTTACGACCTCAACCATGAAAATGTAGTACCGGAGTGTCCGCAGACGCTCCGGCACTACGAAAGTATAAATAGTATTTCCGCTGAACATGCGCAGAGCAAACGCGGAGCGCATTCTAAATCGTTCAGCACGAAGGAACAGAAACAAAAAACTGCCGCACAACTGTGCGGCAGTTTTTGTTCTTGTGGTTTACAGCATCACTGCGCCTGTGCAAGGCAGGCGTCCATGGCGGTAAAGATGGCCTCGCTGGTCATGGTGGAGCCGGTGATGGCGTCCACACCGGTGGTGGAGCCGGTCTGTGTCAGCTGCGCTGCCAGCGTCTCGGCGGCCTTGCCGCCCAAGTCCGGGGTCTCAGCAGAGGCGTCCACCTGTACGGCGGTCACCTTGCCGCCGGTCACGGTGACCGTGACGGTCACCTCACTCAAGCAACCCTGTGCAGAGGAGGTGTAGCTGCCATCGGTTAGGGGGGCGGCGTTGTCGGCGGCGGGTACGGTGCCGGTGTTGTGGATATACAGGTTCAGCACAATGCCCATCAGCACGGTGGCTGCCAACATGAGCAGGATATTACGGGTCATTTTTGCGGTCATGGTATGGTATCTTCTCCTTGGGGGTGATTATTTTGCGGGCTTGAAGCTGTCGCGCAGGGTGACCACCCGGTTGTACACGCCGGGGTTCTTGCTGTCCGGGGTAAAGAAGCCGGTGCGCACGAACTGGAACTTCTCACCGGGCTTTGCGTCCTTCAGGCTTTCTTCCAGCTTGCAGCCGGTGCGCACGGTGACGCTTTCCGGGTTCAGGTAGTCCTTGTAGTCGCTGCCCTCGGGAATGCCGTTCATGTTGGCTTCGGTGAACAGTTTGTCGTACAGGCGCACCTCGGCATCCACGCAGTGTGCGGCGCTTACCCAGTGGATGGTGCCCTTGACCTTGCGGCCATCGGCGGGGTTGCCGTTGCCGGTCTCAAGGTCGGCGGTACAGTGGATGGCAGCAATGCTGCCGTCGGCGTTCTTATCCACGCCGGTGCACTTGACGATATAGGCACCCATCAGACGCACCTCGCCGTCCACGGTCAGGCGCTTGAACTTGGGAGGCGGCACCTCGGCAAAGTCCTCGGCGTCGATCCACAGCTCGCGGGTAAAGGCTACCTTGCGGGTGGTGGTATCGTTGGCTTCGCGGTTGGGGTTGTTGGCCACGTCAAAGTACTCGGTCTTGTCGGCAGGGTAGTTGTCCACCACCAGCTTGACCGGTTCCAGCACGGCAATGCGGCGCTGTGCGGTCAGGTCCAGCTCGCTGCGGATGCAGGCTTCCAGCTGACGCATATCGATCAGGTTGTCAGACTTGGAGATGCCGGCCTCCCGTACAAAGGTGAAGATGGAAGTGGGGGTGTAGCCGCGGCGGCGCAGACCGCACAGGGTAGGCATACGGGGATCGTCCCAGCCGTCCACGATGCCCATCTCCACCAGCTCACGCAGGTAGCGCTTGCTCATGACCGTGTTGGTCATGTTCAGGCGGGCAAACTCGCGCTGCTTGGGGAACTCGGCACCAAAAATGTTCTCGATGACCCAGTTGTACAGCGGGCGGTGGTTCTCGAATTCCAGACTGCACATGCTGTGGGTGATGCCCTCGATAGCGTCCTGAATGGGGTGGGCGAAGTCGTACATGGGGTAGATGCACCACTTGTTACCCTGACGGTGATGCTCGGCGTACTTGATGCGGTAGATGGCCGGGTCACGCATATTCATGTTGGGGCTTGCCAGATCGATCTTGGCACGCAGGGTCTTTTCGCCCTCCTTGAACTCACCGGCACGCATCCGGCGGAACAGGTCGAGGTTTTCCTCCGGGCTGCGGTCGCGCCACGGGGACGGGCGGGAGGGCTTGCCGGCATCGGAGCCGCGGTACTCGCGCATCTCCTCGCGGGTCAGGTCGTCCACATAAGCCTTGCCCTCGGTGATGAGCTTCTCGGCGTACTCATAGCACTTGTCAAAGTAATCGCTGCCGTAGAAGATACCGCCGTTGGGGTCGGCACCCAGCCAGTGCAGGTCCTCGATGATGCTGTTGACGTATTCCTCGCCTTCGCGGGCGGGGTTGGTGTCGTCCAGACGCAGGTTGAATTTGCCGCCGTACTGGTTGGCAATGGACCAGTTGATATAAATGGCCTTGGCGCTGCCGATGTGCAGATAGCCATTGGGCTCCGGCGGGAAGCGGGTGTGGATCTGCTGCACCTTGCCCTCGGCAAGGTCGGCGTCGATGATATCTGTCAGAAAGTTTTTATCAGCCATATAGGTTCCCCCTGTCAGGGCACGCAGCGTGCCCCCTTTTACTCATAATACTATATAATACACTATTTTGCGTTTTTCTTCAAGTACGGAGTTGCGCGGAACACGGGGGCACTCCTCTGAATAAAGGCTTCCCCCGGTCGGGGGAAGCCTTTAGCGGAAAATGGATGAAAAAAGGATACGAAGCAGTCTTAGTTGAAGGAACGGAAGCCCTTGCCGATGATCTCGCTGGAGTTGACGATGGTGATAAAGCTGTGGGGGTCGTTCTCCCGCAGGAAGTTACGCAGCTGCAAAGCCTGACGGCGGGTGAGCACGGTCACCAGCACGCTGAGCTCGTGGTGGGTGTAGGCACCGTAGGCCTTTTCCACAGTGGCAGAGCGGTTCATGTCGTGGATGATGAAGTCCAGAATGGGCTGCGGGTTCGCAGTCATAATGGTGCACACCTTGCGCAGGCGGATGTTTTCAATGGCACCGTCCACCACGAAGGATTTGCCGATGAGGCCAAGGATACAGTACAGGCCGGTGCCCATGCCGAACCGCACGGCGGCGGCCAGCACAATGAGGATGTCGCTGACCATCAGCGCCTTGCCGATCTCCATAGAGGTGTACTTGGCAAGGATCAGCGCCACGATGTCGGTGCCGCCGGTAGAAGCGCCGATATCAAACACGATGGCAGCGCCCAACGCAGGCAGGAACACCGCGAACACCAGATCCAGCATGGCATCGCCGCTCAGGGACACGCCGGAGGGGTACAGCCACTCGCAGCAGGACACGAAAAAGGAGAGTGCGAAGGAGGAGTAGACCGTCCAGCCCATGCACTTGATGCCCAAAAAGAGAAAGCCCAGCACCACCAGCACCAGGTTGATGATCCACATAAAGCCGCCCACATTGATGTGGGGGAACAGGTCTGCCAGCAGGATGGACAGGCCGGAGGTGCCGCCGAAGGCGAAGTGGTTGGGATTTTTAAAATATACGATGCCCACTGCCGTGAGCACAAGGCCGAGGTTCAGCAGGGCAAAGAAATTTAGATTCTTCAGCAGATTTTCGCGGCTGAAGGCTTCTTTTAAACCATTCATGGGTTTCCTCCATCAAAAAATACAGTAATTTGGCCTGAATGCCATGCAAAAATATACTCTCCTTATACGGGGAAGTCAAGGGATAAAGGAGAAGTTGTAGAAAAAGACGGAAAACGACCGATGAAAGGTGAAAAAACAGGCATATCCGGTGCATTTTAGACGTAAAAGGGCAAAACAAAGCGCCGCCCGCAGACGGCATTGTCTGCGGGCGGCGCTGGGGATTCAGTTCAGGAAAAGGACTTACAGGTTGAAGTAACGCTTTGCGTTGTCGAAGCAGATGCCCTTGACGATCTTCTCCAGAGCCTTCTCGTCGTTGGGATACTCGCCGTCCTCGACCCACTGGCCGATGATGTTGCACAGGATGCGGCGGAAGTAATCGTGGCGGGTGTAGCTCAGGAAGCTGCGGCTGTCGGTCAGCATACCCACAAAGTTGCCCAGCAGGCCAAGGCTTGCCAGACGGATCATCTGATCCTCCATGCCGATCTTGTGGTCATTGAACCACCATGCGGAGCCGTGCTGGATCTTGCCCGGAATCTCGCTGTTCTGGAAGCAGCCCAGAATGGTGCCGATCTGTGCATCGTCGGCGGGGTTCAGGCTGTAAATGATGGTCTTGGGGCACTCGTCGGTGTCGTTCAGGGCGCTGAGCAGCTGTGCGATCTCGCCGCCGCAGGTGGCGGTGTTGATCATGTCAAAGCCGGTGTCGGGGCCCAGCAGGCTGTTCATCTTGCGGTTCACGCCGCGCAGGCAGTTGTAGTGGATCTGCATGGCAATGCCCAGACGATGGTACTGCTTGCCCAGATGGATCAGGATGTAGGTCTGGTACTTCTCAGCCTCTTCCACAGTGCAGCTCTCGCCGTTCATCACCTTCTGGTAGATGGCATTCACCTCGTCCTTGGTTGCCTCACGGTAGGGAACGTAGTCCAGACCGTGGTCAGAAGCGCGGCAGCCCATCTCGGCAAAGAACTCGATGCGCTTGGTCAGGGCATCGGTCACGCAGTCGATGCAGGCCAGCTTTTCCTTGCCCACAACGGCAGCCAGTTTGCCCATGTACTCGGCAAAGCCGGGCTTGCTGATGTTGACGGCCTTGTCAGGACGGAAGGAGGGAGCCACGGTGAACTTGATGGTGGGATCTTCCTTGATCTTCTTGTGCCAGTACAGGTCATCAATGGGGTCATCGGTGGTGCCGATAAAGGCCACGTTGCTCTGCTCGATCAGGCCGCGGACGGTCAGCTTGGGATCGTGCTGCAGCTTGTCGTTGCACAGGTTCCAAACTTCCTCAGCGGTGTCGCCGTTCAGCACGCCGTCGTAGCCGAAGAAAACGTGCAGCTCCAGATTGGTCCAGTGGTACATGGGGTTGCCAATGGCCATGGGCAGAGCCTCGGCAAACTTCTGGAAGCGCTCGCGGTCGGGCTTGTCACCGGTGATGTACTCCTCGGGCACGCCGTTGGAACGCATCACACGCCACTTATAATGATCGCCGAAATAGCTGCCGTCCGGGTTGCGGCCGCCCAGCCACACCTGAGTGATGTTCTCAAAGCGGCGGTTCTCGTAGATCTCACGGGGAGGGATGTGGCAGTGATAGTCGCAGATGGGCATAGCAGCTGCATAGTCGTGATACAGATGCCGTGCGGTAGCAGACTGGAGCATGAAGTCCTTATCCATAAATGCTTTCATGGGATTTTAACTCCTTTTCTCTGATGAGTTTGTTAAAATTTAGACAAAAACGGGCATGAAATTGCACCTGCTTTGGACGGGCAGGCTGCCTTATCCTTAGTATACCGGAAAATGCCGATGTATACAACTGAAAAACTGCCAAAATTTCACCCTCAGAATTGTATAAACCGCTGGAAATGCGCTGAATAGCCATTTTTGGACTAAAAACATTGCACAAAACACTTGACTTCTTTGTATACAACAGCATAAAATAGGAGCAGAAGATGGCAGGGAAAACGAGAGCCTGCCATGCAAAGCAAGTTTATAAAGGAGATCAATAAGATGGAAACTTTGAACTACAAGGTTCTGGAAGGCACTGGCTACAACGGCTACATCCTAAAGGATGCTCCCGTTAAGGTGATGCAGTTCGGCGAAGGCAACTTCCTGCGTGCTTTCGTGGACTATTTCTACGATATTGCAAACGAGAAGGCCGGCTACAACGGCAAGGTCAAGCTGGTGCAGCCCATCGGCAACTTCCCCCAGATGGCAGACTGGATCAACGAGCAGGAGGGTCTGTACACCCTGTACCTGCGCGGCAGCGAAAAGGGCCAGAAGGTGGACGCAAAGCGGGTGATCTCCTGCGTGTCCGACTGCGTGTGCCCCTACATCGATAACAAGTGGGACGAGGTTCTGGCTCTGGCTCGCTCCGAGGATCTGGAGACTGTTGTATCCAACACCACCGAGGCCGGCATTGCCTACACCAAGGGCGACAGCCAGTTCGATCAGGTTCCCCCCAACAGCTTCCCCGCAAAGCTGACCCGCGTGCTGTTCGAGCGCTACAAGGCTTTCAACGGCGCTGCCGATAAGGGTCTGGTCATCCTGAGCTGCGAGCTGATCGACAACAACGGCAAGGAGCTGCAGAAGTGCTGCAACAACTATGCCAAGGATTGGGATCTGGAGCCCGCCTTCATCGACTGGATGAACACTGCCAACACCTTCTGCTCCACTCTGGTGGATCGCATCGTTCCGGGCCGCATCCGTGACCCGCAGGAGCTGGCCGCTCTGGAAGAGGCCAATGGCTACCACGATGCTGTTCTGGACGTGGGCGAAGTGTTCGGCGTCTGGGTCATCGAGGGCCCCGCAGGTCTGGAGGACAAGCTGCCGTTCAAGAAGGCCGGCGTCAACGTCATGGTCGTGCCCGACGTTACCCCCTACAAGAAGCGCAAGGTCCGCATCCTGAACGGCGCACACACCGGCTTTGTGCTGGGCGCTTATCTGGCAGGCTTTGATATCGTCCGCGACTGCATGCACAACGACACCGTGCGCGGCTTTATGAACAAGATGCTGCACGAGGAGATCATCCCCACCCTGCCGCTGGACAAGAAGGATCTGGAGGACTTTGCCTCTGCTGTTGAAGATCGCTTCAACAACCCCTTCGTCAACCACGAGCTGATGAGCATCTCCCTGAACTCCACCTCCAAGTGGAAGGCCCGCAATATGCCCTCCTTCCTGGCTTACATCGAGGAGCAGAAGCAGCTGCCCAAGTGCCTGACCATGTCTCTGGCTGCTTACATCGCCTTCTACTCCAACGATATTCAGGAGCGCACCGCTGACGGTCTGATCTGCAAGCGCCCCGCAGGCAACACCTATAAGATTCAGGACGACGCATGGGCTCTGGACTTCTACTATGCACACAAGGACGACACCGCTGCGCAGCTGGTGCACGCTGTGCTGACCAACACCCAGATGTGGGATCAGGATCTGACCAAGATCGAGGGTCTGGAGGCCGCTGTGCTGGCAGATCTGGAAATGATCCGCACGCAGGGTGCCGAGGCTGCTTACAAGAGCTGCCTGTAAGCTGAAAAATCAACCTACCCGCACAACAAAGGGCTGCTGCTTTGGGCAGCAGCCCTTTTGTGCGATACGATAAGGAGAACAACTATGCCGCAGGCAATTCATATCAGCCCCATCGACAATGTGGTCGTTGCCCTGCACCCCATTGCCAAGGGCACGCTGGTGGAGGTGGACGGCCTTGCCGTCACTGCACTGGAGGATATCCCGCAGGGTCACAAGATGGCAGTCAAGCCCATTAAGAACGGCGAGAACGTCATCAAGTACGGTTTCCCCATCGGTCACGCCACTGCAGACGCCGCCCCCGGCACCTGGATGCACACCCATAATGTGCACACCAACCTGTCCGGCGAGGTGGAGTACAGCTATAACCCCGCCCCGGATCTGGCTCCGCTGCCTAAGGTCGAGCCGGAGACCTTTATGGGCTTCCGCCGCAAGGATGGCCGCGCCGCCATCCGCAACGAGATCTGGATCATCCCCACCGTGGGCTGTGTGAACGATATCGCCAAGAAGATGGTAGCCGACAATCAGGATCTGGTCACCGGCTCCATCGAGGGTCTGTATACCTTCACCCATCCCTTCGGCTGCAGCCAGACCGGTCACGACCATGCACAGACCCGCAAGCTGCTGGCTGCGCTGGTGCGCCACCCCAATGCCGCCGCCGTTCTGGTGCTGCATCTGGGCTGCGAGAACCTGCAGCACGATCAGTTCGTGGAAGAGCTGGGCGAGTACGACCACGACCGCGTCAAATTCCTGACCTGTCAGGACGTGGAGGACGAGTTTGCCGCCGCCCGCGATATTTTGAAGGAGCTGGCCGCCTACGCCGGGCAGTTTAAGCGCCAGCCCATCCCCGTGTCTGAGCTGGTGGTGGGCATGAAGTGCGGCGGCTCGGACGGCCTGTCCGGCATCACCGCTAACCCCACCATTGGCCGCTTCTCCGACATGATGGGTCAGCGCGGCGGCTCTACCGTGCTGACCGAAGTGCCCGAGATGTTCGGTGCAGAGGGTTTCCTGATGGACCGCTGCATCAATAAGGAAGTGTTCGTCAAGGCCGAGCACATGATCAACGGCTTCAAGGATTACTTCATCAGCCACAACGAGGTGGTGTACGATAATCCCTCTCCGGGCAACAAGGCCGGCGGCATCACCACGCTGGAGGATAAGAGCTGCGGCTGCGTGCAGAAGGGCGGCACTGCCCCCATCATGGATGTCATCGGCTACGGCGACCCCGTGGTGACCAAGGGTCTGAATATGCTCTACGGCCCGGGCAACGATCTGGTCTCCGCCACTGCCATGACGGCAGCAGGCGCACACCTGATCTTGTTTTCCACCGGCCGCGGCACCCCGTTCTCCGCACCGGCTCCCACTCTGAAGATCTCCACCAACACCCCGCTGGCAGAGAAGAAGGGCGGCTGGATCGATTTCAACACCGGTGTCATCGCCGACGGTGAAAAGACCATCGACGAGGCTGCAAAGGATCTGCTGGATCTGGTCATCCGCGTAGCCAGCGGTGAGCAGACCAAGGCGGAAAAGCACGGCTTCCGCGAGATTTCCATCTTCAAGGACGGCGTGGTTCTGTAACTGAAAAAGGGCTGCTGTACGGCAAAATGCGGTACGGCGGCCTTTTTGTGCATAAAAAGAAAGGAAGTGTATAAAATGTTGGGCGCAAATGGAGTGCTGCTGTTGACACTGCTGCTTTATGCGGCTATCATTTATGGTGCAGTACGATTGATCAAATATTTTATCCGCTACGGCATCGATTACTACTTCAAAAAGCTGGATGCACGGCAGACCGAGCACAAGGAATGACCCGCCGGGGCGACCCGGCGGCAATAATAGGAGGCTTTTACTTATGAATCAGATCACCACCCGGTACATCACCGAGAACGGCGCCTGCTACGAGCAGTACGTCATCACCGACCCCGAGGCAAAGACCGCCCTCACCATCACCCCCGAGCGCGGCGGTATGATCACCAGCTTTACGCTGGACGGTGAGGAGTTCGTCTGGACCCGCCGCCCCAATTTCTCCGAGTGCAACCGTCCCCGCTTTGGCGTGCCGGTGCTGTTCCCCAGCTGCGGCAACCCGGATAACGGCGTGCACATCTTTGACGGCAAGGCCTACCCCATGGAGACCCACGGCTTTGCCGACCTGTGCGCATGGGAAGTGGACAGCGTTGGCCCGGACGGCGTGACGCTGGCACTGGAGTCCACCCCGCTGACCAAGTTCCTGTACCCGTTCGATTTCACCCTGCTGCTCAACTATAATCTTGAGGGCAACAAGGCACTGGTCAGTCTGACCGTCATCAACGAGGGCAACACGGATATGCCCTTCAGCTTTGGCTACCATCCCTACTTTACCACCTCCAAGCTGGAGAATGTGGAGTTTGATATCAAGTGCGCCACCTGCTCCGACAACGCCAAGGGCGAGCAGCCCGCCGCCCCGGAGAAAATCACCCTTACCCGCAAGGAGGGCGCAGACAACTCTGTCCGCCTGCTGACCGGCGTGCAGTTCCCCATGACCCTGACCGACAAGGGCAACGGCCACAAGGTGACCGTAGACGCCGACGAGACCTTTGAAAACGGCGTGCTGTGGCAGCAGGATGCTGAGAGCTTTGTCTGCATGGAGCCTTGGAACGGCTGGGCAAACAGCGTGAACGAGGAAGGCAAGCACGAGGTGCTGGAGCCGGACGAGGCCATGACCAGCGAGTGGAGCATCACCATCGAGAAGGTCTGAGACTGATTTGAAATGCGCGCCGCGCTGCTTTGCGCATAGTCAGCGGAAAAATTATTCTTAATTTGGGGCTCAGGAAAGTCTGCGGAGCTTGTCGGGGCAAAGCCCCTCCATCTGCTTGCGCAGACCGCTCTGCCGCTTAAAAGCCTCACTGGGGCTTTTATTGCTGCGCAAACGCGGACTTTCCTGAGCCCCTTTTTCACGGGAAAGGAGCGCTCTTCTCAGGATGGTGCAAAGCTTTTGATTTCAGTAAAGAAAATTTAGCACGCTGACCCGCAGTGCCGCGCTTTCGCAGAAAGCGGCGCTGCGAATGCCGTTTTCAGCCACGACCCACCTGTGAAAATGGAATACCGGAGCGTCCGCAGACGCTCCGGTATTCCGAAATTATAAATATTTTTTCCTCAGCTTATGCCCAGAGCGCAAGCGGAGGGCATTCAAAATCGTCCAGCCCGGAAAGGGGAGCGGCCTTTAGTGACAATTGCCGGCGCAGCCGCCCTTGTCGGCTTGGCAGGCGTGAGAGCCGCAGCTGTGACCCTCCTCGTGGTCATGGTGGGTGCAGCGGGCGTTGGGGTCAAAGACCAGCGTGCCGGCAAGATAAGCCGCCGCAGCGCTGTCGGCATCGCCGGTGATGCCACCGCACAGCCGGATGCCGGCCTGTGCCAGTGCCATCTGTGCACCGCCGCCAATGCCGCCGCACAGCAGCACGTTCACGCCGTTGCGCACCAAAAAGCCTGCCAGTGCACCGTGCCCCTGTCCGTCGGTGGAGACCACCTCGGCACCGGTGATGCGGCCCTCCTCGGCGGTGTACAGCTTGAACTGTGCAGAGTGGCCGAAGTGCTGGAACACCTGACCGTTTTCATAAGGAATTGCGATCTTCATACTAAAAACTCCTTCCTGTGTACGAGATTTTCTCTCCCTATTCTAACAGATTGCGGTGAAATAGGGAAGGGCACCCGCGGTTTTTGCGCCTTTTGGGGCGGAAAACATAGCCGGTATGTAAAAATGATATCAGAAACTGCTGCAAAATGTATTATAATAGAGCCCGAAAAGAGGGTACAAGTATGAAAACAAAGCATCGCGGACAAATGTCCGAGTCCTTTCTTACAGCGGTGTTCCTTTCGCTGTCCGGCGGCTTGCAGGATGCCTACACCTATCTGTTCCGGGGCAAGGTGTTTGCCAATGCCCAGACCGGCAATATCGTGCTGCTGAGCGCCAATATCATGGATGGCCGGTGGGATAAGGTGCTGCACTATCTGGTGCCTTTGTGCGCCTTTGCACTGGGGGTTCTGGCTGCGGAAGAAATGCGGGAGCGCTTTCAGGCAATGCAGCGGCTGCACTGGCGGCAGCTGGTGGTGCTGGGCGAGGTGCTGCTGCTGTTCGCGGTGGGCTTTCTGCCCCAATCGCAGAACCTGCTGGCTAACGCCATCGTTTCTTTTTCCTGCGCCATGCAGGTGCAGGCTTTCCGCAAGGTGAACGGCTACGCCTTTGCCAGTACCATGTGTATCGGTGACCTGCGCAGCGGCGTGGAGGCCTTTTGCATCTGGCGCAACTCCCATGAGCCCCACGCAAAGGATAGGATGGTGCGCTACTTCGGCATCATATTCCTGTTCGCGCTGGGGGCAGGGCTGGGCAGCAAGAGCGCGGCGCAGCTGGGCGGCAGAGCCATCTGGATCTCCTGCTGCTTTTTGCTGGTCAGCTTTGCGCTGATGTTCATCCGGGAGGAGCTGGAAGAGAACCCGGTCATCGAAAAAGATCTGACCGTCATCCGGCAGGAGACCCGGGAAATCGACCGCGCCCTGAAGCAGGAATTGCAGGAAGAACAGCGGGAGCTGAAACAGAGCGCCCGGAAATAACAGAAAAAGGGGCTGCTGTACCATCATTGGTGCAGCAGCCCCTTGCTGTTTGGCTTATTTGCGTTCGGTGCTCCGTGCCCCGGCCTTGGTCAGCAGCTGCTGGAACTTGCGGGCGGCGGTGTTCAGCGGGCGGTGATGATCGTACACAAGGCAGATGGAGCGGGAGGGGATGATCTCCTGCAAGTGCAGCTGCACCAGCTCTCCGCTGGCCAGCAGGGGTGCTGCCATGGGCTCCGGCACAAAGGCAAGACCCAGCTCGCTTTTGACCAGCGTGAGCATCTGGTCGGTGGTGGCAGCCTCGGTGTCCGGCTTCAGCACCGCGTCATGTTCCAAAAAGAATTGCCGGTAAAAGCTGCGGGTCATGCTCTCCTCGTTCAGGCAGATCAGGGGATAACCGGCCAGTTCCTTCAGGCTCAGGGTCTGGCTGGCCAGCGCCGTAAAGGTCTTTCCGCCCACAAGCACCTCATAAAAGGGCATCAGCTCTACCATTTTCAGCCCGTTTTCAACCTCTGCGGGGGTGGTCACGATGGCAAAATCCACCTCGCCGTTGCGTACCGCCTGCACCGCCTGCGGAGTGGAGTGGTTGGAGATGCGCAGCCGGATGCCCGGGTACTCGGTATGGAAAGCGCGCAGCTTTTCCGACAGGTAGATATTCAAAGCGGTCTCTGTGGTGCTGATGCTGATGGCACCGTGCTCCAGCGTGGCGGTGGCGCTCAGCTCTTCCTCTGCATCCTGGATCTGCACCGCCGCCGAGGCAATGCGGGAATACAGCAATTCGCCCTCCGGCGTTAAGGTGACGCCCCGGTTGGAGCGGATGAACAGCACGCAGTTCAGCTGGCTTTCCAGCCGGTTCATGGCGTGGGTGATGTTGGGCTGATTATTGCCCAGCACCCGCGCCGCGCGGGTAAAGTTCTGATACTTTGCCACATAGTAAAAGATTTTGTAGTATTCCCAGTCTACATACATGAGTGCGGCCCTCTTTCCTGTCGGGCTTCCGGCGCGGCCTGCGGCAGAAGCGGCTTTATGCTCTTCTTGTATCATAGCACGGTGCGCCGGAATTGCAAGCGCTTTTTACGGCTTGACTGTGCCGGATGCGGGCAACAGCCTTTGCAATGTAAAAAACATATTGCTGCTATACGCAGGATACTTTTTACATATTCTCTGCATGCTCGTATAATAAACACCGCGAACAGGAAACAAGAATGAAAAAGAAGGTAAATGAAGTTTATGCTGACTGCTGTTACTGGAATCAACTGGGGCGATGAGGGCAAGGGCCGCGTCATCGACCTGCTGGCCGAAAATGCCGATATCGTTGCGCGCTATCAGGGCGGCAACAATGCCGGTCATACCGTTGTGACCGAGAAGGGCAAGTTCATCCTGAACCTGCTGCCTTCCGGCATCCTGCACCCGGAGGTGACCTGCGTGCTGGGCACCGGTATGGTGATCGATCTCGAGCATCTGGCCGGGGAGATGGAGGCCATCGAGGCGCGCGGGGTGAAGGTGGAGCCGGAGAACCTGAAGCTCTCCGATAAGGCTACTATCTCCATGCCGTGGCATAAGGTACAGGACGGGCTGGAAGAGGACCGCCTTGCCAAGAAGGGCGGCGCGTTCGGCTCTACCCGGCGCGGCATTGCTTACGCTTACAGCGACAAGTACCGTAAAAAGACCCTGCGTCTGGGTGACCTTTTGCATCTGGACGAGGAGCGCACCCAGAACCGTCTGCACATGATTCTGGACGCCAAAAACATGGAGCTGGCGGGCTGCTACCATCAGGAGCCCATGAGCTACGATGCCCTGCTGAACTGGTGCAGGCAGCAGGCGGCGTACTTTGCGCCCTTCATCTGCGACGTGGGCGCTTTCTTGCAGCAGGCGCACGATAGCGGCAAGCGCATCGTACTGGAAGCGCAGCTGGGCGCAATGCGGGATATCGATTACGGCATCTTCCCGTTCACTTCCAGCTCCAATACGCTGGCAGCCTACGCACCGCTGGGTGCGGGCATCCCTAATTGCAAGCTCGACCATGTGGTGGGTGTGCTGAAAGCCTACTCCACCTGTGTGGGCGCAGGCCCCTTTGCAGCAGAGAATGCAATGGACGAAGCGTGGAACGAAAAGCTGCGCAAGGCCGGCGGCGAGTACGGCGCAGCCACCGGACGTCCTCGCCGGGTGGGCCCCTTTGACTGCGTTGCCAGCCGCTACGGCCTGCAGTGTCAGGGTGCGGATAAGATCGCGCTGACCAAGCTGGATGTGCTGAGCGGCATGAAGCAGATCCCGGTCATCACCGGTTACAAGCTGGACGGTGTGGAGGTCCCCCGCTTCGACACTCTGTCCGACCTTGACCGTGTGCAGCCGGTGGTCACGCTGCTGCCCGGCTGGAACAAGGATATCTCCGGCTGCCGCAGCTGGGCAGAGCTGCCCAAGGAAGCCAAAGCCTATGTGGAATTCCTTGAAAAGCAGCTGGAGCACGAGATCCAGTTCGTTTCCACCGGTGCCGAGCGCGAAAAGTTTGTGCTGAAGGGAGAATGGCTGTGAGACATTTTATTGAGCCCGGCAGCTTTTCTCTGGCTGAGCAGCTGGCACTGCTCGACCTTGCCGACCGGATGGAGGCTGACCCCGCCCCCTACGCCCACCTGTGCGACGGCCGCATTCTGGCCACTCTGTTCTACGAGCCCAGCACCCGCACCCGCCTTTCCTTTGAATCCGCCATGCTGCGGCTGGGCGGCAAGACGCTGGGCTTTGCAGGGGCCCAGCTTTCCAGCGCCAGCAAGGGCGAAACGGTGGCCGATACCGCCCGCGTGGTAAGCAACTATGCAGACGTCATTGCCATGCGCCACCCCAAGGAGGGCGCACCGCTGCGGGCGTCCATGTATGCGCGGGTGCCGGTCATCAATGCAGGCGATGGCGGCCATGCCCACCCCTCCCAGACCATGATCGACCTGATGACCATCCGCCAGCGCAAAGGGCGGCTGGATCATCTGACCATCGGCTTCTGCGGCGACCTCAAGTTCGGCCGGACGGTGCACTCCCTCACCGCCGCGCTGAGCCAGTTCGAGGGCAACCGGTTCGTGTTCATCTCGCCGGAGGAGCTGCGCATCCCGCAGTACGTCAAGGACGAGACCCTGACCCCGCTGCACCAGAACTATAAAGAGACCGCCGACCTTGAAGCCGAGTTGCCCGGGCTGGACGTACTGTACATGACCCGCATCCAGCAGGAGCGCTTTTTCAACGAGGAGGACTATCTGCGGTTGAAAGGTTGCTATGCACTGGACGAAAAGCTGCTGCAGCTGGCGCCGCCCACCATGCCGGTGCTGCACCCGCTCCCCCGCATCGACGAGATCAAGCCGGACGTGGACAACGACCCCCGCGCCGCTTATTTCGATCAGGTGCATAACGGTGTGTATATCCGCATGGCCATTATACTGGCACTGCTGGGCATCCCCGACCCGCTGACCGGGAAAAAGGTACTGGAAAGTATATAAGTTGTGAACAGGGCTGCTGCACAAAGCAATGTGCAGCAGCCCTGTTTTTGCGTCTCTCGCCTTTACACCCCTCCCGTGAAAAGGCAATTCTGGAAAATCCGCGTTTGCGCAGCAATGAAAGCCCCAGTGGGGCTTTTAAGTGGTAGAGCGGTCTGCGTTAGCAGATGGAGGGGTTTTGCCCCGACAAGCTCCGCAGATTTTCCAGAATTGCGAATTTTAAATAATTCTTCCGCTGAATATGCGCAAAGCAAACGCGGCGCGCATTTCAAATCGTCCCGCTACCCCCGCAGCGGCGGGTCCGGCATAAAGATCATGGTGCCCCGGGCAGAAAAAAGCAGCTGCGGCATCATGCAGCTGTACCCCAGCCACAGCACCGCCAGAATGCACAGCACCAAAAGCACCCTGCGCAAAAGCACCGGATGCCGGGCAGGGGAATAGCGTTTTCTGCGGTCACGCTGCATAGGCTGCGCCCTCCCTTTTCAAGGCTTTGCCCAGTTTATGCCGTGGCAGAAAGAATTGTGCACAAGCGGGGTTTGTGGTAAGATAACAGGGAAGAACCACGGAGGAACTGCTTATGCTGACCATTACACTGCTGGGCACGGCTGCCACCATGCCGCTGCCGGAGCGCGCCCTGACCGCTGCGGTGGCGGAGTGCGGCGGGCACAGCCTGCTGCTGGACTGCGGCGAGGGCACCCAGACCGCTGCCCGCCGCGCCGGGGTGAACCTGATGCGCGCGGACGCCATCTGTCTGACCCACTACCACGGGGACCATATCTTTGGCCTGCCCGGGCTTTTGCAGACCCTTGGGGCGCAGGGGCGTACCCGTCCGCTGGTGCTGCTGGGTCCGGAGGGGCTTTTGGAGGTCTGGCGGGCAGTGTATGCTCTGACCGGGCCGCTGCCTTACGCAGTAAAGCCGCTTGTCTGCCGCGCCGGGCAGCCTGTGGCACTGGATGCTCTTTCGGATGGATGGCCCGCCGGGGCAATGCTGCTGCCGGTGGCAACAAAGCACCGGGTGCGCAGTCTGGGCTACCGGCTGGACTTGCCCCGGGCGGGTAGGTTCGACCCGGAAAAGGCGCGGGCACTGGGCGTACCGGTGACCCAGTGGCGGCTTTTGCAGCGGGGACAGGCTGTGCCGCTGGCAGAGCGTATGGTGCAGCCCGCCGAGGTGCTGGGCGCGCCCCGCAAGGGGCTGCGGTTCGTCTTTTCTGGCGACAGTGCGCCCTGCCCGGCGCTGGAGCAGGCAGCGCAGGGCGCAGACCTTCTGCTCTGCGATGCCACCTATGCCCTGCCGGAGCAGCAGGAGCAGGCCGCGCAGTGGGGACACAGCACCTTTGGTCAAAGCGCGGCGCTGGCAGCAAAGGCTGGTGTAAAGCGGCTGTGGCTGGTGCACTATTCCCCCATGATCACCGACCCGGAACAGCAGCTTGCACAGGCGCAAAGCATCTTCCCGGCGGCAGAATGCGGCTTTGACGGCAAGCGCATCACCCTGCATTACGAGGAGAACGAGGAATGAAGCTGACACTTGACCCCGGGGCAGCTGCCCTGCTGGACACCCTGCACGCGGCGGGCTACGCAGCCTATGCCGTGGGCGGCTGCGTGCGGGACAGCCTTTTGGGGCGCACCGCCCACGACTGGGATCTGTGCACCAGCGCCCTGCCGCAGCAGGTGATGGAGCTGTTCGGGGCAGAGCAGTGCATCCCCACCGGGTTGCAGCACGGCACGGTCACCATCAAATACGGCGGGCAGCTGTACGAGACCACTACCTTTCGCACCGAGGGCAGCTATACCGATGGCCGTCACCCGGACGAAGTGCAGTTCGTACCGGACGTGCGGGAGGATCTTGCCCGGCGGGATTTTACCATCAACGCCATGGCGTATAATGAAGCCGAGGGTCTGGTAGACCCCTTTGGCGGGCAAAAAGACCTGCAAAATGGTCTGCTGCGGGCGGTGGGCGAGCCGCAGCAGCGGTTTACTGAGGATGCGCTGCGTATCCTACGGCTGTACCGCTTTGCCGCAAGGTTCGGCTTTGCGTTGGACGCAGCCACCGCCCGGGCGGCGCGGCAGCTGGCACCCCACTTAGACTGCATCTCTGCCGAGCGCATTCAGGAGGAACTGGCAAAGCTGCTGGCAGCCCCGCAGCCGGGGGCATATCTGGAGCCCGCCGTGCTGGCTGTGGTGCTGCCGGAGCTGACCCCGGCGGCGCTTGAAGCCGCAAAGCAGGTGGTGGATGCCTGCCCGGCGGGGGAGGAAAACCTGCCGGTGCGCTGGGCGGCGCTGCTGGGCGCTCTGGGCGAGACCGACACCCGCCGGGTACTCAAACGGTTGCGCTGCTCTAATGCCTGCATCGAGGAAACCGCAGTGCTGGTGCGGGAAACGGCAGGGGAGGGCGTGTGCGGGAGCTTTCTCCTCGGACACGAGTTCGAGTTGCGGCACCCAACGGATGCTTCGTGCCTTGAACAGCACTCGCATCCTGTTGGCCGCTGCCCCAACAGCAACTCCTTGTTTCCGCCGCAGGCGGCAGTCGTTGCCGTTGCAGGCCATTCCATCGCCCGCCCTACTGCCTGCGGCAGCAGGGTCCCACCCCAGCGGACGGTCCTCGGAGAAACTCCCGCACACGCGGGAGAGGTTGCCATCCGGCAGCTTTTAGGCCGATATGGGCTGTGCACCGTGGAGCGGCTGTGTGCGCTGTGCGCGGCGCTGCACCCGCAGAATGCCCCGGATTGCGCCCTTGCAGCGCAGCGGGCGCGGCAGCTGGATGCCGATGGCGTATGCTGCCGGGTGAGCCAGCTGGCGGTGAACGGACGCGACCTGATGGCGGCGGGCATCCCGGCAGGGCCTGCGCTGCGCCGGGTGCTGGAAGCGCTGCTGGACGGCGTCATCCGCGCAGAATATCCCAACGAAAAACCGGCGCTGCTGGCTGCGGCGCAGAAAATTATAGCGTCTTGACAAGCGGTTTGTGCTGCGGTAGTATTATACTACTGCTTTAGTATGTTGAACCCATAAAAGGAGAACCTATGACCACTCAGAACCCTGCAAACCGTCCCCGCGCCCTCATTGCCATGAGCGGCGGCGTGGATAGCTCGGTGGCGGCCTGTCTGATGCAGCAGGCAGGCTACGACTGCACCGGCATCACCATGCGGCTTACCCACAACGAAACGCTGGGACAGTCCGGTTACCAGACCTGCTGCTCGGAAAAGGATATCGAGGACGCCGCCGAGGTGGCCTTTGCACTGGATATGCCGTATCAGGTGCTGGATTTCACCGCTGACTTCCGGGCACAGATCATTGAAAAGTTTATCCGCGTCTACGAGACGGGCGGCACCCCGAACCCCTGCATCGACTGCAATAAATATATGAAGTTCCGCCACCTGTTGGACTGGGCCGCAGAGCACGGCATGGAGTATGTGGTCACCGGCCACTACGCCCGGGTGGAACAGGACGCAGCCACCGGCCGCTGGCTGCTGAAAAAGGGGCTGGACGAGGGCAAGGATCAAAGTTATGTGCTGTATAACCTCACACAGGAGCAGCTGGCGCATATCCGCTTGCCGCTGGGTGCGCTGCACAAGACCGAGGTGCGAAAGATCGCGCAGGAGCACAGCTTTATCAACGCCCAGAAGCACGACAGTCAGGATATCTGCTTTGTGCCGGACGGCGACTACGCCCGCTTTATGGAGCAGTTTACCGGCAAGCACTACCCCGCCGGAGATTTTCTGGATCAGAGCGGCAAGGTGGTGGGCACACACAGCGGTGCAGTGCGCTACACGCTGGGGCAGCGCAAGGGACTTGGTCTCGCGCTGGGTGCGCCGGTGTATGTCTGCGGCAAGGATATGCAGGCCAATACCGTTACGGTCGGGCCGGAGAGTGAACTGTTTGACCGCATCGTTTACGCAGAGGATGTGAACTGGATCGCTATCCCGGAACTGACCGGGCCGCTGCGGGTCACCGCCCGCACCCGGTATCATCAGGCCGAGCAGCAGGCCACCGTCTACCCCGCAGAAAACGGTTTCCGGTTGGAATTCGACCAGCCTCAGCGTGCCCCCACCCCGGGGCAGGCTGCCGTGCTGTATCAGGGCGATGTGGTGCTGGGCGGCGGCACCATCACCCGCGTAGAAAAGTAAGGAGAACAAAATGCAGGATCAATATTCCCGCACCCAGCTGCTGCTGGGTGCAGAGGCTATGGAAAAGCTGCACCACGCCCGGGTGGCAGTGTTTGGCATTGGCGGCGTGGGCGGATATACGGTGGAGGCGCTGGCACGCAGCGGCGTGGGCGCACTGGATCTGATCGACGACGATAAGGTTTGTCTGACCAACCTCAACCGTCAGATCATCGCCACCCGCAGCACGGTAGGGCAGTATAAGGTGGATGTGGCGGAACAGCGCATCCGCGATATCGACCCCAACATCAAGGTGACCACCCACCGGTGCTTCTTTGGCCCGGATACGCAGGACGATTTCGATTTTACCCAGTACGACTATGTGGTGGACGCCATCGACACCGTTACCGGCAAGCTGGCGTTGGTGATGAAGTGCAAGGAGGCGGGCACGCCCATCATCTGCTCCATGGGCGCAGGCAACAAGATGGACCCCACCCGCTTTGAGGTGACTGACATCTACAAGACCTCGGTCTGCCCGCTTGCCAAGGTGATGCGGATCGAGTGCCGCAAGCGCAAGATCAAGCACCTGAAGGTGGTCTACTCCAAGGAGCCTGTCATGACTCCCATCGAGGATGACTCCATCAGCTGCAAGAACCACTGCATCTGTCCCCCGGGCACTCAGCGCAAGTGCACTGCACGGCGCACCGTGCCGGGTTCTAACGCCTTTGTGCCCTCGGTGGCCGGTCTGATCATCGCCGGCGAGGTGGTCAAGGACCTTGTGGGTTTTGTACCGCTGAAGGGGTAAAACAGGCCGCAGCTACCTTACTGCGTGGGACGATTTGGAATGCGCTCCGCGTTGCTCTGCGCATAAGCTAAGGAAATAGTATTTTTTATTTCGGGGTTCAGAAACGCCTGCGGGCGTTTCTGAACCCCATTTTCACAGGTGGGGTCGTGGAGAAAAACAGCAGTTGCAGCGCCGCTTTCTGCGAAAGCGCGGCGCTGCGGGTAAAGGTATCTGCTTGCCGCAAGCGTGCAAAGACGCTCCGCTGGGCCAGAGGCAGGGAGGGGTGTTCCGAGTCCCCCCTCCCTACCTCTGGACTCCACCCACCCCGCAACGGGCCAAGGGCTGCTCGCCCTTGACAATCCTAAAGAAGAAGTCGAAGCACAAAAAAGCTAGCGCTGCGCCAGTCGGCGCTATCGCTTTAACGCTTTTTTCGCTTC
>NZ_JBBMEO010000020.1:0-42724 GCF_040096515.1 Faecalibacterium tardum | reverse complement strand
GCGACAGATTCCCCTTTTTGTCACCTGCGGTGACATCTTCCCCCGGCCGGGGGAAGTCGGCCCTCTCGGGGGAGCAAGCGCTCGCCCGCAGCGCCGCGCTTTCGCAGAAAGCGGCGCTGCAAATGCCGTTTGCCTTTACGACCCCTCCCGTGAAAATGCGTTTGGAGCGCTCCGCAGAGCGCGACAAACGCGAAATTTAAAATATTCTTTCCGCTGAATATGCGCAGAGTGCAACGACGACGACCGCCGCCAGCGGCGGAAACAGGGAGGAGTTGTTGGGGCAGCGGCCAGCAAGACGCAAGTGCCGCTCAAGGCACGATGCGGATGCTGGGTGCCGCAACCCGATAGCGGCGCGTATCCTAAATCGTCCCGTCTGCCGCCGCAAGTAAAAATTGCATCCGGCGGCAAAAAGGATTATACTATAAAAAAGCCTGCGGTGTACAGGCCGCAGAGGCGGATGTGAGGGGATGAAACCATGAAACGACGGGATTTTTGCAAGGGTCTTGCGGTGACCCTTGCGGCGGGAGCACTTGCTCCCGCTGCGGCGCTGCCGCAGGCCGGGGCGGCTACGGCGCTGGTCGGCCGGGCTGTGCCAGACGACTACTATACCCTGTGGTACCGCAGCGACCGCAACAGCGCCGACCTGCGGCACGACTACTATTACAGCGACAGCCTGTTCGACCACCCTGCCACAGAGTACGACAACCAACTGGCGCTGGCCACCTTGGGCATGGCGGTGGCCGCCGACTGTACATGGGAGAGCGACCAGCGCTATTGGATGGAAGGCGAGGTCGGCCGCGCCGACCATATCCGGGACGCCTTTGCAAAGCTGGGCTTTACCGAGGTGCAGCTGTTCAACTATACCCACAGCCTGAACGACACCCCGGACACTGTGGCCTGTGCCGTTGCCCGCAAAACGCTGGTGCGCGGCGGCAGACAGGTGACTATCATCGGGGCGTTCCTGCGCGGCTCCGGCTATGGAGCTGAGTGGTCCGGCAACCTTCATGCAGGGCCCGGCAGCGCCCACACCGGCTTTGTGACGGCGGCGCGGCAGCTGGTTGAAAAAATACGCGGATACGTTCAGGCGTCGGCAAAGCGTCAGCCGCTGGGCACCCTGAAGCTCTGGATGGGCGGGTACAGCCGGGGCGGCGGCGTGACCAACCTTGTGGCAGCGCGTCTGCCCGCCGTGCTGCCGCAGCTGGAAAAGAAAAACACCTACGTCTATACCTTTGCCGCTCCGGCAGCTCTGACGGCGGCAGACTGCCCCGACCTGCAACAGGATTTTGACAACAACCACACGGCAGACGGCAGGCTGAAAAAGGACTGGGGCACCAGCAACATCTTCAATATCGTTTCCAGCGGCGACGTGATTCCCCGGGTGCTGCCCGCAGAGTGGCGCTTCTACCGCAACGGCAACGACCGCTTTCTGCCCTCCACGGTCATCCCGGAGGAGCTGGAGGCGCTGAACGACCGCAGCACACGGATGGAGGGCACGCCGATAGACTTCGAGCGGCTGGCTGTCTCCGAGGAGACCGATGCCGTGCTACGCTCCATGCTGGATCTGTTCTGCGACCGTCAGACCTACTACGAGGACTACGAGGACGCCATGCGCTGTATGCTGCAATGCGCGACCACCCGCACGGAGGAAGAAGTGACCCAAGGCATCATACGGGACGATGCTGCCGTGGTGGCACAGCTGCGCAGCATGGAGCTGATGCAGCGTTTCCCACAGGAAAAGGTGGAGCGCAGCGTACAGGCGGCTTCGGCGCTGAGCCGCCCGGTGCTGGAAAAGCTGGGCAGCGCGGTGCCGCTGCAGGCGCAGCAGATCGTCATCCCTATGCTGGCGGTCGGTCTGTGCTTTGAATTGCAGCCGGATACCGTGCAGCTGGTGGCAGACTTTGTTCTGTCCACCATCACGGTAAAAGGGCAGCTGAGCGGCATTTTAAAGACCGTGATGTGCCACTTTCAGGAAAACTACATCACCGTGCTGGAATCCTACGACCCCGCCGATCATGGCATGGAGCCCTACACCCGGCAGGAAGAACTATAAGCAAAAGGCCGCTGCGCAGACATCGCGCGGCGGCCTTAGTTCGTTTTACGGCAAAGCTCAGAACTTGAACAGGTTCAGCCCGGTAATGGGGTCGTATTGGCGGTCTACCGTGCCGTCCAGAACATCCACCACCATCTCACAGGTGGCGCTGACCACCGCCCGGTTCAGATGCCCGCCGAACACTTCGCCCTTGTCGTTTCCGGCGCTCATGTGCAGGTGGGTGTAGAACGCACCGTTCATGGTGTTGATGGTGCCGGTCAGGGACACGATCTCAAAGCTGCCGCTGAAGGTGTTGGCGTAGTATTGCTTTTCCGCTACATCGTATACGCCCACCGTAAAGCTGTTGGTGGCACCCAGCGCCTGCACGGCGGCAAGGCGGATGTTTTCCTTCAGGGCAAGCTCTTTGACCTGTTCAAGGATCTCCTCGTCCTTGTCGATGCGTACAATGATCTTATTGCCAAAACGTTTGTATTCCATGGGGAAGCATCTCCTTTATGTGTGTTTTTGTGCGTTGTCTTTTGCCGGGGACGAGTGCGGCAAACTGGAATTTATACCCGGTACTTGTCTCGATTTATAGTCATATCAACCAAATGAAATACAAGTAAGATAATAAAAAAAACGGAAACTATTATTATTCCTGCGCCCGGCTTGATAAAATCAATTATACCGCCAAGACAAAAGAGCATTGCCCATGTCTTAATCCGTTTTCCAGTAACTCTGCATATTTTCTCTGTGTTTAATCCAGTATAATCTCCTGATAAAAACAGCACACTTCTTTCTGTATTCCTTGATTTGATAAAAAATCTTCCAACAAAAAAGAGAACAGTTGCCATCAGTAAATCAATAAATATAATTATTATTTTCATTTTCAACACCTCTAATTCTAAGTTCACAACTTCCAATTTACTGGGCTAAGCCGAGTATACCATACTCTCCAATGAAAGAACACCCCCGATATAGTGAAATTTTGCCATTTTCCTGCGTACGTGCGTACACGCTCCGCAGGGATTCCAAAGGGGCTATGCCCCTTGGCACACAGACTTTGGAACAAAGTCTAGTGTGTTACACCTTGTCAGAGGTGTACAGGCTCCCGGTACGCACGTACGCAGCGACTACTCCCAAACGCGCCATATAGGGGGACGACCAAGTTCGCACAAAGCGAACTTGATTCCGCAAAGCAAAAGGCAGGATACCACTATCATAGTGATACCCTGCCTTTGCTCGTTTAACGCTCTGTGTAGTCCTTCCGCAGAACTTCCGATAAACAAAAAACGTACCCGAACCCTTTCTCGTAAAGAATCGGGTTCGAGTACGAACTGTATGGTGGACGGTACAGGACTCGAACCTGTGACCTCCTGCACGTCAAGCAGATGCTCTACCAGCTGAGCTAACCGTCCATATTCTGTTTTGCCGAAATCAGCTAGATTATAATACCATATCCGATGCCGAAAAGCAAGGCCTTTTTTCAAAAATTGTAAAACTTTTTTGAAAAAGCACCCCGAAACCCGGCTTCTGTGCGGTATAGCGCGGGTTTTGGGGCGGCTGGCAACAGCTTTCTTGTTGCCCCCAACCAGACGTTGTGCTATAATAGAAAACTATAATAGGAGTAGTGTCGGAAAGGGAACACAGCATGAGAGTTTTGGGCATCGACCCCGGTTACGCCATCGTGGGCTGGGGCGTGGTGGAGTATGCGGGCAACCGCTTTGCGCCGGTGGATTTCGGCGCGGTGTGCACGGACGCGGGCGTACCGTTTGAACGGCGGCTGGACGAGGTGTATACCGGCATCAAGGAGGTCATCGCGCGCACGCAGCCCGAGGTGCTGGCCATCGAAAAGCTGTTCTACCAGCACAACCAGACCACCGTGATCGGCGTAGCCGAGGCGCGCGGGGTCATACTGCTGGCGGCGGCGCAGGCGGGGCTGCCCATCTACGAGTACACCCCCATGCAGGTCAAGCAGGCGGTCACCGGCTACGGCAAAGCTGTGAAAAAGCAGGTGCAGGAGATGACCCGGGTGCTGCTGCATCTGCCCGCCGTGCCAAAGCCGGACGATACCGCCGATGCGCTGGCTATGGCCATTACCTTCTGCCACACCAACGGCAACCAGCTCAACCGCTATACCCGCCGGGTGGCGGGCCCCATCTGACCGCATACCACAGCCGCCCTGCGGGGCGCGGAAATCAACTTTTGAAGATTGCCCCAGAGCAAAAGCCTTCACCCCTTGGGGGGAAGGTGGCGCGCAGCGCCGGATGAGGGGTAATTTCCCTGTAAGCAGCCGTTTGTCTGCGCCCTCATCAGTCACCTTCGGTGACAGCTTCCCCCGACCGGGGGAAGCCTTTAGAGGAAAATTGATTTCTATGCCTGCAAAGCGGCGGGTCTTGACTGAGAGGATTCTATGATCTACTGTCTGACTGGAAAAATCGTGAAAAAAAGCCTGAACGCCGTGGTGCTCAGCTGCGGCGGCGTGGGCTATTATACCCAGTGCCCGGCCAGCGTGGCGGGGGCACTGCCCGGTGTGGGGCAGGAGACCACCCTGTACACCGTGATGAGCGTGACCGAGAACGATGTGAGCCTGTACGGCTTTGCTACCGAGGAGCAGCAGGCCTGCTTTGAGATGCTGACCGCCGTGTCCGGCGTTGGCCCCAAGGTGGGGCTGGCCATCCTCAGCGTCATGGAGCCGCAGCGGGTGGCGCTGGCCATCTCGGCGGGGGACCACAAGGCGTTCAAGGCTGCCTCCGGCGTGGGGCCGAAGCTGGCGCAGCGCATTGTGCTGGAACTGAAGGATAAGGTGGCCAAGGGCTTTGTGGACGGCATCTCGCTGGAGGATGTGGCCGGCTCTGCTGCCGATACGCCCGCGACCCAAAGCAGCGCACAGGCTATTGCGGCGCTGGTGTCGCTGGGCTACAGCCAGAGCGAGGCGGCACTGGCCATCGCAAAGATCGATGCCACGCTGCCGGTGGAAGAGATCATCAAGCTGGCCTTGCGCAGCATGGCAGGCAGGAGGTAAGCAATGCAGGACGATACCGCGCTGTACGGCGCAAAAATGATGCAGCCCGCCATGACCCCGGCGGACAGTGAGGAAAATAACCTCCGCCCGCAGCATCTGGAGGACTACATCGGGCAGGAAAAGGCCAAGCAGAACCTTAAAATTTATCTGGAAGCCGCCAAGCGCCGGGGCGAGCCGGTGGATCACATTCTGCTCTACGGCCCGCCGGGTCTGGGCAAGACTACGCTGGCGGGCATCATTGCCAACGAGATGGGGGTGCAGATCCGCATCACCAGCGGCCCGGCTATTGAAAAGCCCGGCGACCTTGCCGCCCTGCTGACCAACCTGCAGGAGGGCGATGTGTTGTTCATCGACGAGATCCACCGCCTGTCCCGGCAGGTGGAGGAGGTGCTGTATCCCGCGCTGGAGGACTACGCGCTGGATATCATGATCGGCAAAGGCCCCAGCGCCCAGAGCATCCGCATCAACCTGCCCCGCTTCACGCTGGTGGGCGCTACCACCCGCGCCGGACAGATCACCGGCCCGCTGCGCGACCGCTTTGGCGTGCTGCTCAAGCTGGAACTGTACAGCCCGGACGAGCTTTCCCGCATCATCATGCGGTCGGCGGGCATTCTGGATCAGCCCATCACCCCGGAGGGCGCTTACGAGCTGGCAAAGTGCAGCCGTGGCACCCCCCGCGTGGCCAACCGCTTTTTGAAGCGCATCCGCGACTTTGCCACCGTGCTGGGTGACGGCATCATCGATCGGGACGTTGCGCTGCTGGGTCTGAAGCGGATGGACGTGGACGCGCTGGGTCTGGACGAGCTGGACCGCAGTCTGCTGCGCGCCATCATTGAGATGTACAACGGCGGCCCGGTAGGTCTGGAAACGCTGGCCGCCGCGCTGGGCGAGGAGGCGGTCACGCTGGAGGATCTGTGCGAGCCGTATCTGATGCAGATGGGCTTTTTGACCCGCACCCCGCGCGGACGCTGTGCCACCCGCCTTGCCTACGAGCATCTGGGCATGAAAGCCCCGGAGACCGGCAGCGCCGAGGAAAACGGCCAGCAGAGCCTGTTCTGACTTTTATATAAAGGATTATTTGAAGCAGTAAATGGAAGGAGGACGCTATGCGCCCTGCAGATACTTGGAAAGACTATGAACTGCTGGATGCCACCGACGGCAACCGGCTGGAACGCTGGGGAGAGACCCTGCTCATCCGCCCCGACCCGCAGGTGGTGTGGAAGACCCCCAAGCAAAGCCCCCTGTGGGCAAAGGCAGATGCCATCTACCACCGCTCCAATCAGGGCGGCGGCGAGTGGGAGTACCGCCGCCGTCTGCCGGAAAAGTGGAAGATCAGCTGCGGCGAGGGGGAGGATAAGCTCACCCTCATCGTCAGCCCCACCGGCTTCAAGCACACCGGCGTGTTCCCGGAGCAGGCGGTCAATTGGGCGTGGTACCAGCAGAAGATCCGCGCCGCGAACCGCCCGGTGAAGGTGCTGAACCTGTTTGGCTACACCGGCGGCGCTACGCTGGCTTGCGCCGCTGCCGGTGCTACCGTCTGCCATGTGGACGCCTCCAAGGGCATCGTGGCATGGGGCAAGGACAACGCCGTGGCAAGCGGCCTGACCGACAAGCCCATCCGCTGGCTGGTGGACGACTGCGCCAAGTTCGTGGCGCGGGAAAAGCGCCGCGGCAACACCTACGACGGCATCATCATGGACCCGCCCAGCTACGGGCGCGGCCCCGGCGGCGAGATCTGGAAGTTGGAGGACTGCATCTACGACCTCATCAGCCAGTGCGAAGAGGTGCTCAGCGATACCCCGCTGTTCTTTGCGGTCAACAGCTACACCACCGGCCTGTCCCCGGCAGTCATGGAATATATGCTCAAGACCACGCTGGTGCCCCGCTTTGGCGGAAAAACCAGCTGCGACGAGATCGGTCTGCCGGTGTCTGCCACCGGCGGCGTGGTGCCCTGCGGCGCCACCGCTATTTGGGAAGAATAAAAGTAAAATATTATCTCAGTCACGGCGACAGCCGTGACTGAGATAAATATATGCTAAGAATGGGGTACAGCCCCTTTCGGAGGGGCGCACCACCAGAAAGAGAAACAAAGCATGAGTGATACGATTTTAACTGCTGAAAATTTGAAGTTCCGCTACGATGCCGAGCAGCCGGTCTACGCGCTGGACGGCGTATCTGCGCAGGTGAAGCGCGGGGAGTTCGTGGCGGTGCTGGGTGCAAACGGCTGCGGCAAATCCACGCTGGCCAAGCACTTCAACGCCATTTTGCTGCCCGAGAGCGGCAAGGTGTATGTGGAGGGCATGGATACCGCAGACGAGGACAAGCTCTACGATATCCGCCAGACCGTGGGCATGGTGTTCCAAAACCCGGACAACCAGATCGTGGCGACTGTGGTGGAAGAGGACGTGGCTTTTGCGCTGGAAAACCTCGGCGTGCCGCAGGACGAGATGCGCCGCCGGGTGGACGATTCCATGAAGATGGCCGGCATCTACGAATACCGCGAGCGCGCACCCCACAACCTTTCCGGCGGTCAGAAGCAGCGGGTGGCCATTGCCGGTGTGGTTGCCATGCGCCCGGACTGCCTGATTTTGGACGAAGCCACCGCCATGCTGGACCCGCGCGGCCGCGAGCAGGTGATGCAGACCATCCACTACCTGAACAGGAACATGGGCATCACGGTGGTGTCCATCACCCACTATATGGAAGAAGCTGCACAGGCCGACCGTGTGCTGGTGATGAGCAAGGGTCATGTGGTGATGGAGGGTACCCCGAAAGAGGTGTTCAGCCAGACCGAAAAGGTGCGCAGTCTGCATCTGGACGTGCCGCAGGCCGCTGAGCTGCGGGACGAACTGGTGAAGGCCGGTATCCCGATGCCGGAGGGCATCATCGACACCGGTGCCTGCGCACAGGCGCTGTATGAACTGCTGCAGTAAGGGGGCGGACGAAATGGCAGATATCATTAAGGTAGAACATCTGAGCTACGTCTATAACCCCGGCCTGCCCACCGCAGTGACCGCGCTGGACGACGTGAGCTTTACCGTAGAAGAGGGCGATTTTGTGGGCATCATCGGAGCGACAGGCTCCGGCAAAAGCACCCTTATCACCCACATGAACGGCCTGAACAAGCCCACCAGCGGCAAAATTTACATTGACGGCCGCGATTTGTGGGCAGACCCGGAAAAGATCCGGGATTTCCGCTTCCTCACCGGGCTTGTGTTCCAGTACCCGGAATACCAGCTGTTTGAGGAGACCTGCTACAAGGACATCGCCTTTGGCCCCAAGAACATGGGCTTGGACGAAGCCGAGGTAGACCGCCGCGTCCACGAAGCCGCAGACTTTGTAGGCTTAGACCCGGCGCTTTTGGAGCGCAGCCCCTTTGAGCTGTCCGGCGGTCAGAAGCGCCGGGTGGCGGTGGCGGGTGTGATGGCCATGAAGCCCCGCATCCTTGTGCTGGACGAGCCCGCCGCCGGCCTTGACCCGGAGGGACGGGACGATATCCTTTCCGAGGTGAAGGAGTACCACAAAAAGACCGGCACTACCGTGCTGCTGGTGTCCCACAGCATGGAGGATATTGCCAAGTACGCCAACCGCGTGCTGGTGATGAGCAACAAAAAAATTGCCATGTATGACACGGTGGAAAAGGTCTTTGCCCGCGCCCCGGAGCTGCTGGAGCTGGGGCTGTCGGTGCCGCAGGTGACTAAAATTTTCCTCAAGCTGCGGGAGATGGGGGTGGACGTCCCGGCGGACGTGTACACCATCCCCTATGCGGTCAAGACCCTGCTGGAAGCAAAGCGCCGCCGCGATGCCGGGGAAAGCCTTGTGCTGCCCCGCAGCGCTGCACAGAAAGGGGGTGCTGTCTGATGCTGCGAGATATCACCATCGGTCAGCACTTCCCGGGCAACAGTCTGGTGCACCGGTTCGACCCCAGACTGAAGCTTGTGCTGACGGTCGCCTATATCGTGCTGCTGTTTGCAGCCTCCAACCCCCTAGGGCTTACTTTGTCCATCCTCTTTTTGGGGGTCATGTACAAGGTGGCAAAAATTCCGGTCAAGATGATCGGCAAAAGCCTGAAGCCCATTCTGCCCATCGTGCTGTTCACGGCGGTGCTGAACTTGTTCTTTGTTTCCGGCGAGGGCGACCCGCTGGTGCATTTCTGGTTTTTGAACATCTACGCCGAGGGCGTGCGCTACGCGGTGCTGATGGCGGTGCGCGTGATGGCGCTCATTGCGGGCACCAGTCTGCTTACCTACACCACCAGCCCCATCGTGCTGACCGATGCCATTGAGCAGCTGCTCAAGCCCTTGGGCAAGCTGCACTTCCCGGTGCACGAGCTGGCGATGATGATGAGCATTGCGCTGCGCTTTATCCCCACCCTCATCGAGGAGACGGATAAGATCATGAACGCGCAGAAGGCGCGCGGCGCACAGCTGGACACCGGCAAGATGACCGACCGGGTCAAGGCGCTGGTGCCGGTGCTCATCCCGCTGTTCATCTCGGCCTTCCGCCGCGCGGACGAGCTGGCTATGGCCATGGAGTGCCGCTGCTACCGCGGCGGCACAGGCCGCACCCGCCTGAAGGTGCTGCGCTGCGAAAAGCAGGACTACATCGACCTTGCGGTGTGCATCGCCTGCTTTGCCGTCATCCTTGCCTCCCGGCTGGTGTTCCCGAATTATTAAAGAGGAGAACCCTCTCAGTCAAGGCCTGATGGCCTTGCCAGCTCCCCCGAAAGGGGGAGCTTTTGGTACGGAACTTTTCTGATGAGAGAAAATGCCGCTTCCCGCTGCGGCCCCTCCGGTGAAAGTGTGTCTGTCGCGGTCCGCAGACCGCGACAGACACGAAATAAAAAACGTTTTTCCGCTGAATATGGCCGCAGCGAAGCGGAGGCCATTTTAAATCAGAACTATGAACTTTTTACTTACCCTTGCCTACGATGGCACAAATTACTGCGGCTTTCAGGTACAGCCCAACGGGCGCAGCGTGGCGGCCACCTTTCAGGATGCGCTGGAAGCGGTGCTGGGCTCACGGCCTGATATCAAGGGCTGCAGCCGCACCGATGCCGGGGTGCACGCGCTGGGCTTCCGGCTGAACTTCCATGCCGATACCCGCATCCCGCCCCAGAAGCTGCCGCTGGCGCTCAACCAGCATCTGCCGCCGGATATCCGGGTGCTTGCGGCGCAGACCGTGCCGGAGGATTTCCACGCCCGGTACGCCGCCCATACCAAGACCTACCTGTACCGCATCCATAACCACCCCATCGACTCGCCCTTTGATGCCGCCTACTACACCCGGGTGCCCCGGCGGCTGGACGAAGCTGCCATGCAGGCGGCGGCGCAGCAGTTCGTGGGGACCCACGATTTTCTGGCGCTGTGCGCGGCGGGCAGTTCTGCTGCCGCCCACGGGGATACCGTGCGCACCATCACGGACTGCCATGTCACCCGGCGTGGGGACGAGGTGGACATTGAGGTGACCGCCGACGGCTACCTGTACAATATGGTGCGCATTCTGGCGGGTACCTTGTGCGAGGTGGGCGCGGGGCGGCTGCGCGCGGCGGACATCCCCGCCATTCTGGCAAGCCGGGACCGCAGCCGGGCAGGCCCCACCCTGCCCGCAAAGGGCTTATTTTTAAAGTGTGTGGATTACCCGGAAAGGAAGGAAGAGCAGCCATGAAAAAGCTTCATCGCGGCGGCAGCAGCCCGGACGGAGAGCCGCTTTCTGCCGGACGGGTGGAATATCTGGAGGCAGCGCGCCAGCGGGTGCGCCGCCGCCGTCTGCGCCGTACGGTCATCATTCTGGCGGTGCTGATACTGGTCACTCTGTTTGCCACCGGCGCGGTGGGTACATCCATCGCCCGGGTAAAGGATCTGGTGGATACGGTGCACATTGCCCTTTCCCCGGCGGTGGGCTGGCCGCAGCAGACCGGCCTTGGGGAGCTGACGGCAGTGCAGCCCATGTCCGGCAGCTTTGTGGCCATGGACGAGGATGCCTGCGTGGTGTACAGCCTTGGCGGCACCCGCCTTGCCGGCATCCAGAGCGGTTACGCCCGCCCGGCGCTGGCTGCGAGCAAGACCCGCTTTGTGCTGTACAACCGCTCCGGCAACGAGCTGCGGGTGGAAAGCCGCACCCAGAACCTGTACAGCAAAACGCTGGAAAACAGCATCTATCTGTGCGCCATGTCGGACACCGGCACGCTGGCAGTGGCTACCGATTCTGCCGACAGCACCGCCCGGCTGACCGTGTACACCTCAACCATGAGCGAACAGCTGCACTGGGATATGACCGGCGCGCAGGGCACCCCGGTGCGGATGGCCTTTGCCGCCGACAGCCGCCGTCTGGCGGTGGCGGCGGTCACCTCCAGTGCGGGACAATTACAGGCGAATCTTTTTGTGCTCAACCTTGCGCAGGGCGACCCGGTGCAGCTGAGCAGCGGGGACAGCGTGCCCCAATGGCTGGGCTGGCTGAACAACGACACTGTGCTGGCTGTATATGAGGACAGCGCCGTGGTGTACGGTGCGGACGGCGGCGAGCGGGGGCGCTTCGACCTTGGCGGCGGCAGCCTTGTCAGCGTTTCGCAGGATGGCGCAAGCGCCGCCCTGCTGCTGGAAAACGGGCAGGTGTGCACCGCCGTGCTGCTGGATAAGGACCTGAACGTGCAGTACAGCGGCAACGTGCCTGCGGCAAACCAGATCCTGCGCCGGGGTGAAAAATTTTATCTGCTCACCGACAGCGGCGTGGAATGCTTTACCGCAGACGGGGTGTACCAGTGGGGACAGACGCTTTCCGTCCGTCCGCAGGCACTCATCGCGGGCAAGCAGCTGCTGGTGCTGTGCGGCAACACGGTGCAGCAGATCGCTCCGCCGGAGCAAACGGCTTCCAGCGCCCGGTGACCGAGGGGGAAACCGGTATTTTTGCGGGGAAAGTAATCTTTATAACAGGGAAAACAAGGTATGTTCAAGAATCCGTCATTTCTTTTTGATATCCTATGTACAGTGGTCTGGCTGGTGCTGATGGCACGCTATGCCCGCAAGGGCTTTCTGGCGTCCATCGTGCAGCTGTTTGGCAACCTCATCAGCCTGCTGGGCGCACGGCAGCTTTCTGCCGCCTGCGCGGGCTGGGTGTTTGAAAATCTGCTGGCCGGGGGCTTCCGCACCCAGATTGCCGCCCATCTTTCGGCAGACGGCGTGGTGAACCTTTCCGGCATTGCCCAGCAGTACGCGGGCTTTCTGCCCGAAAGCTTCCGCGCCTCCATCGTGGCAGCCTGCGAGCGCAGCATCAACGCTGTGCTGGCAGATAATGCCGTGGTGCTTGCCGATACCATCGTGGAAAAAGTATTGCAGCCGCTGCTCACCCCGGTGATCATGCTGGTGCTGTTCTTTGTGTTCTACGCGGTGCTGCGGCTGCTGGTCAGTATGCTGGTCACCGTGCTGGGGCTGGTGAATAAGCTCCCGGTCATCGGCACTGTCAACCGGGGTCTGGGCTGGCTGACCGGCGGCATGACCGCAATGCTGGACCTATACCTCGTGCTGTGCGTGGTGTGGGGCCTTGTGGTCATCACCGGCGGCAACCTGAATGTGCTTAACGACACTGTAATGCACAGCAGTCTTTACTATAAAGCGTTTAATATGTTCAACCCCTTTTTGTAACAGGGGCGACAAGGAGGAACTATGGTCTGTATTCGATGCCAGAAGCGTCCGGCGATCATCTTTATCCAGCGGATGGAGAATGGTCAGATGAAGCAGGAAGGGTACTGTCTGCACTGTGCCCGGGAACTGCACATCAAGCCCGTGGACGATCTGATGAAACAATTCGGGATGTCGGAGCAGGATCTGGATAACATGGAAAACCGCATGGAGAGCATGATGGAGGAGCTGGGCGACTCCAACCCTCTTTCCATGCTGATGAATATGTCCGGCAGCGGCGAGGATGCCGATGCGGAGAACATGGACGAGGATCTTGTGCCCGGCAGCAATGCCACCTTCCCGCTGGGCTTTACCGGCACGGAGAAGCAGGACGGCGAAAAAAAGGCCGATCGCAAAAACGGCAAAAAGCCGCCCAAGCGCAAGTTTTTGGATACCTACTGCGAAAACCTGACCCGCAAGGCGCGGGAGGGCAAGCTGGATGATATCATCGGGCGCGACCGCGAGATCTACCGCACCATCCAGATCTTGAGCCGCCGCCAGAAGAATAACCCCTGCCTTATCGGTGAAGCCGGTGTGGGCAAGACCGCCATCGCCGAGGGCATTGCCGAGCGCATTGCCAAGGGTCAGGTGCCCATCGGTCTGCGGGATAAGGAAATCTTCCTGCTGGACCTCACCAGCCTTGTGGCGGGCACCCAGTTCCGCGGCCAGTTCGAGCAGCGGGTCAAGGGCTTGCTGAGCGAGGTAAAGGCTGCGGGCAACGTCATCCTGTTCATTGACGAGATCCACACCATCACCTCTGCGGGTGAGAGCGAGGGTGCAATGAACGCGGGCAACATCTTAAAGCCCGCCCTTTCCCGTGGAGAAATTCAGGTCATCGGTGCCACCACCTTTACCGAGTACCGCAAGTATATTGAAAAAGATCAGGCGCTGGAGCGCCGTTTCCAGCCCGTGCGGGTGGAGGAGCCCAGCGTAGCCGACACCCTTGCGGTGATGAACGGCATCAAGCGCTACTACGAGCAGCACCATCATGTGCAGGTGCCCGCCGAGGTGCTTTCGGCGGTGGTCACCCTGAGCGAGCGGTACATCACCGACCGCTTTTTGCCGGACAAGGCCATCGACCTGCTGGACGAAGCCTGCGCCTGCTGCAATCTGGCGCACCCGGTCATCTCCGAGTATCTGGGGATGCAGAAGGAGCTGGACGCCCTGAAGCAGGAAGAAGCCGAGATGGAGAGCGCGGATGTGAACGAAGCCATCGACTACGAGCGCGTAGCCGAGCGCAAGACCCGCATCGCCAAGCTGGAATCCGAGCTGCCCGCCAAGCAGGCCGCTGCCAGCGAAATTCAGGTGACCATGGACGATGTAGCCAAGGTCATCGAGCTGTGGACGGGCATCCCGGCGGTGAAAATTCGGGAGACCGAGTACGTCAAGCTGGCAGGGCTGGAAAACGCGCTCAAGCAGAAGGTCATCGGTCAGGACGAAGCCGTGCATCTGGTGGCGCAGGCCATCAAGCGCAGCCGCGCCGACCTTTCCGGCCGCCGCCGTCCTGCAAGCTTCATCTTTGTGGGCCCCACCGGCGTGGGCAAGACCGAGCTGGTCAAGCAGCTGGCAGAACAGCTGTTTGACGGCCCCGACCCGCTCATCCGTCTGGACATGAGCGAGTACATGGAAAAATACGCGGTGTCCCGTATGATCGGTTCTCCTCCGGGCTATGTGGGCTACGAGGAAGCCGGTCAGCTGACCGAGAAGGTGCGCCGCCGCCCGTACAGCGTGGTGCTGTTTGATGAGATCGAAAAGGCACACCCGGATGTGATGAACATCCTGCTGCAGATTCTGGACGAGGGCAAGATCAACGATGCGCAGGGACGCACGGTGGATTTCTCCAACACGGTCATCTGCATGACCTCCAACGCCGGCAGCAGCGACCAGAGCGCGGGCAGCCTTGGCTTTAACAAGAGCGACGCCCAGCGCAGCGAGGAAAAGACCCGCAAGGCGCTGGCACAGTTCCTGCGCCCGGAGTTCCTTGGCCGTGTGGACGAGGTCATCGCCTTCAAGCCTCTGACCGAGGAGACCCTGCAGGGCATCGCCGCCCTGATGCTGGACGAGTACAAGCCCGGCATGGAAGCCAAAGGCATCGCTTACAGCTACACCCCGGCAGCGCTCAAGGCACTGGTGCAAAAGAGTCAGGGCGGGCGCTTTGGCGCGCGCGATCTGCGCCGCACCATCCGCAAGGCGGTGGAGGACCCCGCCGCCGAGCGCCTGATCGACGGCACGCTGGCATCCGGCGGCACCCTTGTGGTGGATGCCGATGAAAACGGCGAAGTTGTGCTGAAATAATCGTAACCGCAAAGCACCCCGGCTGAAAACAGCTGGGGTGCTTTTTGTCTGCTCATAAAAACTTTTTGTAATATATACTTGACATTTAGAATGGTAAATGCTACTATATGTCCAGAGGATAAAACAAATGCCGACCCGGCAGAAAAGGAGCATATCAATGCCGAAGAACCTGAAATTAAAGGCCGCCCGTGCGGAAAAGGATATGACGCAAGGAGCGCTTGCCGAGGCGGCAGGGGTTTCGCGCCAGACCATCAACGCCATTGAAAAAGGGGAGTACAACCCCACCATCAACCTTTGCCGCAGTATCTGTAAAATTCTGGATAAGACACTGGATGAACTGTTCTGGGAGGAATGAACTATGAAATTTTCACTATACAGCAAGAAAAACCGGTTGGACGAGATGCAGGAGCAGACCATGCGCAAAATTGAAAGCCATGGCTTCTGGCTGTTGTGGGGCAGCCTTCTGGCGGCGTGGATCGTGCAGACGGTGTTCGGGGCTGCGGACAAGGCTGCCGGAGAGTGGGTCGTATTCATGATCGGCTGTATCTATACGGTTGTCGCGTGTCTGCGCAATGGTCTGTGGGATCGCCACCTTTCGGATAAGGCCCCGGCCAATGCCGTGTATTCTCTGGTGGCTGCGGTGGCGGTTACGCTGATCTGCGGTTTTTCCTATGGATACTGGATCGGTGCTGTTTTTGCCGGTGTTTTTACCGGCATCCTGTGCTTTGCATTGCTGCAGCTGTGCGCCGCATTGACACGCAAACGGCGCGAGCATCTGGATGACCCGAAGGACGGAGAATAATATTATAAAAAGGGGCTGCTGCACAGCATTTGATGCAGCAGCCCCTTTTTGCATGGGTGCATGATATTATCCCGCATTGACAAAACTGCGCAGAATAAGTACAATAAAACATAGCTATCCGCAAATTTTTTGCATGAGAATAAAGGAGCGTTTTTCTATGCCGAGCAATAAAGTCCGCACCCGTTTTGCACCCTCGCCCACGGGTTATATGCACGTTGGCAACCTGCGTACTGCCCTGTACACCTACCTGATGGCCAAGCATGAGGATGGCACCTTCATCCTGCGCATCGAGGATACCGATCAGGGCCGCTATGTGGAGGGCGCTGTGGATGTCATCTACAACACCCTGCGAGAGACCGGCCTTCTGTGGGACGAGGGCCCGGATATCGGCGGCCCCGTGGGCCCCTATGTGCAGAGCGAGCGCATGGGCATGTTCAAGCAGTATGCCGAGCAGCTGGTGGCAGAGGGCAAGGCCTATTACTGCTTCTGCACCGAGGAGCGTCTGGAAGCCCTGCACGCCGAGCAGCGCGCTGCCGGTGAGATGACCCACTACGACGGCTGCTGCCGCGAGCTGCCCAAGGAGGAAGTGGAAAAGCGCCTTGCCGCAGGCGAGCCTTACGTCATCCGCCAGAAGATCCCCCGCGAGGGCGTGACCGGCTTTGACGATGTGGTGTACGGCCACATCGAGGTGAACAACAGCGAGATGGACGACCAGATCCTCATCAAGACCGACGGGATGCCCACCTACAACTTTGCTAACGTTGTGGACGACCACCTGATGGGCATTACCCACGTCATCCGCGGCAGCGAATATCTGTCCTCCACCCCCAAGTATAACCTGCTGTATCAGGCCTTTGGCTGGGACATCCCCACCTATATCCACTGCCCGCCGGTGATGAAGGACGCACAGAATAAGCTGTCCAAGCGCAACGGCGATGCCAGCTATCAGGATCTGGTGGCAAAGGGCTACCTGACCGAGGCGGTGCTGAACTATATCTGTCTGCTGGGCTGGAGCCCCCGCGGCGAGTACGCCGAGCAGGAAATCTTCTCCCTGCCGGAGCTGGTCAAGATCTGGTCCCCGGAGGGCATTTCCAAGTCTCCCGCCATCTTCGACCCCCTCAAGCTGCGTGCCATCAATGCGGAGTATATCCGCCGCCTCAGCCCCGAGGAGTTCCAGAAAAAGGCCGAGCCGTGGATCGACAGCGCCGTGCACAGCGCCATCGACAAAAAGCTGCTGTGCGCAAACCTGCAGCCCCGGTGCGAGGTGCTGGGCGAGATCCCCGAGCAGCTGGATTTCTTTGACGCCATGCCGGAGTACGACGTGAGCCTGTATGCCAACAAAAAGCAAAAGACCACCCCGGAAACGGCCAAGGAAGCGCTGGAAGCCCTGCTGCCGGTGCTGAGCGACGAGGCTCTGGATTTTGCAAACCGCGATGCCGTGTTCGATGTCTGCAAGGCAAAGGCCGAGGAGCTGGGCAAAAAGAACGGCTGGCTGCTCTACCCGCTGGGCATTGCCCTGTCCGGCAAGCAGCGTACCCCCGGCGGTGGCACCGACCTTGCCTGCATGATGGGCCGCGAAAAGACCCTGCAGCGCGTGCAGGCTGCCATTGCAAAGCTGAACGGTTAAGTTTTACAAAATACCCCTAAAGCCCTGCGGCAAAATGACGGTCGCAGGGCTTTTTTGCGTCTTTGGGCGGGTTTGGGGCGGTTCTATGCACCGCGCCAAAAACTGCCGCTGCCCCGCGTTACAGTATATGCAGACAGTGCGGGGAACAGAACAAAAATCCCCGCCGGAAAGCGGGGGATTTTTATGACAGAGCGGATGGGCGTTTTATCTTCGGACGGGCGGTGCTTGCAGCCTTCGCCCTTGGCGGCACGGGCGATGCTGCGCCCGGCGGCGCGGCGGCTGGCAGCGGTGGGCATCGGCTTTGCAGGCGGCTGGGCGGTGTTGTACGGGGCGCTGATGCCCTTTGGGCTGGGGCTGACCCTTGGGCTGGCAGAGGATTGCTTTGCCCCCTGTGCGGCAGGGGCGGCGCTGGGGCTGCTGCTCCATGGACTAGGGGCGCTTTCGCTGCGCAGCCTGTGTCAGCTGTGTGCGCTGGGCGCTGCCGTGGCAGCCCGCTGGCTGCTGCCGCAAAAGTTTGTACCCGCCGCGCTGGCGGGCTGTGGCACCCTGACCGGCATGGCGCTGTGCTTTGCGCTGGGCAGCAGCGGCGGGGCAGACCTTTTGTTGTACAGCGCGGCAGACGCCCTGCTTGCGGCGGCAATCGGCTTCGGGCTGCGCAAATTTGCCCCGGAGCGCCCGGGCATGGGCACGCTGCTGGTGGGCGCAGCCGTGGCGGCGGCGCTGGGCAGTGTGCGGTGGGGGTGGTTTTCGCCCGGGACATTGGCGTGTGCCGCCACAGAGCTGGCACTCTGCTGCCGGGCGCAGAAGTTTGCCGCTCTGAGCGGCAGCGCGGTGCTGGGCGCCGCCCTCTGCGCCGCAGACCCCGCCCTTGCCCCGGCGGCAGCGGGGCTTGGCTGTGCCACGGCAGCGGCGGCGGTGCTGGCACCCGGACGGCGGGTGGAAACGCTTGCTGCCTACGCGGGCGGGTGCGTATCCGGGGTACTCTGCGTGCAGCCGCCCGGAAATGCCTTTGGGCTGCTGTTCAGCGCCTGCGGCGGCATGGCGGTGGTCTGCCTGCTGCCCGGCGGCTGGCTGGCTCCGGTGGCGGAACCCTCACAGAGCGGGAAAAACACCCCCGCGCCCGCCCGCAGTGCGGCGGCATCTACCCGGCTGGAAGCCGTGGCGCAGAGCCTTTCCTCGCTGGCGGAGACAGTGAACGCAGTCTACGAGGGTTTGCCCCGGCGGCGGGAGGGTTTCCGCTGGGTCATAGACAATGTACATGATACGCTTTGTTTTAACTGCGGACGGCGGGAGACCTGCTGGAAGCAGGAATACACCGCCACCATGGCGGGCATGGAAGCGCTGCGTCCGCTGCTGGAACAGAATGGCAGCGTGGAAACAGCGCAATTGCCTGGGCAATTGTCCCGCTGCATCCACCCGGCGGCGCTGTGCGCGGCGGCGGGGCGCAGCTTTGCGCTGTACCGCAGCCGCAAGGAAGCGCGCATCCATTCCGAAGCCATGCGCACCGCCCTGACCGAGCAGTACAGCGCCGTAGCTGAAGCACTTGGGGTGCTCAGCGAGCAGCTGGGACGCCCCGGCGACCCCGAGCCTTATAAATCCAGCCGGGTGGCGGAGTTCTTCACCGGGCTGGGGGCGCCGCCGCAGGAGTGCGCCGTCACGCTGGACGACCTTGGCCGCACCCATGCCGCCGTCACCCTGCCGCGCACCCGGTTCACCCCGCAGGAGCTGGCGGCGCTGGCGGGGGAGGTGGGGCATATCTGCCGCCGCACGCTGGAGGTGCCGCAGGTGCTCTCCTGCAAGGGCATGACCACCCTGCTGTTCAGCGAAAGACCGGCGCTGCGGGCGGTGTTCGGGGCGGCAAGCGCTGCCGCCCGGGGCGAAGTCTCCGGCGATGCAGTGCAGCAGTTTTGCAGCCCTACGGCGGCGCAGATGATCTTATGTGACGGCATGGGCACCGGACGCCCGGCGGCGGTGGACGGCAATCTGGCGGCAGAGCTGACCGCCCGGCTGCTCAAGGCGGGCTTTACCGCCGAGCTGGCGGCGCGGCTGGTGAACGTGGCGCTGGCGCTGAAAAGTGAGGACGAGAGCGGCGCAACGTTGGACCTCATCAGCGTGGACTTATACACCGGCACGGCGCGGCTGTTCAAGGCCGGGGCTGCCCCGGGGTTTCTGGTGCACGGCGGGCGGGTGCGGGCTGTGGGCGAAGCTACCCTGCCCATGGGGGTGCTGGGCGGGGTGAACGGGCAGAGCCGGGTGGTGCACCTGACCGCCGGGGATTACGCAGTGCTGGTATCGGACGGCTTACTGGTGGACGGCGCGGGCTGGGTGGCAAAGCAGGTGGAGCTTTCGGCGGCGGCGGGAGACGCGCCGGAAAAGCTGGCCGAAACACTGGTGCAGACCGCCCGCATCCGCGCACAAAAGACCGGCCGCCCGGATGATATCACCGCCGCCGTGCTTCGGCTGGAAAAGAGCGGGTAACGGCGGCAGAGTTTCCGTTGCAATTTGCGGGAAGGAGGGGTATACTGGAAGCATATTTTTCAGCCCGGCAGTGCCGGGCGCAGGAGGCGGCTTATGCTTACCATCAACGTTGCACCCGACGGCAGCGGACAGTTTACCACCATTTCCGAGGCGGTGCTGGCGGTGCCCTACGACTGCCCTGCGGTCATCCGCATCGCGCCGGGTATTTACCGGGAAAAGCTGGTTTGTGAGAAGAAGGATATCACCTTTGCGGGCGCGGGCATGGATGCCACCCGGCTGGTATGGAACGATGGCGGCAAGCTGCCGCACCCGGACGGGCGTCCCACCCACACCTTCCGCAGCTACACCGCCTTTTTCAGCGGCGAAAAGCTGCGGGTGGAGGATATGACCATCGAGAATGACGCAGGCCCCGGCGCAAAGGCGGGACAGGCCATCGCTGCCTATGTGGACAGTGCCCGGGCGGCGTTCAGCCGCGTGCGGCTGCTGGGCAATCAGGATACCTTGTTCTGTGCCCCTCTGCCGGAGAAGGAGCGGGAGAAGGACGGCTTTCTGGGCCCGCGGGTGCTGGCACCCCGCCGGGCAAGCGCGCAGTATTACCACAAATGTGAAATTGCCGGAGATATCGATTTTATCTTTGGCGGGGCGGACGCCCTGTTTGAGTACTGCACCCTGCGCACGGTGAATAACGGTCTTGCGCACAGCTGGGTCACCGCGCCCTCCGGTGCGGCAGATGGGCTGGGCTTTGTGTTCTGGGACTGCGATTTTGTCTCGGACTGCCCGGCGGGCAGCGTGTATCTGGGCAGACCGTGGCGGCCTACCGGCAAAACGGCGGTGCTGGACTGCCGTCTTGGGGCGCACATTGCGCCGGAGGGCTTTGCCGGCTGGAACGACCGCACCGACACGGCGCTGGCCGGCTTTGCCGAGGCAGGCAGCACCGGTGCGGGCGCAGGGGAGCGCTCCGGCTGGGTGCAGGCGCTTTCGGCTGCCGAAGCCGCCGCGCTGCTGCGCGCTGCCCGGCAGAAATGCCGCATAGAGACTACGGAAAGGATAACGGAATGAAAAAATTACCCAATGCAGTAAAATGGCTCATCATTCTGGTGGTGCTGGGTGCCATGGGCGCGATGATGTGGGCGGTGAACGACCGCGCCTCCCGGGTGGAGATGCCCGCCCCGGACAACACCTTTGGCATCTACCATACAGCAGAGAGCGGAACATAATAAAAGCACCGGCAGTTTCCCGATTGGAAGATCTGGAAAACTGCCGGTGCTTTTTCTGTATCACAGGGGGTGCTCACTTGCCCTCAAAATCGTCCACATAGGGCAGATCGCTCATGACGAACCAGAAGGTGGTGCCCTTGCCTACGGTGCTTTGTACGCCGAAGCGGAAGCTGTGCTGCTGGAAGATGGCCTTGGTGATGGAAAGCCCCAGACCGGTGCCCTGCTTGCCGGCGTCCGAGCGGGAGCGGTAGTACCGGTCAAAGATATAGGGCAGGTCGGCGGCGGCAATGCCCGGGCCGTGGTCCTCCACCTCTACCCGCACGCCCTCGGTGCAGCGGAAGGCACGCAGGATAAAAATGCCGTCTTGGCCGATGTGGTGCATGGCGTTGCCCAGCAGATTGTGCAGCGCCCGCTGCATCATGTCCGGGTCGGCATAGACTGGCAGCTCTTCTTCCGGCAGCTCCAGCTGCAATTGCCAGCCGTTCTGGGCGCAGACTGCGTCGTAGCGCTCGCTTACTTCATCGCACAGCTGCCCCATGTCAAAGTGCACCCGCTCGCACTTATAGGTGCCGCTGGTCACTTTGCTCAGCTCCATCACGCTGGACACCAGCGCGGTCAGGCGGTCGGCCTCGTCCACGATGATGTTCATTTGCTCGTCCCGGTGGGCCTTGTCGTCACCGGTCAGGTCGCGCACCGTCTCGGCGTAGCCCTTGATAAGGGTCAGCGGGGTGCGCAGGTCGTGGGAGACGTTGGCCAGCAAATCGCGCTGCATCTGCACCGCGTGCTGCACCTCCTCGGCCATGTGGTTGAAGTCCCGGGCAAGGTCGCCCAGCTCGTCGTTGCGGCGGTTGTCCACCTGCACGGCGTAGTTGCCCAGCGCCATCTGCCGTGCGGCGCTGGAAAGCTGGCGCAGCGGTTTTGTGAACCACTCGCTGAACAGCCACGCCGCCGACATGGCAAAGCCGAAGATCAGCGCCGCTGCCAGCGGCAGCAGGGTGCTGAGCACCTTGCCAGCCTCGGCAACGTGCACAAGGCTGGTGGTCACCAGCACGGTGTAGCTGCCGTCTGCCGTGGTGCGCCCTACTAATAGCTGCGCCGAGCCGGAGAGCCGGGGCGGGTTGAGCGTCTGCACAAAGCTGCCCATGCTGCGGCATTTGCGCCGCATGGCAAGGGCAGTGGCAATGATCTTATCGTTGTTGGCAGAATCCGAAAGATAGGTGCCGTGCAGGTTGCAGAAGGACTGGTTCTCGATCTTATAAATGGTGTGCAGGGTAGTGTCCGAGATATCCACGCAGAAGCTGTTCAAGGTGCCCTTGGTGTACAGTTCCAGCGTGAGTTTATCAAAAAAATCGCTGTTGACCGACAGCTGCCCGAAGGACCAGCTGGACAGCACCTTGCCCTCGGCAATAGCATCGTCCAGCCGCTCCACGATGCTGTCAGCCTGATTGGTGAGCTGGGTCTCGATGTGCTTGGTGTACAAAGGCTCCAGCAGCTGGGTGGACAGCAGCCAGAACAGCCCCAGCAGAAACAGGCAGATGAAGCACAAAAACCACATCAGCTGCCCGCGGATGCCAAGGGTATGCCGTGCTTTGGTGGTTTGCCGCATGCTCCGCACGCTCCTTCAGTCAACGGGCGGCATCGGGGTCGAACTTATAGCCGATGCCCCATACCGTAGCAATATAGCTGCGGCATTTGCCCAAATGGCCGCGCAGCATCTTTACATGGGTGTCCACGGTGCGGTCCTCGCCGAAGTAGTCGTAGTTCCACACCTTCTGCAAAATCTTTTCCCGGCTCAGGGCAATGCCCTTATTGGAGGCCAGAAATACCAGCAGGTCAAACTCCTTGGGGGTCAGGGCCACCTCCTCGCCGGACACCCGTACGGTATGACTGGCAGTGTCGATGGTCAGCTCGCCAAAGGTCATGGTATCGGCGGCCTCGGTGGTGCGGGGCATGGTGCGGTTCAGCACCGCGCGCACCCGCGCCACCAGTTCCCGGGGGGAGAAGGGCTTTACCACATAGTCGTCTGCGCCGCTTTCCAGCCCGGCCAGCTTATCGTATTCCTCGCCCCGGGCGGTCAGGATGATGACCGGGGTGTTGATGTGGCGGGCGCGCATCTCCCGCAGGCAGGTCATGCCGTCCATAAAGGGCATCATCAGGTCTAAGATCACCAGATCAAACCCGCCGCCGGACAGCTGTGCCAGCGCCGCAGAGCCGTCCCCGGCTTCCTCGCAGACGTAACCGGAATATTGCAGATGCTCGTGGATCAGCTCCCGGATGCGGGGCTCATCGTCAACGATCAGGATCTTTGCCATAAAACAGGACTCCTCCTATCATAGTTCAGTATACGACTTTATTTTAATGCAAGAATTGGAAAAAGCTGTGAATTTTAAGTGAATGGTTTGGAAAAACAAAACCGTCTGCACCCAGTATACCACACCGGGCGGCGGGGCGGCAATCTTTTTACAGGGAGACACGGAAAAATACGCTGGGGAAACTTGACAAGAAAATGCGGACTTTTGTAAAATAAGGTCGTAACGATCAGGAAATTTGCAGAGAAAAAGGAGAAGTGCTCATGAGCATCCCCAAGATCCTCCATTACTGCTGGTTCGGCGGTGGGACTATCAGCCCGGAGAACCGGAAATGTATGGAAAGCTGGGAGAAATACTGCCCGGATTACAAGATCATCGAATGGAACGAGCAGAATTTTGATATCAGCAAAAACCGCTATGTGCAGCAGGCCTACGAGGCAAAGAAATATGCCTTTGTATCGGACTATGCGCGGTTGGCGGTGGTGTACGAGTACGGCGGCATTTATCTGGACACGGATGTGGAGCTGGTGCGCCCGCTGGACGAGCTGCTGGAGATGCCCGGGTTTATGGGTTTTCAGACCAATAACGAGGTAGCCACCGGGCTGGGGTTCGGGGCACGCAAGGGCAACCCGGTGGTGCAGGCGCTGCTGCGGGATTACGATGCACTGGATTTTTTAAAGGCGGACGGCAGCGCGGACCTGACGCCCTGCCCGGAGCGGAACACAAGGGTGTTGCAGGCACTGGGCGTGCGCAAGGACGGAACAAGGCAGAGCATCGAGGAAATGGAAATCTTTCCGGCAGAGTATTTCTGCCCGATGGATCTTTGCAGCCGGAAGCTTCGGGTAACGCCCAAGACCTACTCCATCCACCGCTATGCCGAAAGCTGGAAGCCGAAGCCCAGCGCGGTCAGCCGCATTTTGCAGCGGCTGCTGAAGAAGCACTATTATACATGGTACTGCCCTCTGCGCGGTCGGATCGAGGGACGGCTGAGAAAGAGGACCTGAAAACCGGAGCTGCCGCACGATGCTGTGCAGCAGTTCTTTTTGTCCCCGCTTGCCCTTTTTGCGCAGGAATGCTATACTTTAGCGATAAAGGACAGTGCGCTGTCCGCAGGTTTTTCAGAGATAAGGATAAGCGCTTATGCGAATCGGACTGATCGAATTTTTGCTCATACTGGCCATTGCGTCCCTCACGGTAGGGCCGCGGGTGGCGTTGTTCGTGGACCGGTGGATGCGGCGTGCCAACCGCGCCAACGCCATGGCGGCGCGCCGCCGGGCAGAGTATGCCGCCCAGATGGCTATCGAGCGGGATGCCATGCTCAAGCGGTTCCGCACCGCCAGCACGGTGTTCGGGGTGGGCATCCTGCTGGTGCTGGTGTATGCGCTGGGTTTCCGTCCCATCGACACCCCGCCGCAGGCTTATAAAGCACCCGACCTCCGGCAGGAGACGGGCGCGATGCAGACGGCAGTTTCCACCGACCGTAAGACCCGGCTGGAGCTGGGGGAGTATCAGGGCGTGGACTGCATCCGCGCCAAGGACGGCCTTTTGTATGCCGCCGCATGGAACGGTGCTGCCCTGAAAAAGCGCACCAGCGACCTTGTGCGCACCGATGGCGGGCACGCTGCCGCCATCCTGAGCGTGGAGGGCGAGCTGACCGGCTTTGCCTTTGATGCCGCCGGGGATGTGTGGCTGACCCAGCTGACCACCGCCGGGGGAACCTTGTGCCGCGCCAAGCACGACAGCTGGGGCGCAGCGGTGGAGCAGGTGGTCACCCAGCTGGACGGTGCGCCGCTGGGGGCGGTATCTGCCGTGGAGGTAAGCCCGGCGGGCAAGGTATACTTTGCGGTGGCTGCGGCGGCAGGCGCAGAGAACGGGCTGGAAAGCGCCCTGCGCACCGAGCTGCTGGCGCACACTGCTACCGGCTGCGTGTATGTATACGACCCCGCCGCCCGCACGGTGGAAAAGGTGCTGGGCGGGGTAGCAGGCGCTGCGGGTCTGGCGCTCAGCCCGGACGGCAGCACCCTGTATGTCTCCGACCTTGGCAGCCGCTGCATCTGGGCAGTGGATGCCGACGCCCGGGAACTGACCGCCGGGGGACGTGGCTGCATCGCCGCCTTTGCCGGTCTGCCGGGCTATCCCGGTGCGCTAGCTGCGGACACGGACGGCACGCTGTACATCAGCTACCGCTGGGCGCGCAGCAGCTGGCTGGAAAAGAACGCGGACAGCACCCTGCTGCGGGGCATCGCCCTGCGGGCGGGGCAGAATACGCAGGAGCGGCTGTTCCGGTGCACGGCAGACGCACCCTGCGCCGAAGCAGTGAGCCTTGCCACCGGGGCTTGGGAGCAGACCTTTACCGGCCTTGCACAGGACAGCTGCGCGGCGGTGTGCCCGGTGGAAAGTAAAGTATATTTCGGTGCAGCAGGGGCAAACAGCCTGCTGGCTGCAAACCGATAAGCGAGGTGTTTTTGTATGACCGAAGCATTTGCAAAACAGATCGAGACCGAAGCGCGGCAGGCCATGACCGAGCTGGTGGCTGCGGCAAAGCTGAAAAAGGGAGATGTGCTCGTGGTGGGCTGCTCTTCCAGTGAGATGGTGGGCGGTCACATCGGCAAGGATTCCAGCATAGAAGCTGCCCGGGCGCTGTACGCGGGCGCTGCGCCGGTGCTGGCGGAAAAAGGCATCTGGCTGGCAGCCCAGTGCTGCGAGCACCTGAACCGTGCCATCATCCTTGAGCGGGAAGCCGCAGAAAAATACGGCTGGGAGGAAGTGTGCGTCGTGCCCCGTCCCCATGCGGGCGGCAGCTGGGCCACTACCTGCTGGAAGAACTTCAAAGACCCGGTGGCTGTGGAAGAGATCCGCGCCAACGCGGGCATGGATATCGGCGGCACCCTGATCGGGATGCATCTGAAGCGGGTGGCAGTGCCGGTGCGGCTGAGCCTTAATAAGATCGGCGAAGCAAACATTCTGTGTGCCTACACCCGTCCGAAGCTGATCGGCGGCGAACGCGCCCGCTATACCGAGGAGGACTGAGCGAGATGGCAGAAAAGAATTTGGAACAGATGCGGCAGGCTGTGGCCGAGATCCGGGAAAAGATGGCCGCCGCCGCCCGGGAAGCCGGGCGCGACCCGGCGGCGGTGCAGCTGTGCGCCGCCTGCAAGACCCGCACGGCGCAGACCATTGCCGCCAGTGCCGCCCTGCCTATTGACTTGTTTGGCGAAAACCATGTGCAGGAGCTGTGCGCAAACTACGATGCCGGGGCTTACTGCGGCAAGCCCAGCCATTTTATCGGCCACTTGCAGACCAATAAGATCAAAAAGGTGCTGGGGCGGGCAAGCCTGATCCAGAGCGTGGACAGTGAGCATCTGCTGCTGGCCATCGAGAAGGAAGCCGCCAAGGCCGGCATCGTGCAGGACATTTTGCTGGAAGTGAACATCGGCGGGGAAGAGAGCAAGACCGGCGCCGCGCCGGAACTGCTCTGGCCGCTGCTGGACACCGCCGCCGCACAGGAGCATATCAGGGTCAAGGGTCTGATGGCGATTCCACCCGTAAACGATGACGATGCCCAGAACCGCCGGTATCTGGCGCAGGTGTATCAGCTGTTCGTCCGGGCAGGGGAGCGCGGCTACCGCAACGTGGAGATGCAGACCCTTTCCATGGGCATGAGCGGCGATTTTGAGAACGCCATCCGGGAGGGCGCTACCCTTGTGCGCATCGGTACCGCCATCTACGGTGAGCGGGATTACAGTAAAAAGTAAAAAACGAACCCTCTCAGTCTCGCTTCGCTCGCCAGCTCCCCCGAAAGGGGGAGCTTATGCGGGCTGACCGGCAGCTGCGTAAAACCTCTCCCTTTCGGGAGAGGTGGATTTGCGAAGCAAAGACGGAGAGGGTTTACAACGGAGGTATCATGTCTAAAAAACCGAAAACCAAAACCAACGACCCCGGGGCGCACCACGCAAGCAGCGGTGCGCTGATCCGGCGTTTTCTGCCGTATCTGGCAAACTATAAGATGGTGCTGTGCCTTGATCTGTTCTGTGCAGCGCTGACGACCCTGTGCGATATCGTGCTGCCCAAGATCATGAGCACCATCACAAACTCCGCCATGGGGGTGGGCATCACCCTGACGGCGGGCATCGTGCTGAAGCTGGCGGCGCTCTACTTTGTGCTGCGCATCATCGACGGCGCAGCCAGCTACTATATGTCCAGCATCGGCCATATCATGGGCGTGCATATCGAAACGGATATGCGCCGGGATGCCTTTGACCACCTGTTGCAGCTGGATCACACCTACTACAACAACACCAAGGTGGGCACCATCATGGGGCGCATCACCAACGATTTGTTTGACGTGACTGAGTTCGCCCACCACTGCCCGGAGGAGTTTTTCATCGCGGGCATCAAGATCGTGGCGTCCTTTGTCATCCTGTGCCGCGCAAGCATCCCGCTGACCTTGGCAGTGTTTGCCTGTGTGCCGCTGATGGGCGTGGTGTCGGTGTACCTGAACGGCCGTCTGCGGGCACGCTTCCGCCAGCAGCGCGTCCAGATCGGTGAGCTGAACTCCACCATCGAGGACAGCCTGCTGGGACAGGGCGTGGTCAAGGCCTTTGCCGCCGAGGACGAGGAGCGGGAAAAATTTGCCAGGGGCAACCGCGCCTTTGAGCAGATCAAGACCCTTGGCTACTACGCCATGGGTGCGTTCAACACCTCCACCCGTCTGTTTGACGGGTTGATGTATCTGGTGGTCATTCTGGCGGGCGGCCTGTCGCTGGTGTACGGTAAAATTACCGCCGGCGATCTGGTGGCCTATATGCTCTACGTCACCACCCTTATCGCCACCATCCGGCGCATCGTGGAGTTTGCCGAGCAGTTCCAGCGCGGCATGACCGGCATCGAGCGCTTTGCCGAGATCATGGACACCCCGGTTGCCATCAAGGACGCACCGGACGCAGTGCCATTGCAGCCCGGCCCCGGCGAGATCCGGTTCGAGAAGGTGTGCTTTGAGTACCCGGACGACCACAACAAGGTGCTGCACGACGTCAGCTTGGACATCCGCGCCGGAGAGCGTCTGGCGCTGGTGGGTGCCTCCGGCGGCGGTAAAACTACCCTGTGCAACCTGATCCCCCGCTTTTACGAGGTGACCAGCGGCCGCATCCTCATTGACGGGCAGGATATCCGCCGGGTCACCCTGAAGAGCCTGCGGCAGGATATCGGCATCGTGCAGCAGGACGTGTACCTGTTCAGCGGCACGGTGGCGCAGAACATCGCCTATGGCAAGCCCGGCGCTACCCGGCAGGAGATCGAAGCCGCCGCCCGTCTGGCGGGCGCGGAAAAGTTTATCCTTGCGTTGAAGGATGGCTACGACACCTATGTGGGCGAGCGCGGCGTCAAGCTGTCCGGCGGACAGAAGCAGCGCATCGCCATTGCCCGGGTGTTTTTGAAGAACCCGCCCATCCTGATCCTGGACGAGGCCACCAGTGCGCTGGACAACGAGAGCGAGATCCTTGTGGGACAGAGCCTTGAAAAGCTGGCGCACGGCCGCACCACCCTGACCATCGCCCACCGCCTGACCACTATCAAGGACTACGACCGCATCCTTGTGCTGGGCGAGGAGGGCATCGTGGAAGAGGGCACCCACGCCCAGCTGCTGGAAAAGCAGGGCGTCTACTACCGCCTGTGGAACCAGCTGCCCGCAGAGGATGGGGAATAAAAGCGCCTGAAATACAAAAAAGACACCCGGAAGGGTGTCTTTTTTTCGTATGGGCCAGGCAGGACTTGAACCCGCGACCAAGCGGTTATGAGCCGCCAGCTCTGACCAGCTGAGCTACTGGCCCGCAGGGGTGCTGCATTGCTGCAACACGCACTAGTATAACAAAAACTGCGCAAAAAGGAAAGCATTTTCCGCAAAAATCATTTGGTGCGGTGAGCATCCAGCTTTTGCAGCATAAATTCGTCCAGCATGGCGGGCGGGAACAGCGGCTCTTTGTAGCCAAAGGCCTCCCGGATAAAGATCAAAGTCACCACGGTCTGGCGGCCGGGGTCCAGCCGCAGGGTGTACAAAGTGTCCAGCGGCTGCTGGCTGGGCTGGTGCAGCGTCAGGTGTAGCAGAAAGCTGCCGTCGTTCTCCCGGCGGCACTCGTAGGCAAAGAGGTCGGTGTCGCTGCAGGAGTCCAGACGGTCAAAGCACTCGTCCAGCGCAAGGCCGGTGCGGAACTCGGACAGGCCGGCGGGGCCGTACTGGCTGCGGCGGGTTGTCTCCCGCCGGGAGAGCAGATACACGATGATGCCCAGCGCACAGGCTAAAAGACAGACGGAAACGACAGCGTTCATGGAAAGACCCTCCCCAAAAGAGTTTTCCTTATTGTAACACAACCTGCGGGGGTTTGTGCTATAATATTTATAATTCTTTTTTAAATTTTTCTGCAAGCCGGGCGCAAACGCCCGGGGGAGGGCTTCATGAAGCTTAAATTTACACGCAAGACATGGTATTTCTTTTTGCTGGCTGCAGCGGCAGTGTCCATGCTGGGCGGCTTTGCCGTGCTGGGCGGGATGGATTTTTCCGGGCTGGAAATGATCGTGTTCTGCCTTACCGGCATCGCAGTGCTGTTTCTGGCGGCACAAAAGGGCGCACCGGCAAGGGAAAAGCGCAACTACACCGGCGTGTTCGTGGTGCTGATGCTCAGCAAGCTGGGTGCCAGCGGCTGGGCGGGGGATATCTGCTCGGCGCTGGTGTGGCCTGCTTTGCTGGCAACGGAGTATGAGCGCGGCAGACCCATCCAGCGGCAGTTGCAGCTGGTGAGCGCCGCCGAGGTGCTGCGGCTGGTGTTCTGGATGCTGACCAAGTACGCGGGCATGAGCGGCCTTGCCTTCTGGACGAATATCCTGTTCGTGCTGCTGACCTGTGCCCGGGGCTGGGCGGGACTTACCCTGTATAAGATGCAGGAGGAGACCCTGTGACCCAGCGCCGCAGGACGTCTAAAACCAAGGCGAAACGCCGCTTTGGGCGCAGAGCCTTTCTGGCCGGGGCGGGCGTTGCCGCCTGTGCTGCGGCGGGGTGGTACCTGCGGCAGAAAAGCGATGCAGACCACACTGCTGCCTCCGGGCAGGATACGCCCCCGGCACCCAACCCCGCCCTGCCCGCCGGGGAGTGGCGGGCGGTGTGGGTGAGCTATCTGGACTGGGCGCTGCTGGATTTCTCCACCGAGGACACCTTCCGTGCCGGGGCGGCGCAGCTGCTGGACAATTGCGCAGGGCTGGGGCTGAACACCGTGCTGGCGCAGGTGCGCCCCTTTGGGGATGCGCTGTACTGCAGCAGCCTGTTCCCGTGGAGCCATCTGTGCACCGGGGTGCAGGGCAAGGACCCCGGCTTTGACCCGCTGGATGTCTTTCTGACCGAGGCGCACCGCCGGGGCATCGGGGTGGAAGCGTGGGTCAACCCCTACCGTCTGCGCTCCTCGGCGGCGATGCCGCCGAATCTGGCAGAGAATAATCTGGCAAACACCCACCCGGACTGGCTGTGCACCGCCGGGGAGGGGCTGTACCTGAACCCCGCCGTGCCTGCCGCCGCAGACTATGTGGTGCAGGGGGTGGCGGAGCTTTTGCAGAACTACCCGGTGGACGGCATCCACTTTGACGATTATTTTTACCCCACCACCGACGCCGCCGTGGACGCGGTGCAGTTTGCGGCAAGCGGCGCAGCCGACCTTGCCGCGTGGCGGCGGCAGAACGTTACCGCGCTGGTGGCGAAAGTGTATCGCACTGTAAAGGCGGCAGACCCCACCCTGCGGTTCGGCATCAGCCCGCAGGGCAACCCGGACAACGACCTTGACCAGCAGTACAGCGATGTGACCGCGTGGCTGGCGGCGGGCGGGGAGGAAAAGGTCATCGACTACCTCTGCCCGCAGGTGTACTGGGGCTACGGCTTTACCCTGCACTCCGGCAGCACCCGCTTTGCCTTTGAAAACATCGTCCCGGCGTGGCTTGCCTACCCTCGGGCGGGAGATGTGGCGCTGTACTTCGGGCTGGGTGCGTACCGGGTGGGCACCGGGGATGGCGGCGCGAACCCGGACAGCGTGTCTGGCTGGAGCACCGGCAGCGCGCTGGCGGCGCAGGTAAAGGACTTACGGCAGCAGGCGGCGGGCGGCTGGGCACTGTACCGCTACGGCAGTTTGTTCGGGCCGGAGGCTCCCGCGCTGGCCGAGGCCGAGTGCGCGGCGCTGCGGGCGCTGAATGGGTGAAAATTTGTGCAGAAACAGGCGACAAACCGCACAAAATAAAGACAGGTATCTTGTGCAGAGCGGCAAAATGCGGTATACTTAACTTGTATCTGCCCGTTGGCAGAGACACACGAAAAAGAAAAGTTTCTTTGTTTCTATGAGGAAAGCTATGAAGATGAAAAAACAGCTTTTGGCACTGCTGCTGGCGGCGGTGATGGTGCTTAGCCTGACCGGCTGCAAGGAGACCCTGAAAAAGGTGGCGCAGAAGGTGACAGGCCACTCCGAAGAAGTGCAGGAGGAGGACACCACCCGCTGGGCGGAAGCTACCACCGACCCGCTGATCATTCAGGGCATTGCGGATGCCTCGGCAAAGTATGCCACCGCCACCGCAGACGGCTGCCTGTATGCGGTATTCAACGGGATATGGAGCCGTAATACCGGCTACTTTACCGTGCCGGGCGGCAGTGTGAACATTATGGCCTGCGGCACCGCCGAGGGCACCCAGAAGTTCAAGGTGGCACTGTGGAAAAAGGTGGACGGCGGCGCAGAGTATGTGCCGGACAGCACCTACTACTTCAAGACCGATGGCACCGACTACCGCTGCACCATTTCCGGGCTGGACCCGGCGGCGCAGTACCGCGTGACCATCTCGTATGATTCCAGCCGGTACTACCTGTACGGCCTGATGAAGGTGGAGGGCATTGCCGGATGACGAACCAGACGAGAAATTCAATGCTGCTGATGCTGTGTGCCCTGATCTGGGGCACAGCCTTTGTGGCGCAGAGCGCCGGTTCCGGCATGGGCGCGTTCTCCTTTCTGGCGGGGCGCAGCTGGATGGCGGTACTGGTGCTGCTGCCCACGGTTAAGGCGTTTGACGCCTTGCACCACCGGCAGGGCAGGCCGGACGGCAAGCCCAAAACGGCGGCAGAGCGCAAGCTGCTGCTGAAAGCCGGGCTTATGTGCGGCACGCTGCTGTTTTTAGCCAGCGCGGCGCAGCAGCTGGGCATCACGCTGGACCCATCTACCGCAAAGGCGGGCTTTCTGACCGCCATGTATGTGGTGCTGGTGCCGGTGTTCGGCCTGTTTCTGGGCCGCAAGGGCAGCGCACAGCTGTGGGTGAGCATGGCCATTGCCGTGGTAGGGCTGTATCTGCTGTGTATGAAGGACGGCTTTGGCAGCATCCAGAGCAGCGATTGGCTGCTGCTTTTGTGCGCGGTGCTGTTCAGCTTCCAGATCATGGCGGTGGATCATTTCTCCCCGCAGATGGACGGCGTGCGCCTGAGCCTTGTGGAGTTTTTTGTGGTGTCGGTGGAAAGCACCGTGGCGGCGCTGCTGTTCGAGCAGCCTGCCATGGCAGAGTTTGTCACCTTCGCCGGGCCAATCCTGTACTGCGGCATCATGTCCAGCGGCGTGGCCTACACCCTGCAGATTCTGGGTCAGCGGGACCTGAACCCCGCCGTTGCCAGCCTGATCATGTGTCTGGAAAGCGTATTCAGCGCCTTGGGCGGCTGGCTGCTGCTGCACCAGAACCTTTCTATCCGGGAATCTTTCGGCTGCGTGCTGCTGTTTGCCGCCGTGGTGCTGGCGCAGCTGCCCCTTGGCCGCCTGATGCGGAGCAAGGCCTGAGATGCCGGCAAAGCCGTGCACCCAGCTGCGCAGCGTGGAGGGCATCCAGTACGAGCTGGTGCGCAAAAAGGTAAAGCAGCTGCATCTGCGGGTGCGCAGCAACGGCACCGTGATGGTAAGCATCCCTTTGACGGCCAGTCTGGAACAGGTTGACCGTTTTGTGCTGCAAAACGCCCAGTGGATCCGGGATACCCGGGTGAAGAACATCACCAAGCGGAACAGGGACAACGCCGACCTGCCGGACAAGGCCACGGCACTGGCCTACTTTACCGCCATGAGCGATAAGGTCTACCCGGCCTTTGCCGGGGTGCTGGGCGGGCAGAAGCCCGTTCTGAAGGTGCGCAGCATGACAAGCTGCTGGGGTGTGTGCTGCCCGGCTAAGCGGCAGATCACCTTTGCCTTGCAGCTGTATAACCAGCCCCCGGCGGCGCAGATCTATGTGGTAGTACACGAGTACTGCCACTTTTTGCAGTTGAACCACAGCCCGGCATTCTGGGCAGAAGTGGAAAAGCTGCTGCCGGACTGGAAGGCCCGGCGGGAGCTGCTGAAAAAATAATCTATCGTAAAAACGGAGGGAAATTCCCTTGGAAAACGAAAAAAAGACCGGTGATAAATATTCCAAACTTGCCGGCAATACCCTGATCTTTGCAATCTCCAGCTTTTCGTCCAAGCTGCTCACTTTGATCGTACAACCCTTTCTGACCTACGCCATGGCGGAGATCTCGGATCTGGGTCTGTCCAAGATTTTGAGCCAGTACGCCAATCTGCTCATCCCCTTTGTGTCTATGGGAATGTCCAACGCCATCATCCGCTTTGGTCTGGACAAGGGCAACAGCGAAAAACAGGTGTTCACCAACGGCCTGCTGACCATTCTGGGCGGCTTTGGCATTTTGGTGTTGTGCTGGCCGGTCACCCAGTTTTTGCCGGATATGGCGCAGTACGGCCTGCTGATCTACATTTATGTGCTCATGAGCTGCCTGCGCACCCTGTGCACCCAGTTCGTGCGCAGCCGCCAGTGGAATAAGCTTGTGGCAGTGGACGGCGTGCTGTGCACCGTGGCGACCATGGCGTTCTATGTGCTGTATCTGGTGGGCTTCAAGTGGGGCGCCAACGGCTACCTGCTGGCCATCATCAGCGGCGACCTGACCAGCGTGCTGTTTTTGCTGTTCACCGGCAAGCTGTGGAACTATGTGGAGCTGAAGGGCGTCAACAAAAAGCTGTGGCGGCAGATGCTCAACTTCTCGCTGCCCATGATCCCGGCGCAGATCAGTTTCTGGATCATCAATGCGTCCGACCTGTTCTTTGTGCGCGAGATGTGCGAGGGGCTGGACGGGCGTACCGGCAACGCATGGAGCGGCCTGCTTTCCACCGGCTACTTCCTGCCCACCATCCTGACCACGCTGGGTCTGATCTTCTACGATGCGTGGCAGCTTTCCGCCGTCACCGAGGAGGAAGGGCGTGCGCGGTTCTTTACCCAGATCTTCCGCACCTATTCCAGCGTGCTGTTCTGCTGCGCAGCGGGCATTATCTGGCTGTGCCGCCCGGTGATGCACGTCATGAAGTCCAACTATTACTACGCATGGCACTTTGTGCCGTTCCTCGTGCTGGCTTCCACCTGCAGCTGCTTCAACCAGTTTATGAACAGCGTCTACGTTGTGACCAAAAAGTCGCAGCGCAGCATGCTCACCATGATGGCGGGTGCTATCAGCAACTGCATCATGAACTACTTTTTCATCAAGCTGTGGGGGCCTGTGGGCGCGACCTATGCGTCCTTCCTTGGCCTTGCGCTGGTGTTCACCCTGCGTGCGGTGGACGCCCGCCGCATGATCGGGATGCACGTCCATCCCGCGCGGGTGCTGGTGAATGCGGCAGTGCTGGTGTTTGAAGCCTTTGTACTGCTGGCAGAGCCGCCGCTGTACGGGCTGTGGACGGGGCTGATCACGCTGGCGGTCATCCTGTACAACTTTGCGGGCGTATGGGCCATGGCGCGGGTGCTGCTGCCCCGTCTGCTGGGCCGCCGGGGCAAGGCGCTGGTAGCCGCCGTGGACGGCTGGCTGAAGCCGAAAAAGGCGTAAAGCGGGACGATTTTGAATGGCCGCCGCGTGCGCTTTGGCCATATTCAGCGGAAAAATTATTTATAAGTTCGGAATACCGGAGCATCTGCGGACGCTCCGGTATTCCCTTTTCATGGGGAAGGACATAAAGGTGAGTAGCATATTTTTACAATTTATGGAACTTGCTCAAGCTTTTTCCTTCTGCGGATTGACGGCATTCCTCTGAATCTGTATACTATAAATATATCTTGTACAAAAGTGTACAAACAGGATACAGACGAAAGGCGGTGGACATCATTCTCAGACGATCGCTCCCAAAACTGCGGGAAAAGCTTTTGGAGGCGCTGCAGGCGGTGCTGCCCATTGTGGCCATTGTGCTGGTGCTCTGCTTTACGGTAGCACCGGTATCGCCCAGCATCCTGCTGTGCTTTTTGCTGGGCGCTGCCATGATCGTGGTGGGCATCATGTTCTTTACTCTGGGTGCAGAGATGAGCATGACCCCCATGGGCGAGCGGGTGGGTGCAGTCATCACCCGCAGCCGCAAGCTGCCCCTCATCCTCGTGCTCGGCTTTTTGCTGGGTTTCCTTATCACCATCTCCGAGCCGGACTTGCAGGTGCTGGCAGATCAGGTGCCCTCCATCCCCAGCGGCACGCTGATCCTCTCGGTGGCGGCGGGCGTGGGCCTGTTTCTGGTCTTTGCCTTTCTGCGTATGCTCATCGGCGTTGCGCTGCCAAAGCTGCTGGTGCTGTTCTATGGGCTCATCTTTCTGCTGGCGGCCTTTGTGCCCAAGGAGTTCCTTGCCGTGGCGTTTGACTCCGGCGGCGTGACCACCGGCCCCATGACCGTGCCCTTTATCATGGCGCTGGGCGTGGGTGTTTCTGCTATCCGCAGCGACCGCCATGCGGCAGACGACAGCTTTGGTCTGGTGGCCATGTGCTCCATCGGCCCTATTCTGGCAGTGCTGACGCTGGGCATCGCGTTCCGCGCAGCGGACAGCACCTACATCCCGCCCGTTCTGCCGGAGGTGGCAGACTCGGTGGAGCTGTGGCAGCTGTTCCGGGAGGGTCTGCCCACCTATCTGGCTGAGATCGCCCGCTCGCTGCTGCCCATCGTGCTGATGTTCGGAGCATTTCAGCTCATCGCCCTGCGGCTGGACCGCCGCACACTGGGGCGCATCGGCGTGGGCCTTGTGTATACCTATATCGGCCTTGTGCTCTTTCTGACCGGCGCAAACGTGGGCTTTATGCCCGCCGGTAACTATCTGGGTCAGGTGCTGACAGGCGGCGGGATGCGCTGGGTGATCATTCCCATCGGGATGCTCATCGGCTACTTCATCGTCAAGGCCGAGCCTGCGGTCTATGTGCTGAACAAGCAGGTGGAAGAGGTGACCGACGGCGCCATTTCGGCGCGGGCTATGGGTCTGGCGCTTTCCGCAGGCGTGTCCATCTCGGTGGGTCTTGCCATGGTGCGGGTGCTGACCGGCATCTCCATCCTGTGGTTCCTTGTGCCGGGTTATGCATTCGCCATCAGCATCTCCTTTGTGGTGCCCAAGCTGTTTACCGCCATTGCGTTTGACGCGGGCGGCGTGGCTTCCGGCCCCATGACCGCCACCTTCCTGCTGCCGCTGGCGCAGGGTGCCTGCGTGGCGGTGGGCGGCAATATCGTCACCGATGCTTTCGGCGTGGTGGCGATGGTCGCCATGACTCCGCTGATCACCGTGCAGATGATGGGTCTGGTGGCGCAGCTGCGCACCCGCAAGGCACGGACGGCGCAGCCCGCTGCGGTGCTTGCCACCGTGTTTGCAGACCTGCCGGATGACGCCATTATCGAGCTGTAAAGGAGGCAGAACGTGAGCAGTTTGTTTTTGATGATCACCATCACCGACCGCCGCTCTACCGATGGCTTTTTGCAGCTGTACAAAAGCCACGGCGTAACGGTAAGTATGCGCACCGTAGGTTCCGGCACGGCGGTGCAGGAGACCCTTTCCACCCTTGGGCTGGAAAAGACCGAAAAAGCGGTGCTGCTGGCCGTGGTAACGGCAGAGAGCTGGCAGAAGATCCAGAAGGATCTGCGCCGCAAAATGCAGATCGATGTGCCGGGCACCGGCATTGCGTTCATTGTGCCGCTGAGCAGCATTGGCGGCAAACGGGCGCTGATGTTCCTCACCGAGCACCAGCCCCTTACATGGAAGGAGGAGAGCACCTTGAAGGATACCCGCTATGAACTGCTGCTGGTGGTGGCAAATCAGGGCTACACCGGCTCCATTATGGATGCTGCCCGCACCGCCGGTGCAGGCGGCGGCACGGTGATCCATGCAAAGGGCACCGGCATGGAGGGTGCAGCCGCCTTTCTGGGCGTGGAACTGGTGAACGAAAAGGAGCTGGTGCTCATCGTCAGCCGCACCAGCCAGAAAAACACCATCATGAAAGCCATCATGGAGGGGGCAAACCCCAAGGCGGGCGCTATCGTGTTCTCGCTGCCGGTGACCGATACCGCCGGTCTGCGGCTGATGGAAGAGGACGAAGCCCAGCCGGAAGCTGCCCTTTGACCCCTTAAAATTGATCCCGATATCCGCATTTATCGCCGAAGGCTTGATAAATGCGGATATTTTCGTTATCATAGTAGAAGATACTTCAACTATAAACAAAGGAAGATGAAGATGACGCAATTAACACGCAAGCAGCAGCAGCTCTTCAATGCACTGTCCATCGTAGTGGGCAATGCGATGTATGCGCTGACTGTGGTATTATTTCTGATGCCCTCCGGCCTCATCACCGGCGGTGCTACCGGTATCGCACTGGCTTTCAACAAGGTCACCGGACTGCCGGTGTCCGCAGTACTGTTCGTGGTCAACGTGGTCATGCTGCTGCTGGGCTGGTGGGTGCTTGGACGCCGCTTTGCCCTGAACACCATGGCAAGCACGGTGCTCAGCCCCTTTTTTATGGCGCTGTGGGAGCACTTATTGGGCAATCTTGTACTGACCGATGATCTGGTGCTGAACACCGTATTCGCGGGCTTTGGCATCGGCATCTCGCTGGGCATCACCATCCGCGCCGGTGCTTCCACCGGCGGTATGGATATCCCCCCGCTGGTGCTGAACAAGTGGTTCCACCTGCCGGTGTCCAGCACCATGATGACCTTCGACTTTATCATTCTGGCGGCGCAGGCGGCGTTCAGCCCGGTGCGGCAGTCCCTGTACGGCGTGGTGATGGCGATCATCTACACGGTCGTGCTGGACAAGGTGCTCATGCTGGGCACCACCCGCACCGAGGTAAAGATCATCAGTGCCAAGTCCGATGAGATCTGCGCCGCTATTTTTGCACAGCTGGACCGCGGCGTGACCATCCTGCACGGCGAGGGCGGCTATCTGCGGGAGCCGGAGTCGGTGCTGCTGAGCGTGGTCTCCAACCGGCAGCTGCCAAGGCTGGAAAAGCTGGCGCATACCATCGACCCCACCTGTTTTATGATCGTGAGCCATGTTACCGAGGTGAGCGGGCGCGGCTTCTCGCTGGAAAAGGACTATCAGGTGGAGGAGTAAGCGGATTTCCCCAAGGCTCTTGCAAAACTGCCCCGGTTTGGGGTATAGTATAGAGGAACAGTAGGTTATACTGTATCTCACCCAAAACAGAAAGGAAAAGCTATCATGTTTGATATTTTCAATATGCTCAAAAAAGAGGCACACACCGCACCCAAGCAGGTGACCCGCGATACCATCATCGGCGACATTCTGGATATGGACCAGACCACCGCACCCTACTTTATGGAGATCGGGATGCACTGCCTGGGCTGCCCGGCTTCCCGCGGGGAGACCATCGAGGAAGCCTGCGAAGTGCACGGCGTGAACTGCGACGAGCTGCTGGAGAAGCTGAACACCCATCTGGCAGCCAAGAAGGCCTGAGTGCTGCCCACACTGGATGCGCGTCTGACCGCAGCGGCAGAGCTGGTGCGCCCGGGACAGCCGGTGGCGGACATCGGCTGCGACCACGGCAAGCTGACGGCGGTGCTGGCGGCTTCGGGCAGATACCCGAAGGTCATCGGGGCAGACCTGCGCCCCGGCCCGCTGACCAAGGCAAAACAGACGCTGGAAAATGCAGGTTGTCTGGACCGCGCTGAGCTTCGGCTCGGCGACGGTCTTTCTGTGTTGTCTGCCGGGGAGGTGGGCAGCATCGTGCTGGCGGGCGTGTCAGCACAGACTACTTGGGAGATCATCGAAAAAGCGCCGTGGGTGTCCGCTGTGGGCGGGCCGCGCCTTGTCATGGTGCCCGCCACCCGGCACAGCGAGCTGCGCCGCTGGCTGTGGCAGCATGGCTTTGCCCTTGTGGCCGACCGCCCGGTGCAGGCCGCAGGCCGCTGGTATGCGGTGATGGCGGCAGAGTACACCGGCGAGGTGACAGAGCCCACCTTTACCCAGTGTCTGCTGGGGGACACCGGCCGCTGGCCGGAGGGCGCGGGCTACGCCGCATGGCAGCGGGCAAAGCTGCCCCGGATGCGGCTGGGCGTGCCGGACGGCAGTCCGCTTGCCGCAGAGATGGATGCCATTCTGAAAGAGGGAAACTGAAATGACCACGGTACAGCAGGTATACGAAGTAATGCAGCGGCTTGCCCCGCCGGAACTGGCAGAGCACTGGGATAACCCCGGCCTGCTGGTGGACTGCGGCGGCGAGGTGCGCCGGGTGCTGGTGACGCTGGACATCACCCCGGAGGTGGTGGCAGAAGCTGCGGCAAAGCAGTGCACGGTCATCGTGGCGCACCACCCGGTCATCTTTGACCCGCTCAAGCGGCTGTGCCCCGCCGATGTGCCCTATCAGCTGGTGCAGGCGGGCATTTCCGCCATTTGTATGCACACCAATCTGGATGTCGCCGAGGGCGGAGTGAACGATGTGCTGGCGGATATTTTCGGCATCCGGCAGCGCACCGCCTTTGCGGACGGCTGCGGCCGGGTGGGGGACATCGACCCCATCACCGTACCGGAGCTGGCCGCACTGGCGCAGCATAAGCTGGCAGCCCTGTGCAACGCACCGGACAGCGGCACGGCAGTACAGGTGAAGTTTGCCAACACCGGAAAGCCGGTGCGCCGGCTGGCGGTCATCAGCGGCGCGGGCGGCAGTCTGTTTGCCGAAGCCATCGCCGAGGGCGCGGACTGTCTGCTGACCGGCGAAGCCAACCACCACCATGCACTGGACGCCAAGCGGCTGGGACTTTCCCTCATTGCGGCGGGGCATTACGCCACCGAGTTCCCGGTAACTGCCGCTGTGGCGGCTGCCCTGCGCGCCGCCCTGCCGGAGGTAGAGGTGCTGGTGAGCACCGAGAACCGCGACCCGTATACTTATTTATAAAAAAGAGAACCCTCTCCGTCATTGCTGCGCAATGCCACCTCCCCCGAAAGGGGGAGGTCTTTCAGCATAAACCGAAAAACTGGCAACGCCGCAGGCGACTGAGAGGATTATAGATAAAACGAGGTAAACACTATGGCACTGGATGCCGCGACACTGGCACTGACGGCAGCGGAGCTGAAAGCCACCCTGACCGATGCCAAGATCGCAAAAATTTTTGAACCTACCCGGGATGAGCTGGTCATCACCCTGCGCACCCGCACCGATACCTATGCCCTGTTGCTGTCTGCCCGCAGCGGCTCTGCCCGGGTGTGCCTGACCGAGGAGACCTTTGAAAACCCCGAGACGCCGCCCTCCTTCTGTATGCTCATCCGCAAGCACCTGACCGGCGGCAGACTGTTGGATGTGCACATGGAACCGGGCGACCGCATCGTCTACTTTGATTTTCAGTGCACCAACGAGATGGGCGACCTTGTGCGCAATACCCTGTGCGCGGAGCTGATGGGGCGCTACTCCAACCTTGTGCTGGTGCAGAGCGGCAAAATTATCGACGCCCTCAAGCGGGTGGATTTTGAGGACAGCGACGTCCGGCAGCTGCTGCCGGGCTTGCCCTACACCACGCCCCCCAAGCCCGTCCGCCCGGATTTTCTGCTGGTGAGCAGCGCATCCATCGTGGCAGCGGCCTGTCAGCGGGAGCTGCCGGTGGCGGATGCTCTGAACAAGACGGTAGCCGGTGTAGGGCCGGTGGTCTGCCGCGAAGCCGCATGGCGCGCCTTTGACGGGGAACATCTGCCCGCCAACGAGCTGACCGATGCCCAGAAGCGCAGCCTGATGGCAGCAATCGACGAGCTGAAGGAGCTGCACGCGCAGGGCGGCTGTCCCTGCAGCGTCACCGCGCCGGACGGCAAGCCGGTGGAGTATACCTTCTTCCGTCCGCAGCAGTACGGCGAGCAGTACACCATCCGGGAGTGGCCGTCCTTCAACGCGATGCTGGAGGGCTACTACGCCGAGAAGGACCGCGCCGAGCGGCTGCGCACCAAGAGCAAGGAGCTGCACAAGGCGGTGCACAATATGTATGACCGCGCCCTGCGCAAGCAGGCAGCACGGCAGGAAGAGCTTGCTGCCAGCGGCAAAAGCGAAAAGCTGCGCCTGTACGGTGAGCTGCTGTCTGCCAACCTCTATCTGGCGCAAAAGGGCATGAAGAGCCTGACCGTGCCCAACTGGTACGACGAGGGCAAAGAGGTGACCATCCCGCTGGATCTGCGGTTTAGCCCCAGCCAGAACGCCCAGAACTTCTTCAAGAACTACAAAAAGAAGCAGACCGCCGCCCGGATGTTGGTAGACCTGCTGGCCGAGGGCGAAAAGGAAATCGCTTATCTGGAAACGGTGCTCTACGAGGTGGAAAGCGCCTCCGGCGAAGCCGCCCTGAACGAGATCCGCATGGAGCTGAAAAATCAGGGCTACCTGAAATACTACAAGCAGCGGGACAAAAAGCAGAAGCCTGCGGACTTTCTGCGCTATACCTCCAGCGATGGCTTTGAGATCCTGGTAGGCCGCAACAACGCCCAGAACGACAAGCTCACCCTGCACACCGCCCGGGGCAAGGATTTATGGTTCCATGTGCAGAAAGCCCCCGGCAGCCATGTTGTGGTCATGAGCCGGGGCGAGGACATCCCGGACACCACCAAGCAGGAAGCGGCGGAGCTGGCGGTCATCCATTCCAGCGCCTACAAGGCGGGCACCGGTGCCAAGGTGGCAGTGGACACCACCGAGGTGAAGAACATCTGGAAAGCAAACGGTGCCAAGCCCGGCATGGTGCTGTACGAGGTGTACACCACCGTCTACATCACCCCGCGCGAGGGGCTGGAAGAGCAGCTGAAGAAGAAATGATTTGAATTTTGGGGTTCTGAAAAGGCTGCGGTTGCGTAGCCTTTTCAGAACCCCTTTTTCACGGGAGAGACGCCCTCTCAGGCGCTCCCGCGCCAGATTCCCCTTTTTGTCACCTGCGGTGACATCTTCCCCCGGAGCGGGGGAAGTCTTTC
>NZ_JBBMEO010000019.1:0-42865 GCF_040096515.1 Faecalibacterium tardum | reverse complement strand
GACAAGCACGCTTCGCAGGGCAAGCAGTCCATGAAGCGGTTGGTACGGCAGAACCGTGGCGTGACCAATGTGGAGATTCAGAAAACCGGTATCAAGGATTTTGACCGCTATGCCAAGCGGTATCACATCGACTACTCCATCCAGAAAGACCTGTCCTGCAAGCCGCCCCGGTATCTAATCTACTTCAAGGCACAGGACACGGATGCCTTGAATGCAGCTTTCAAGGAATATTCGGCATCGGTGCTGGATAAAACCAAGCGTCCTTCCGTGCTGGCAAAGCTGCATGATCTGGCGCAGTCCGTTGCAAATCTGCCGGACAAAGTGCGGCACAAGCAGGAGGAGCGCGGCCTATGAGCAAAAAGAAGCTTTCCAAGCTGCTGGCGCTCTATCTGCCCTATGTGGTAATTGGCTTGCTGGCAACCAATCTGGGCGAGGCGTGGCGGCTGGCTGCGGGTAAGGAACTGGGCGATAAAATCGTATCGCTGATGGATACTCTCCCGGCTGCATTTTCCAATCCGCTGCCCAGCCTGCGCCCATTTGACTTGTTCATTGGTCTGTGCTGCGGTGCTGGAATGCGGCTGGCGGTGTACCTGAAAGGCAAAAACGCCAAAAAGTACCGGCATGGCATGGAGTACGGCTCTGCCCGGTGGGGCACCGCCAAAGACATTGCCCCGTACATCGACCCCAAGTTTGAAAACAACATCCTGCTGACCCAGACCGAACGCCTGACCATGACCGGGCGGCCCAAAGACCCCAAGACGGCCCGGAACAAAAATGTGCTTGTGATCGGCGGCTCCGGCAGCGGCAAGACCCGCTTCTATGTGAAGCCCAACCTCATGCAATGCTTTCCCACTTCCGACTATCCCACCTCATTCGTGGTCACAGACCCAAAAGGCACACTGGTTCTGGAAACGGGCCAAATGTTCCAGCGGGCAGGCTATCGTGTAAAAATCCTGAACACGATAAACTTTTCCAAGTCCATGAAGTACAACCCGTTTGTTTACATCCACTCGGAAAAGGATGTGCTGAAGCTGGTGAATACCCTTATCGCCAACACAAAGGGCGAGGGTGAAAAATCGGCGGAAGATTTTTGGGTGAAGTCGGAACGGCTGTTCTACACCGCACTCATTGGCTACATCTGGTACGAGGCCCCGGCAGAAGAAATGAACTTCACCACCCTGCTGGAAATGATAAACGCCAGTGAAGCTCGCGAGGATGACCCGGACTTTCAAAGCCCGGTGGACCTCATGTTTGAACGGCTGGAACAGAAAGACCCGGACCACTTCGCTGTCCGGCAGTACAAAAAGTTTCTGCTGTCGGCGGGCAAGACCCGTTCCTCCATCCTGATAAGCTGCGGTGCCCGTTTAGCCCCATTTGACATCCGGGAGGTGCGGGAGCTGATGGAGGACGATGAAATGGAGCTGGACACCATCGGGGATGAAAAGACCGTACTGTTCCTGATTATGAGTGACACGGACACCACCTTCAACTTCATTCTGGCCATGCTCCAAAGCCAGCTTATCAACCTGCTGTGTGACCGTGCGGATGATAAATACGGCGGTCGGCTGCCTGTCCATGTGCGGCTGATTCTGGACGAGTTCGCCAACATCGGGCAGATACCCAACTTCGACAAGCTGATCGCCACCATCCGCAGCCGGGAAATCTCGGCATCCATCATCTTGCAGAGCCAGTCGCAGCTGAAAGCTATCTACAAGGATGCGGCCGAAATCATTTCGGACAACTGCGATTCTGTTCTCTTTTTGAGTGGGCGGGGCAAGAATGCCAAAGAGATCTCCGATGCGCTGGGGAAAGAGACTATCGACAGTTTCAACACCAGCGAGAACCGGGGCTCTCAAACCTCCCACGGACTGAACTATCAAAAATTAGGAAAGGCGTTGATGTCAGAGGACGAAATCGCAATCATGGACGGCGGCAGATGTATTTTGCAGCTGCGGGGTGTGAGGCCGTTCTTTTCGGAGAAGTTCGACATCACCAAGCACCCGCACTACAAATATCTTGCGGACGCGGACAAGAAAAACACCTTTGATGTGGACAGGTTCTTATCCACCCTGCGCCGGAAACGGCAGCAGGTAGTCGCACAGGACGAAAGTTTTGACCTGTACGAAATCGACCTGTCGGATGAAAATGCAGCCGAATAATTTTATTTTTGAGTGCCGCAGAACAAGCGGCAGAAAGTGAGGACCTTATGGAATTTTTCAACAGTGCAGTCGATACTTTGCAGACCATCGTGGTCGGTCTGGGCGGTGCCCTGTGTGTCTGGGGCGGCATCAACCTGTTGGAGGGCTATGGACAGGATAACCCCGGCAGCAAGAGCCAGGGCGTCAAGCAGTTGGTCGCGGGCGGCGGTGTTGCCCTGATTGGCGTGACCCTTGTCCCGCTGCTGTCCGGGCTGCTGGGCTAAGCCCTGCATCGCTGCCCACAATTTTCCGAACAACTAACACTTAAAATCCTACTCCGCGCTCTCCCTCTCACATGGGAGGGCGCGGGAAAGGAGGTATCTTTGCTTGATTAGTGAGATCATCGAGAAATGGATAAAAGGCATTTTGATCGATGGCATCACGGGCAACCTCTCCGGCCTGTTCGATAACGTGAACGCCAAGGTGGGCGAAATCGCTTCGGACGTTGGTTCTACCCCGCAGGCATGGAACAGCGGCATTTTCAATATGCTGCGCAGTCTTTCCGAAACGGTAGTACTGCCCATTGCAGCGGCCATCCTTGCCCTTGTGATGTGCCATGAGCTTATCCAGATGATTACCGAAAAGAACAATATGCACGACTTCGATACTTCCATGTTCTTCCGCTGGATTTTCAAGTCTGCCTTTGCCATCCTCATAGTCAGCAACACATGGAATATCGTTATGGGTGTGTTCGATGCCACCCAGAGCGTTGTCAACCAAAGTTCCGGCGTTATCATTGGCGAAACATCCATCCACTTTGACCGCCTGATACCCGGACTGGAATTTCAGCTAGAAAGCATGACCATCGGCAGTCTGCTCAGCCTGTGGTTCCAGACCCTTGTGGTGGGCCTGACCATGAACATCCTGTCCATCTGCATCTTCCTTGTGACCTACGGCCGCATGATCGAGATTTACGTTGTGACCGCACTGGGGCCTATCCCGCTGGCGACCATGGGCAGCAGCGAGTGGCGCAGCACCGGGCAGAACTATTTGAAATCGCTTTTGGCGTTAGGCTTCCAAGCGTTCCTGATTATGATTGTCGTGGGCATCTATGCGGTGCTGATACGCAACATTTCAGGTGCAGCGGACATTGCCGGGGCCATCTGGGGCTGCATGGGCTACACCGTGCTACTCTGTTTCTGTCTGTTCAAGACCGGCAGCATCAGCAAGTCGGTGTTTGGTGCCCACTAAGGCCGAGAAAGGAAAAACGTATGGCGTATGTGACCGTTCCCAAAGATTTGACCCATGTAAAATCCAAAGTCTTATTCGGGCTGACCAAGCGGCAGCTGGTCTGCTTTGGCGGCGCGCTCCTCACGGGCGGGCCGCTTTATTTTTTGACCCGGGACTATCTTTCCAACAGCGCAGCGGCCCTGCTGATGATTTTTGCCATGCTGCCGGGGCTGCTGTTCGCTCTGTTCGAGCGGCACGGCCAGCCCCTTGAAGCGGTGATTCAGCAAATGATTCAGTGCTGCTTTATCCGTCCCAAGGAAAGGCCCTATCAGACCAACAATGCTTACGCCGCACTTGTGCGGCAATACCAAATGGAACAGGAGGTAAAGGCCATTGTCCAGAAAAACGATACCCCGCGAAACCGAAAAGCCCAAAAAGCTCACCCGCGCCCAGAAAAAAGAAATTGATGCCGTTATCCGCAAGTACAAGGGTGACGGCAAGCCCCGCACGGCACAGGCCACCATCCCGTATGAGGCCATTTACCCGGACGGTGTGTGCCGCATTGACCGACGCACGTTCTCCAAGTGCATTGCCTTCGAGGACATCAGTTATCAGCTGGCCCAGCCGGAGACCCGGACCGCCATCTTTGAACACCTGTGCGACCTCTACAACTATGTGGATGCCTCCATCCATGTGCAGCTTTCGTTTTTGAATCGCAAGGTTGACCCGGTGCAGTACGCAAAAAGTTTTGAGATCGCACCGCAGGGGGATGATTTTGACGACATCCGCGCCGAGTACACGGCCATCCTGCAAAAGCAGCTTGCCAGCGGCAACAACGGCATTGTCAAAACCAAATATCTGACCTTCACCATCGAGGCCGACAGCCTGAAAACTGCGCGGTCACGGCTGACCCGCATTGGCCTTGACCTGCTGGGCTATTTCAAGACCATGGGCTGTGTGGCACACGTTATGGACGGGCAGGAGCGTTTGGAAGTTCTGCACGGCATCTTCCACCCGGACGGCGAACCGTTCCGCTTTGAATGGGACTGGCTGGCACCCTCCGGCCTGTCTACCAAGGATTTTGTGGCCCCGTCCTCCCTCTGCTTCGGTACGGCCAAAACCTTTGGTTTGAGCGGCAAGTATGGAGCTGTGAGCTTTTTACAAATCCTTGCGCCGGAACTTTCGGACGAAATGCTGGCCGACTTCCTCAAAACGGAAAGCGGGATTCTCGTCAATCTCCATGTGCAGGCCATTGACCAGACCGAGGCCATCAAAACCATCAAACGGAAAATCACAGACCTTGACGCCATGAAGATTCAGGAACAGAAAAAGGCTGTCCGTTCCGGGTACGACATGGATATACTGCCCAGCGACCTTGCCACCTACGGCGAGGATGCCAAAAAGCTGCTGAATAAATTGCAGACCCGGAACGAGCGGCTTTTCATGCTGACTTTTTTAGTGCTGAATGTGGCTGACACCAAGCAAAAGCTGGGCAACGATGTGTTCCAAGCCGCAGGTGTGGCCCAGAAATACAACTGTTCCCTTGTCCGGCTGGACTACCAGCAGGAACAGGGCCTTGTGTCCAGCCTGCCGCTGGGCATCAACCAGATAAAGATTCAGCGCAGCCTCACCACCTCCAACGTGGCGGTATTCGTGCCCTTTGTGACGCAGGAGCTTTTCCAGAGCGGTGCGGCCATGTACTACGGCATCAACGCAAAATCCCACAACATGATCATGCTGGACCGCAAGCAGGCCCGGTGTCCCAACGGCCTAAAGCTGGGCACGCCCGGCAGCGGAAAATCCATGAGCTGCAAGGCTGAAATCGTCAGTGTGTTTTTAACGACTGCTGACGATATTTTTATTTCAGACCCAGAGGCCGAGTATTATCCGCTGGTCAAGCGGCTGCATGGGCAGGTCATCAAACTTTCGCCCACCAGCAAGGACTATGTGAATCCTCTGGACATCAACCTGAATTATTCCGAAGATGACAGCCCGCTGGCCTTGAAGTCGGATTTTGTGCTGTCGTTCTGTGAGCTGGTCATGGGCGGCAAAACAGGTCTGGAAGCGATTGAACGCACCGTGATAGACCGTGCCGTGAAAGCCATCTACCGCCCCTATCTGGCAAACCCCTGCCCAGAGAATATGCCGATTTTGTCTGACCTCCACCAAGCTCTGCTCGACCAGCACTTGCCGGAAGCGGACCGGGTAGCGCAGGCATTGGACTTGTATGTGTCCGGCTCGCTGAATGTGTTTAATCACAAAACGAATGTGGACATCCACAACCGGCTTGTGGCCTTTGACATCAAAGAGTTAGGCAAGCAGTTAAAAAAACTGGGGATGCTCATTATCCAAGACCAGATATGGGGCCGCGTCACCCAGAACCGCAGCCAAGGCCGGGCCACATGGTATTTTGCAGACGAGTTCCACCTTTTGCTGAAAGAGGAACAGACCGCCGCGTACAGTGCCGAGATTTGGAAGCGCTTCCGCAAATGGGGCGGCGTGCCCACAGGTGCCACCCAAAATGTGAAGGACCTTCTTTCTTCCCCGGAGATTGAGAACATTCTGGAAAACAGCGACTTCATCACGCTGCTGAATCAGGCATCCGGCGACCGCAAAATCCTTTCGGAACGGCTGAACCTCTCCGCAGACCAGCAGAAGTACATCGACAATTCGGAACCGGGCGAAGGACTGCTGATTTTTGAAAACGTGGTGCTTCCGTTTTCCAACCCCATCCCGAAAAACACACAGCTCTATAAGATCATGACCACCCGGCTCAGCGAGGTGGTGGAGCTATGAGCTTAACACATTTCAGCTTGTTTTCCGGCATCGGCGGCATCGACCTTGCCGCGGAAACAGCGGGGTTTACCTCTGTCTGTCAATGCGAGTGGGCGGCATTTCCCGCCGCTGTGCTGGCAAGCCACTGGCCGGAAGTGCCCCGTTTTCAGGACATCACCACTGTAACAAAGGAGGCTTTCTTTGAAAAAACAGGACTTCGCACCGTCACCCTCATTTCAGGTGGCTTCCCGTGCCAGCCGTTCTCCACCGCAGGGCGGCAGCGCGGCTTCCACGATGAACGCTACCTGTGGCCCGAAATGCTGCGGGTCATCCGGGAATTGCAGCCCCGTTGGGTGCTTGGAGAAAATGTTGCTGGCTTCCTCCGTATGGGGCTCGACAAAACGCTCATTGACTTGGAGCAGGCAGGTTACGATGTTCGGGTTTTCGTATTACCTGCTGCTGCCGTTGGCGCGTGGCACGAACGGAAACGGGTATTCATCATCGGCTCCGCTGCTTCCCACGCCCCTTGCCAGCGACACCGGGGATGTGGGCAAGGGACTGGACATCCAAATCTCTGCGAACGGCAGCTACCGCAAGATGAACAAGGATGGCAAGGCATGGACGGCGCGGCTTTCCCATGTGGTCTACCGCATGACCCCCACCACGCTGGAAAGGCCCTACCTCAACCCGGACTGGGTAGAGTGGCTGATGGGTTTCCCGCGCAAATGGACGGACATTCCCTTTGGGCCGAAGAACCCGCCGACATCCCGCGCCTGACCGAAGATGTGCCAAACCGCAGCAAGCGGATGAAAACGCTGGGCAATGCAGTTTCGCCGCCGCAGGTGTTCCCGATTCTCAAATACATTGCGGACATTGAAACGGGCCGCTGTCCGATGGGAGGTGAAGAACCTTGAAAGAATTGCAGGCAAAAGCCAAAGTCACCCAGACCATGACCCGTGACGGTCTGGTGGTAGAAAATCAGGCGGACGGCACTGTGGAGAACGTTTCCAGCCGGGAGGCGGAACAGGATTATTCTACGGATTCCGAGGGCAAGACCGAAAAAATACTGGAACGCACCGAGGACGTAAAGGACAAGCACAAGGCAAAGAAAAAAGCCAAACAAGCTGCGGAAACCGCCGAGAGTGAAGATGGTCTGCACGGTTCGGCAGCGCGTCTGGAACTGACCGAGGAAGAACGGACAGACCCGGCATTGCAGCCGTACATCCAAAAGGCGGAAGCAAAGGCTGACAAGCTGGATTCAGCCCGCGCCGCTCTGCCGAAAAAGCGCGTCCCGGTCAAGGGAAAAGTCTACGATGCTGTCAGCGGCAAGGCAAAATCCACCCTGCGCTTTGAGAAGCAGGACAAAGGTTCGCCCAGCCTGAAACCAAACCCGGCCAGCCGCCCACTGTCGGAAGCATTGCTGTTCGCTCACGGAAAAATCCATGAAGTCGAACACGAAAATGTGGGCGTGGAGGGCGGCCACAAGGGTGAAGAACTGGTGGAGCGTCAGACCGCCAAAGCCATCCGCAGCGGCATCCGGCACCACAAGATGAAGCCCTACAAGGCCGTGGAAAAGGCAGAACGGGAATTGCGTTCGGCCAACGCGGAGTATTTCTATCAGAAATCTTTGCGGGACAATCCGCAAATTGCGCAGTCTGCCAGCAACCCCATTTCCCGGATGTGGCAGAAACGGCGTATCAAACAGCAGTATGCCAAAGCTGCACGGCAGGCCGGACAAGCCGCCGCGCAGGGTGCAGCCGCCACCGCAGAGAACGGTTTCCGGGTAACAAAGCTGGCGGCCGAGGGCGGCGAACGGGTAGCCGAATTTGCGGCCCGGAACTGGAAAACCATTCTGATCGTGGCGGTGTTCGGTCTGCTGGCTCTGCTCTTGATAACGGGTTTGCAGTCCTGCACCGTGATGGCGGGCACCGCTGGAACCGGCGTGACGGCATCCTCTTACTTTTCCAAGGACAAGGATATGCTGGGTGCAGAGAAAGCCTACGCCAAGCTGGAACAAAAACTGCAACGGTATCTCGACACCTACGAGGCTACCCACAACTACGATGAATACCATTTTTATCTGGACGAAATCGAGCATGACCCCTATGTGCTGATCTCGATTTTGTCCGCGCTCCATGATGGCGTTTTTACACTGGCCGAGGTGCAGGGCGAACTTGAAATGCTCTTTGAAAAGCAATACATCCTGACCGAGACCGTGACCATGCAGATACGCTACCGTACAAAAATGATGGTCATTATTGGCCCGTATGGCGTGCCGCAAGTTATCACCTACCAAGAACCGTATGAATACTACATCTGCACGGTCAAGCTGAAGAACAAGGATTTATCCCACCTGCCCGTGGAAGTACTGACCGAAGAACAGCTTAGTGCCTATTCGCTCTATATGCGCACGCTGGGCAACCGGCCGGATTTGTTCGGGCAGGCACAGTACCCCAATGCGTCCACCATCAAGCAGCCCACTTACTACGATATTCCCCCGGAAGCGTTAAAGGATGATAGGTTTGCCGCCATGATGGAGGAAGCAACCAAGTACATCGGCTACCCGTATGTGTGGGGCGGCAGTTCGCCCAGCACCAGCTTTGATTGCAGCGGCTACATTTCGTGGGTGCTGAATCACTCCGGCTGGAACGTGGGCCGCCAGACCGCACAGGGCCTTTACAACCTCTGTACTCCTGTTTCGACCGCACAGGTCAAACCGGGCGACCTTGTGTTTTTCAAGGGAACCTACGATACCCCCGGCGTGAGCCATTGCGGTATCTATGTAGGCAATTCCATCATGCTGCACTGCGGCGACCCGATCTCTTACACAAACCTCAACTCAAAATATTGGCAGGAACATTTTTACAGCTATGGGCGTTTACCGTGACGCCAGAAAGGATTTTGTATGGCAAAAAGACTTTCCCGCATTGAGCGCGACATTGAACGGCTCAAAGAAAAAATCTCTGAATACCAGCAGCAGTTGAAAGAACTGGAGGCTGCAAAGACTGAACAGGAAAACCTTCAAATCATTCAGCTGGTGCGCAGCATGAACATGAAGCCGGACGAGTTTGCGGTCTTCCTGCGCAGCGGTGCGCTGAATGTTGCACCCACCGCCACACCGTACCACAAACAGGAGGATGCCGCCAATGAAACCTGATTGGAACCGCCGTTTTGCAGCCGGGCTGCTGGCTATCCTGCTCTGCCTCTGCTCCTTTTCCATGCCCGCTTTTGCAAGCGGCTCTGACCCTGCCCCGGAACCTCTGCCGGAGATTATCGAAGAAGAACCCACTACGGGCGGCATGGAGCCGGAGGGTGTGCCCATCACGCCCAATGGCAATGCAACACTGGTGGATGACTTTTACGGCGACAAGCAGCTTATCACAGTGACCACCAAGGCCGGGAATTATTTTTACATCCTGATTGACCGTGCCAGCGAGGACAAGGAAACCTCTGTCCACTTCCTGAACCAAGTGGACGATGCCGACTTGCTGGCCCTGCTGGATGAAGGACCGCAGGCCGCCGAAATCTGCACCTGCACCGTGAAATGTGAGGCCGGGAATGTCAACGAAAACTGCCCCTTGTGTGAAAAGAGCCTGCGCAACTGCACGGCCCCGGAAGCAGTCAAAACCGATACCGAAACGCCGCAGGAAAAGCCCAAGTCCAATATGGGCAGTCTGATGATCCTGCTGGTGCTGGCTCTGGCGGGCGGCGGCGCGGCCCTCTATTATTTCAAGTTCCGCAAACCCAAGGTCGACACCACCGGGCACGATGATCTGGACGAGTACGATTTTGGTGAGGATGAGGATGCAGACGAGGAACCGACTGAAATCGAGATTCATTCGGAGGATGGGCAGGAGGACGAAACATGAGCTTTCAGCTGGTGATTGCCGAAAAGCCCAGTGTGGCCCGCAGCATTGCCGCCGTGATCGGGGCCACCGAAAAGCAAAACGGCTATTGGCAGGGTGGCGGGTATCTGGTCAGCTGGTGCATCGGGCATCTGGTGTCCTTTGCGGAAGCGGGCCAGTACGATGAAAAATACTGTAAGTGGCGGTATGAGGATTTGCCCATCCTGCCCCAGCCGTGGCAGTTCATCGTCCCGGACGAGAAGAAACAGCAGTTTGAAATCGTCCGTGCCCTGCTCAACCGCCCGGATGTGGACAATGTGACCGCCGCGACCGATGCAGGCCGGGAGGGAGAACTGATTTTCCGTTTCGTCTACCAAATGGCCGGTTGCACAAAACCTGTGAAGCGGCTCTGGATTTCCAGCATGGAGGATGCCGCCATCCGGGAGGGCTTTGCAAACCTGCGCCCGGATTCGGATTACGATGCGCTGTACCAATCGGCCCTCTGCCGTGCAAAAGCAGATTGGCTGGTGGGCATCAATGCAACACGGCTGTTTTCGGTGCTGTACCACAAAACCCTGACGGTAGGCCGGGTGCAGACCCCGACACTGAAAATGCTGGTGGATCGGGACGCAAAAATCCTGCGCTTCCAGAAAGAAAAGTATTACACGGTCGGCATCCATTCCGGCAGCCTGAAAGCAGACAGTGGACACATTGCGGATGCAGAAACCGCAAATTCTCTCAAAGAAAAATGCACAGGTGCAAATGCAGTCTGCATGTCCATTCGGCGAGAGAAAAAGGCGGAACAGCCGCCCAAACTCTATGACCTGACCACCTTGCAGCGGGAGGCAAACCGCCTGTTCGGCTTCACGGCAAAGCAGACCCTTGATTATGCCCAGCAGCTTTACGAAAAGAAACTGCTGACCTATCCCCGCACCGACAGCCAATATCTGACCGAGGATATGGGCCAGACAGTACAACATCTTGTGTCTGCCCTGCTGGGGCTGCTGCCCTTTGCCCAAGGGCTTGCACTGACTGCGGATGTGGGCCGGGTGCTGAACAGCAAAAAGGTATCGGACCACCACGCCATCCTTCCCACGGCCGAATTTGTAAAACAGGGATTCACCGGCCTTGCGGAAAGTGAGTGCAAGCTGATGAACCTTGTCTGCTCCAAACTGCTCTGTGCGGTGGCCGCACCCCACGAGTACGAAACAGTGACCGCCGTGTTCTCCTGTGCAGGGAACGAGTTCGCCGCCAAAGGAAAGACTGTGCTTGTCCCCGGTTGGAAAGAGATCGACCAGAGGTTCCGCTCCACCCTGAAAGCAGACGGCGAAGAAGAAACGGAAACCCTGAACACCCTGCCGGAACTGACCGAGGGACAAAGTTATTCTGTTGTATCTGATATTTCGGAACATTTCACGTCCCCGCCGAAAGCCTACACGGAAGATACACTCCTGTCAGCAATGGAGCGGGCAGGGTCCGAGGATATGCCGGAGGAAGCGGAACGTAAGGGGCTGGGCACTCCGGCCACCCGTGCCGCGATTCTGGAAAAACTGGTGCAAATGGGCTTTGTGCAGCGCAAGGGCAAGCAGCTTGTCCCCACCAAGGACGGCATCAATCTGGCGGTGGTTCTGCCGGAAAGCCTGACCTCTCCCGCTCTGACTGCTGAATGGGAAAACCGTCTGACCGAGATTGCCAAGGGCAATGCAGACCCGGACGAGTTCATGGCCGAAATTGAAGCGCAGGTGCGTCAGCTGGTCAAGACCTACTCCTGTATCAGCGCGGACAAACAAAACCTGTTCCAGTCGGAACGGGTTGTCATCGGCAAGTGTCCCCGGTGTGGTGAAAACGTCTACGAGGGCAAGAAAAGCTTCTACTGCGGAAATCGTGGCTGTCAGTTCGTGATGTGGAAGAATGACCGCTTCTTTGAGCAGCGCAAAAAGGCGTTCACCCCGAAGATCGCCGCTGCTCTGCTCAAAAACGGTAAGGCAAAGGTCAAGGGTCTCTATTCCGAAAAGACAGGCAAAACCTATGATGCAACGGTGCTTCTGGCAGATACGGGAGGCAAGTACGTCAATTACCGGGTAGAGCGCAAAGAGTAAGGCAAAAATACGAGGGCCAGTTATGGTAAGGTGAAGCATTCATTTTGCCATAACCGGCTCTCTCTATCCGTAGGATAGCAAAAAAGGAGTGTGACCAAATGAGCGAATTATTTTCCATCCAGCTGCAAAATCGGCAGCAGCAAGGCAGGGATGGCATCTGGCTGGACCTGCCCACTACAACCGAACAGGTACAAGCGGCCCTGCGGCAAATCGGCATTTCGTCCGATAATCCGCAGGGCCTTTTCATTTCCGGCTATTTTGCCGAGGAAGAAAAGCGTTTTGCGATTCCCTACAACATGGTGCTGGCATCCAATGTGGACGAACTGAACTTTCTGGCATCACAACTGGAAACACTCTCTGCCGGGGAACGCGCAGAACTGAACGCCGCCTTGCAAGCCCCGCAGAGTGAGCTTTTCAGCATCGGGAGAATCACCGACTTTCCCGAAAACGTGGACTACTATGTGCATCTGCCGGATGTGCACGGGCCTGCCCAGCTAGGAGATTACTACCTGAATCGCTCCGGCATGGTGAATATGCCGGAAGAATGGAAAGGCGGCATCGACACGGCGCAGTTCGGCCGGTATGTGGCCCAGCAGGAGCAGGGCGTGTTTACCGAGTATGGCTACCTTGTCAAAAGCGGGGATGCGTGGCAGAAAGTCCACGAGGGCCAGCCTGTGCCGGAGGAATACCGGGTACTGTCCTTTCCTGCGCCGGAAGTTTTGCGAGATTCGGCCAACATCCCACCGTCTGTTCAGCCTGAAACGGAACTGCAGAAAGTTATTCCCATTATCCTGAACGGCAAAGACAGCGCAGAGCGCATGAAAGAAATCACGGACCGGCTGGAAACGGGCATTCAGCAGTTGTTCGACAGTGACCGCTACAAAGCTTACCTTACCACGATGGCAAAATTCCACAATTACAGCTTCAACAACACCTTGCTGATCGCCATGCAGGGCGGACAGCTGGTGGCGGGCTTCAACAAGTGGAAAGACGCATTCCACCGCACCGTAAAAAAGGGCGAAAAAGGCATCAAAATCCTTGCTCCTGCGCCGTACAAAGTCAAGCAGAAGATGGAAAAGCTGGACGAACAGGGTAAGCCGGTTCTGGACAAGGACGGCAAGCCGCTGACCGAGGAAAAAACGGTACAGATTCCGGCCTTCAAGGTGGTGTCCGTGTTCGATGTCAGCCAGACCGAGGGCGAACCGCTGCCGTCCATTGCCGTAGATGAACTGTCCGGCAGCGTGCAGGACTATCAAGATTTTTTCAAGGCATTGGAGCAGGCATCCCCGGTGCCCATCGGGTTTGAGGACATCGAGGGCGGCGCGCACGGTTACTTTCATCTGCTCGACAACCGCATTGCCATCCAAGAAGGCATGAGCCAGTTACAGACCATCAAGACAGCCATCCATGAGATTGCCCATGCCAAGCTCCACGCCATCGACCCGAACGACCCGGAACAAACCAACCGCCCGGACAGCCGCACCCGCGAGGTGCAGGCCGAAAGCGTGGCCTATGCCGTCTGCCAGCACTACGGGCTGGACACATCCGAGTATTCCTTTGGCTATGTGGCCGGGTGGAGTTCGGGGCGGGAACTGGCCGAACTGAAAGCCTCTCTGGAAATTATCCGCAGCGCGGCCCATAAGCTGATCTCTGCGCTGGACGAACATCTGGCAGAATTGCGCCAGCAGCGGGAAGCAGACCTTTCCGCTGCACAGGAGGCTGCATTTGTGCTGGACAGTGGCAATACCTTGTTCATCCAGACCTGTGATTCTGGCTATGACTACACCTTGTACGGCCCGAATAACAAGGCTCTGGATGGAGGCCAGCTGGACGCGCCCGGTCTGACCTTAAAAGATGCCGGAGAGGAAGCCCTTAACCTGCTGGGGCAGACAGCCCCGGTGTCGGAAGTCCTGTTGGGCGATAAGCTGGCCGCGTTCCAAGACGCGGCGGAAAAGGCCAACGAACTTCCCGCACCCGTTAAAATTCCAGACCCCGCCGCAGAGCCCACGGTCACGATTTTGTGGAGCGAAAGCGACAAGCTGCAGGACGGCGAAACCATGCCGCTTTCCGTGGCAAACCGTGTTTTTGAAGAACTGGACACCACACAGCACACGGAACGGGAAAAGGACGGCTACACGGGCGGCTGGTACGACAAGACCGCGTTCCGCATTGATTTTACGATGAACGGCCAGCCGGACAACTACGAGGGGCGGCAGGATTTCGGTGACGGAGAGGGTTCTTTGGTTCAACACATCCAGAACTACCACGAATACTACGCCAAGGACGAGAACTGGAAAAATTTTGTTCTGCATAACAAAGGCCCGGAAGCGTGGGAGCAGGACAAGGCAGAGCGGGAAATGGTGCTGACCGAGTTTATTCCGTACCTCAAACAGCACTGCAATCTTTCGGCTATGGAGCAGACGGCCACCACCGCTTTGCGGGAGGGGCAGAATGTTTCGCCGGAACAGACTGCCTACTATAATGCTGTTGTGGCCTATGTACAGGACTGCCGCCCGATGCTCAACCAAGGCCAGTATAACTTGCCGGAACCACCCAAGCTGGCCAACTTCAACCAGAGCTTACAGGACTACAAGGTGCAGGTGCAGGCCGAGATTGAGCAGGAAGCGGCGACTGCCGGAATGACCGTAGAGGAATACGCAGCGGCAGGTTTTGAGGCACCACAGCAGGACAGCTTTTCCATTTACCAGCTGCGCAATGAGGATTCCACCTGCGATTACCGTTTTGAGCCTTACGACCGCCTGCAGGCCGCTGGCCGGACTGTGGACAAGGCCAACTATACGGAAGTTTACGCCGCGCCGCTGGCTGCTGGCACCACGTTGGAGGACATCTACCGCACATTCAATGTGGACCATCCGGCAGATTTCAAGGGACATTCGTTGTCTGTTTCGGATGTGGTGGTGCTGCATCAGAACGGGCAGGACACCGCCCACTACTGCGACAGTGTGGGCTTCCAGCAGGTGCCGGAGTTCTTGCGGGAAAATCCGCTGCGCACCGCAGAACTTTCCACTGAACAAAACGAAAATATGATTGATGGCGTGCTGAACAATGCGCCCTCTCTGGGCGAATTGGAGGCCAAAGCAAAGGCCGGGGAACAAATTTCTTTGACAGACCTTGCCGCTGCAGTCAAGGCCGAAGAAAAGGCACCGAAAGCCAAGAAATCCCGCGCCGCAAAACCGAAAAAGCCGTCCATCCGGGCACAGCTGGATGCCGCAAAAAAGGAGCAGAGCAAGCAAACGCAGCCACGGGAAAAGACAAAGGAATTGGAGGTCTGACACATGAATTTCAGTGTAGAAGAAGAAAATTTGATCTGTATGTACCATACTTCCGACCGCCGCCGCACGATGGCACGGATGATGGCTGTCCTGCCGGATATGGACACAGAAATGCGGCAACTGGCAAACAGCACCATTGCAAAATTGGAACAAATGACCGATGCTGACTTTGACGGACAGAGATTCGATTTTACGGGTGAATAATACCGCCAGCTCGACAATGGTACATTATTTTCAGTGAAAGTAATGTGCCATTGTCAACACAGAAATAGCCGGACACGGTGGCCTTGTGGCTGCTGTGTCCGGCTATTTTTCATGTATCAGTCTTTATCTTTTTTCTCGGTGGGATTTTCCGGCAGTTCGGCGGCATCTTCTACAATGTCGGTCACAAGCTGCTGGAAGTCAAACGCATTCTTTTCTGTGATAACAGGCTTGCCGGTTTCCGCTTCAAGAGCCTGCCGCGCAATGCCGGCCACCTTGCCGCCGCGTTTGGCAACCTGCTTGTTTTCTTCAAAGGTCTGTGGCTTTGCAGTTTTGGAAATATCCGTGGTGGAGGCTTCCGCCAGCATGGTCAGCACAAGTTCCAAATCAGTCATATTGTCCCGGAGATTTTCTTTCGTCAGACCTTTCAGCCGCTTGTACTGCCCTGTGGTCATGCCAGACCATGCGCGGGAGATTTCATCGGTCAGGATAGCATACTCCTTGCCCTTTTGTACTCCGCGCTTCTTCCATTCATCCGTCAGTTCGTTGCGGATGCGGATTGCCAAAAGCCGCTGGTGAATCCATTCTTCGGAGTAGCCTTTTTTCAAATAGGTATCAAGTGCGCGGTCGATGGCCTGTTCCGGGTCGATGGTTTCCTCGATGCGTTCCTTGCCTACCATTGCCAGCCATGCCTTGAACGGCTCAGCTTTCGGAGATGGGATTGACTGGATGATACGCAAAAGTTGTTCTGTGCTGGCAACATCCGTCAGTCTTTTCTTTCCATCCGGGGACAGCAATTTCAACTGTACGATTTTTTCGTACACTTCAACTGCACCCTCAATTTTCAGCTTACGTTTCAGGTCGCTCCAATATCGCCGCGGATTAGCGGTATCTGTTAAAACGGAGATAACATCAATAATCGAAAAATACCATTCTTCCTTTTCTGCATCCCATGCAGTACGGATTTTCTGATCTTCAAAAAGCTGGATGGAGCTGTTATCGTTCACTTCTGCCATAGAGGGTTCCTCGCTTTCGTTGTCTAAGTCTATTTTACATGATTTCGGGTGGAAACGCCACCCGGTCTAAGCGTTTTGGATTCAAAAATCCGAACAATATTTTGTGCAGATTTACCGTTCCTGCATCTGCTCCTTTCCCGGTGTTGTCCGTAGGATGCCGTCCACATTCTGCTTGATAATGCCATACTCCTGCATCTGGCGTTTGGCTTCGGTGTACTGCTGTTGCAGCTGGTCTTTCTGCTCGGCCAATAGCTTATACTCGGCTTTCAGGGCGTAAAGGTCGGGCAGCTTTTGAAAGCCCTGCTCTTTCAGGGCCTTGGCTGCGGCCTCATAGAGAATCAAGGTGCCTTCGTGCCTGCGCCGGAACTGCTTTTTTTCAGCAGCTCGCTGATATTCCTGCACCAATGGGCGCAGCTCCTTACAGGTGGTGACATCCTTTATCAGCACGGCCATTTCTGCAAGCCGGCGTTCGGCCGCTTTCAGCGCGGCGGCAGCTTCGGTGCTGGCGGCGGTGATCTCGGCCAACCGGCTTTCCAAATCCGGGTAGCTGTCGATTTCATGCTCGGTCAGGAAGTTCAGCGTCCGGGCAGCCTGTTTCAGATTGTGGAGTTTTGCCCACTTCTCATACCCTGCGGACTGCTGGGCCTTGATGCTGTTCTCCAAATCAATCCGCAGCGAAATTTTGCGGTTTTCTTTGGGCTTCCGCTCCGCAAACCGCCCTTTGATGCGCTCGGTGATAGCTTCTTCGGTGTAGGCTTCGCCCAGCGTTTTGCAGCGAGTGAACCGCCCCTGTCCGGGCGCACGGAACGAAACGTACTTGCCCCGCTTGACCTCGTAGCCCTGCTCCTGCAGGAGCCGCAGAAAATCGTCAAAATCCTTGGCCTGCGGGATGGCTGCATCTATGGCGGTTTTCAGCTTCGCCTTCCAGCTCGTGCCCTTGCGGTGTGCATCCCACTCGGCATAGCTTTTGCCCCGGTCTTGACCGGGCATTACCACGGACAGGCCATGTTCCTTACACAGCCGGTCGCTGGTGCGCCGGATGTAGGCATAACTCTGTCGGTTAGAAACATATTTGCGCTGATTCACCATGTCCACAGCGCAAAAGATGATGTGGTTGTGGATGTGCCCTTTGTCAATGTGCGTTGTCAGCACATAGGGATATTTTCCTTGCAGGACTTCATCTGCAAGCTGCCGGCCAATCTCGTGGGCCTGCTCCGGCGTGGTTTCGCCCGGCGCAAAAGACTGTATCAGGTGGTGGGCCAGATTGTTGCCTTTCTGCATGGCTTGTGATAGCAGCAGTTCAAATTCGATGTCGGCGGTTTCATAGGAGCAGGCAAAGGAGGACACCAGCATTTTTTCATCCGTCTTGGCTGGATTCTCGATGTAGTCCAGTGCCTTTTTCAGCGTTGACTTGATAGGATGTATCTTTGTAACTGCCATATCTGTGCCAGCGCTCCTTTAATGTCCGCAACATCTTGTGTGTACAGCGGCCCCATGCTGTTCAGCCGCCGTGCGATCTGATTGACGTTGACACCAATCTTCTGCAATTCGGCGGTCTGCGCCCGGATGTCGGTGGTGTCGATGTGGACAACATAACCATCTATCAGCATCTTCCGGGCGTAGGCAGAAAAATTCCGTGTGTGCAGCAGAGCCATCTTCTGCCGGATAAGTTTCTGTTCCTCCGGTGTCACGGGAACACGCAGAACAATTTTTCGGGTTCGGTTCGTCATAGTTTCACCTCGTTTCTTGGGGGTCTGGGGTACTCCCCAGCAAGCATTTTTGCCGGGAGTGGCTACACTCCCTATGCTTGCTACGTTACCTTTCCCCACTACTATGACACCACAACACCCCCGTTCTGCCCGCAAAATGCAAAAAAATAAGAGGACGCTTTTGCATCCTCTCAATGACCGTGCGTGGCAATCAGACACACGCCGGCACTTTTTCCTGTTCATGGATTCGCAAGGCACCGTCAATAGCACCTTCTACGATAGGTAAGTATTCTTCTGGGCAAAGCTGCAGCTTGTGGCTGACCCTCTGACGATCCGCGCTTTCTTCCCGCATGAGTTCCGGGTTGAAGTATCGCTCCACGGGCAGACCACATATTTTTATCAGCTGAATCACCACCGGCAGGCTGGGCAGCGTGCCTTCGTTTTCGATGTTCGCAAGATACCGGCTGTCACAATGTATCATGTCAGCCAGCGCACTGCGGGAAAGTTGTTTTGCCTTTCGAGCTGCCTTGACATCCGCTCCGAACGTTTCAAAGCCGGGACAGTCCTCAATTTTCGCCATTCTGCATCACCCATATACATTTTATAGTTCATGAGCGATTGGCGAAATGATGCAAAATCCATTCAGCTTACACTTTATAGTTCCACTTGAAAATCAGACGCACGCGCCAGAGTTTATTCTGGCTCTCATTCTACTTTCGTTGCGCGGTTTTTCTATACTCCAATGGCAACAATCCAGTGCTTTTGCGGAACAATTCTGCAAATCGGCTTGAAGTGGAATACCCCACTGTTTGGGCAACTTGTCCGACTGTCAGTTCTGTGTATGCCAGCAGATACTCGGCTTGGCTCATGCGCCGCTGCTGAATATACTCTGTAATGGTGCAGTCGTAGTATTTCTTAAAACAACTTTTCAGTTTCGTTGTCCCCATACAGGCAATCTGCGTCAGCCTTTCCAGAGGAATGTCAAAAGCATAGTGGTCGCTAAGATATGAGGCAACCGTCTGGATACTTTCTATATCCTGCTGCGAGAGCTTATGAACTGGTTTATCAGGATGCTTCTTCTGATATTCCACTACCATTGAAACTGCTTCTGCGACTTTTCCCTCATAAAAAAGTTTTGCGGCAATCCCTTCTCCGCGATAGTCCTTAATCTCCGTAAGCAACCGTGACATCGCAGGAAAATCTGATGTTTGGTCGATTTTGCGGAAGGCGTCAATCGGATTGATCTGTGCCTCAGGGTACAGTTTCTTCAGATAATCTTCATAATATGCGGGTGCAATCTCGATTCCAACCGAACGGATTGGAATATTCTTATGTATCAAAGCCTTGTATGGCGCATAGCCTCCGATAAATGTTTTGATGCAGCCGGCAGACAGTCTGCGGTATGGCGATAACTCTTCCCCGGAGATAGAATCATACTGCGTAATACTCAAACATTCTGGCAAAGAACATTCCAGCATGAAATCCTTGTGGAAAGAAAAATTGTGAATTTTAATATCGTATAGGTCTTTCTGTCCATAAGTCCAGTAGGTACCTTCTCCGACTTCGGGAGAAAGTTTCCAGCAGATACCTAATGCCCCGTATTGCTGGTTATCCGAGTCACGGATAAAACCGTGTTCCGCAAGCAGGGGCGCATAAAGCTGATCAATGATTTCAGACATGAAAGTAGACCGCCTTCTTTTTTGCAACGATTGGACGAACCTTTGAAAGGAACAGACGAACATCGCCGAAACCTATTGAATGCTGTTCGTCACAAGTGTACCGTATTAGATAACGGTTAGCATCATCTAATCGAAGAATATCACAAACCGCTTGTCGCGTCAAGACAACGAAAGGTAGGAGGCTCAAAATGAGTAATCAAGTAAATTCTATGAACAAAGGTCTGACTGTGAAAGACCTTGTAACAACTGGCATTTTTACCGCACTGTTATTTGTTTTTGTATTGGTGGGCGGTGTCTTTTTTGCAACGAATCCCGTGCTTACTTTTTTCATGCCGGCAGGAGGTGGGCTGCTTGCTGGCCCCATTTATCTTTTGCTGATTGCAAAAGTACATAAGCGTTGGAGCCTTTCTATAATGGGCGTTATCATGGGTATTATTTGGTTCGTGACTGGTATGCACTGGGCTTTTGCATTGGGCTACCTGATCATGGCGATTGTCGCGGACTTTGTTGCTGGCGCAGGACAGTACAAAAGCAAAAAACTCAACAGCCTGTCTTATATCCTGTTCTCCCTCGGTGGCACTGGTTCGTATATCGTGTTCTTTGTTGACCCCAACGGCTGGGCACAGACCATGCTGGGAAATGGAACGGAACAGAGCTATATCGACACCATGCAGGCTACCGCAAATACTGGCATCCTGATTGCCATGTTTGCTACCGCTATCGCTGCATCTGCAATCAGTGCTTTTGTGGGCTGCAAAATGCTGAAAAAGCAGTTTGAAAAAGCAGGTATTACAGCATGAGCGGTAAACGCCACAAGAAAGGGATTTGGCTCGACCCACGGGCCAAGCTCTTTCTTATTCTTATGTGTGTTTTATCGTCCATGTTTGCTCCTTCACTTGCATATCAATTTGTCCTTGTTATGCTGATTGCGGTATTGGGGGCTTTCTTTGGAAAGTGGAAATATGTCATTAAGGCTGTATGCTTTTATGCGGTCATCTGTGCCCTGACAGTTTGGATCATGGCAGAAATGACAGGCACGCTGCGGACAATGTTTATTGCCTTTTTAGGATTGTTTCATAAGGTCTATGCGTGCGGAACCTTGGCCGGGATTGTTCTGACTACTACAAAAGTCAATGAGTTCCTGTCTGCTATGAACCGTGTCCACGCACCTAAAAAGTTAGTAATTCCTATGGCAGTTATGCTACGGTACATTCCAACTATTCAAGAGGACTGGCGCTATATCAAGGACGCTATGCGGATGAGAGATGTTTCACCTTCTCTGGCGAGCTTTTTAGCACATCCGGGTATGACAGTTGAGTGTATTTATGTGCCTTTGTTGATGGCAGCTTCAAAAGCAGCGGATGATCTTTCTGTTGCTTCTGTCACCCGTGGAATTGAAAATCCCAATCCACGCACCTGCCTTGTCCAGATAAAATGCGGAGCTGCCGATTGGGGCGTCATGGCCGTTGCTGTAGCTTATCTGATTTTTGAATTATGTGTGCGGGGAGGTGTGATCGGTTGATTGAGTTTGAAAATGTATCGTTTTCCTATACAGGACAGGAACATGGCGGGCTGCATGACATCAATTTGAAAATTTCGGACGGAGAATGTGTCCTGTTCTGTGGCCGCAGTGGGTGCGGAAAAACAACGATCACAAGGCTGGTGAATGGACTAATTCCTCAGTTTTATCAGGGAGAGCTTCAAGGCCGTGTGCTGGTAGATGGTCAGGAAATCAGCAGCCGCCCCATGTATCAGATTGCTGCTAAGGTCGGCTCCGTTTTCCAAAATCCACGGACACAGTTTTTCAATGTGGACACAGACAGCGAGATTGCCTTTGGCATTGAGAACGAGGCTCGTCCTCCACAAGAGCTGATAGAGCGAGTGGAACAGACAGCCGACGATCTGCGTATTCAAAAGCTGCGGAACAGGAATATTTTTGAACTGTCCGGCGGTGAAAAGCAGAAAATCGCCTTCGCTTCTGTTTATGCCATGAACCCACAGATTTATTTGCTGGATGAACCGTCCTCCAATTTGGATATGACTTCCATTCAGGAGTTGAGAGAGCATTTGCGGCTGATAAAAAAGCAGGGCAAAACGGTTTTGATAGCAGAACACCGGCTGTACTACCTGATGGAACTGGCCGACCGAATCGTTTATCTGGAAAAAGGAGAAATCAAAGGGATTTATACCCCGGAAGAATTTCGGCAGCTATCGGAATATGAGCGTGAACACATGGGGCTGCGGGCTGTTGATTTACAGGCGGTATTCCCGCCAAAAGCCCACTTGCCTGCGCTTACCCCTGTATTGGAACTGCGGAATGTGACGCTCAGTTACAAGAAACAAACCATTTTGCATGACATTGTCCTATCCGCGGGAAAGGGCGAAGTGATTGGCGTGGTCGGCCACAATGGAGCCGGAAAGACTACATTTTCTCGCGCTCTCTGTGGGCTTCACAAAAACTGCGATGGACAATTTTTGTGGGAAAGCAAGCCGATTGAGCGTAAGGAAAGGCTGCAACGCTCTTATATGGTCATGCAGGATGTGAACTATGAGCTTTTCGCTGACAGCGTAGAAGCAGAATGTTCCTTTGGCATCCGAAATCCAGACCAAACGCTGGTAAATGCAACTTTGGAAGAACTGGGGCTTTCCCCATATCGAGAACAACATCCAAACACGCTTTCCGGCGGTCAAAAGCAACGAGTAGCTGTAGCTGTCAGCATGATTTGTGGGAAAGACTTGCTTGTATTTGATGAACCGACCAGCGGCCTTGACTTTGACAGTATGACGCAGGTTGCAGGATTGATCCGGCGATTATCCGATATGGGAAAAGTCATTTTCATTGTCACCCATGATTTTGAGTTTGTCTGCCGTACCTGTTCCCGTGTCTTACATTTTGACGAAGGCGAAATACCCGATGACGTATTAGTTACAATGGATGCCCTCCCGAAATTGAGAGAGCTTTTCTCTGTCAAGGTGAATGTCCCCGCAGGGGACAGAGAGGGAGGCCTGGGCCGTTCAGATGGAAAGGAGAGGTAGTCTATGAAGCAGAAAAAAGAAAACAGTGTAGCATTGCTGCTGCATTGGGCAGGAGAACAAAAATTTTGGTTGTTTCTGGCAATCCTGCTGTCCATGTGCAGCGGGCTGTGTATTATTATCCCATATATTGGAATTTACAGGTTGATGGATGCTACATTTAACAGTGCCTGCACAAAAGAACTTGTAGTGCAGACTGTGGCAATGATTGCCGCTGCTGTCACCCTGCGTTTTGTCCTGTTCGGATGTTCCGGCGTGGCGGCCCATAAAGGCGCCTACGGCGCACTGTTCAAAGTGCGCTGTATGGTGGCGGAACACATGGCCAGAGCGCCTTTGGGCGCCCTGAATGAACGGCGCACAGGAGATATTAAAACGGTTCTGAATGAAGATATTGAAAAGCTGGAGCTATTTCTGGCGCATAATCTTCCCGACCTTGTGTGCTATCTGGTTGGACCGGTAGTCATCTTTATTTATTTGATGACCGTTAATGTTCCATTGGCGTTGATTTCCCTTGTCCCTCTGGTTCTGGCCGTGGTAGTAATGGGGATAATGTTCCGCAATACAGATGACCTGATGGAACGAGCCAACCAATCCATTACTGCACTGAACTCCGTTATGATTGAATACATCAGCGGAATGAAACTGATTAAAGCCTATAACATGGGGAGTAAGTCGTTCCGAAAATTGTCTGACGCAATCCAGGAGGAAAACGCCATGTGGAATGAGACTTCCCGGCGTATGGGGCCTCCATATGCAGCATTTGTCGTTATCATTGAATGTGGAATGCTGCTGATGGTTCCGATAGGCGGGATGTTTTTCCTGAAAGGTTCGCTGACAGCCAGTGCGCTTCTGTTGTTTGTGTATGTCGGCTCTATGTATTTAACGGAAATTCGGCCTTTACAGGAATTGGGCACAAACTTTGCAAATGTACTGAACGCGATTACCAAAACCAAAGAAATACTGGATATTCCGATTTATGAGGGTGGAACAGACTTCCCCCAAAAACATGATATTGAACTTCGGAATGTCCGATTTTCTTATGACGGTAAAACCGATGTACTGCATGGTGTCAACCTCAAAATCCATGATGGCGAGCGCATGGCTCTTGTGGGCCGATCTGGTGCCGGTAAAAGCACTGTGATTGAACTTATTTCCCGGTTCTACGATGTGCAGGAAGGCGAAGTGCTGATTGGCGGCAAAAATGTCAAGGAGCTTGACTACGATACCATTCTGAAAAATATAGCCATCGTGTTTCAAAAGACTTTCCTCACCCGTGACAGTGTGCTGGAAAATATCCGCATGGGTAGTAACGCTACTCTGGAAGAAGTGCGGGCTGCTGCAAAAGAGGCACAGATTGATGACTTTATCATGTCCCTGCCGGATGGATATGACACAAAAGTGGGCAGTTTCGGCTCCCGCTTTTCCGGCGGAGAAAAGCAGCGGATTGCGATTGCCCGCGCAATTCTGAAAAATGCACCCATCTTGATTTTGGACGAGGCCACAAGTGCCTCTGACCCGGAAAATCAGATGGAGATTGATAAAGCCATTCAAAATCTATGCAAAGGCAAAACAGTTATTGTAGTAGCACACCGTTTGAGTGCTTTGAAAATGTGCAACCGGGTGGCTGTGGTGGAAAACCATACAATTACCAGCGTTGGTACCCATGAGGAAGTTCGGAAGAACAACGCCTACTATCGAAAAGCGTGGGATGACTACGAAACAGCCCGGAATATCACTTATCAGTTGGAGGGCGGTGAGCAGCATGAATGAGCATGATGTATTGAAAAAGAACCGCAATTTCTATATTGGTGTCGGCGGAACCGTTCTGGAAGGACTTCTCTCCGGCAGCCTGTTTATGCTGCTTTACTCTGTTATGCAGTTTTTGTGGTCGAGTCAATTTGACATGAACCGAGTTTTGGCTCTGACTGGTATCATTGCAGTGATTTTTCTTCTCCGTATCCTGATTTACAGCTATGGTTATACCAAAGCGCAGATTGGCGGTGCAGAGGTCAGCAAGAATATTCGGCTTTTTATGGGTGACCATTTGAAGCGCATCCCACTGTCCCGGTTTACGCAGGGACAGACCGGCGATTATATCAACACCATCACAAGCGATGTAAATAACTATGAAAAAATTCTGACCCATAAGGTCGGAGATTTGGCAAAGAATTTTGCCTTGTCGTTCATGTTGATCGTTTTTGTTATGACGATTTATGTCCCGGCTGGAATTATTCTGTTGATTGCTGACCTTCTTTTAATCCCTGGCTTGTGGCTTTCTTTCCGCATGGTGCAGAAATACGGAAAAGAAAAGAACGATATTTGTGCGGAGAATGTCAGCAGCATTGTTGAATATGTTTCTGGCATTCAGACTTTCCGTGCTTATGGTGTAGGCGGTATGAAGAACAAAACCGTTATTAACGCCATGCGGGAGTTTAGCCGTATTAGTTTTGTATACGAGGCAAAAGTGCTGCCGATCGGTACAGGATTTGGCATTTTGAGCTGGCTATCCTGTCCGCTGGTTATCTGGCTGGCTTATACACCTTGGGCTGCTGGAACGCTGAACACGGTAGACTACCTTTTGATTTGTATGCTGCCCTTGTTCTGTGCAAAGCTGGCCAACTCGATTTTTGTAGACCTCACCAGTTATAAAAACCTGATGATTTCGAAGAACAAAATCTTGGGTGTAATGAATGAGCCGGAGGAAACAGGCAGTATGGAGCCGCTTCACACAACCACCCATGAAATCATCTTTGACAATGTAGATTTTTCGTATGTACCCGGTGAGCCGGTACTAAAACACGCTACCTTTACGGTGCCGGATCAAAAACTCACAGCCATTGTCGGAGACTCTGGTTCTGGCAAATCCACCATTTTGAACCTGATTGCAAAATATTACGAAGCAACGGGCGGGACGATTTCTATTGGAGGTAAGCCCATTAACCATGTAGCCGCCGAGCGGGTTCTAGAACAAGTTTCTATGGTAGACCAAGACGTATTTCTCTTTGATGATACCATCCGGGATAATATCCGACACGCCCGTCCTAATGCTACGGACGCAGAAATCGAGGCTGCCTGCCGGGAAGCCAACTGTGACAGCTTCATCCGTAAGATGGAAAAGGGATACGATACGCTGACTGGCGAGAATGGAAATCTTCTCTCTGGCGGTGAGCGTCAGCGAATTTCAATAGCCCGCGCTATCCTGAAAAACAGCCCTATCCTGCTTTTGGATGAAGCAACCGCATCTCTTGACATTGAAAATGAGCTTGCCGTAAAGCAGGCCATCGCCAATCTGCTAAAAGAGAAAAAGACAGTGGTAATGATTGCTCATACCCTTTCCATTGTCAAAAATGCAGACCAAATCCTTGTAATGGGTGATGGCAGGATTGCTGAATCGGGAACCCACGAGGAATTGCTTGCGAAAGGCGGAAAATATGCTGCTATGTGGAACGCAGAGCAAAAAATATCGGCTTGATAGAAAATAAAGCGGCAGGGGTGATACCTGCTGAATCGAATGCGATATTAGCGCAGAAATCTATGAACGGCTGAAAGACGCCTTTAAGAAAGAACAATCATATAGCACATGAGCCTGCCCCGACTAAGGGGAAATAAAAAGCCGTTGGTTTGAGCAGGTGATTTTGTGTACCTATTTTGAACCGACGGCTTTTGAGAAAATCAGGGCCGCCGGTTCTTTTTGCTTATCAGCACGTTTCATCGTCCGTATGGCGGCCGCTAGGAGGATGCCACTATGCGCCTGATATTCTATCGGTCACTCAACTTTGAATCATCAAAAAAAGCCTTGCTCCCGCACAGGGTCAGCAGGGCTTTTACTATGTACTATACAATGTAGTTGCTGCGCGTTTAACACTGTCATTCTGCTCGGTTGGCCGCTTTCAGTCTGCTTGGATTTTCTTTTGCCGCCTGAAAATCTGCCCGTTTCAAAAATATTTTTGGAAATTTTCAGAAAAGCGGGCAGAAGCGGGTGTTTCAGGTGTCATATTAGCGGAAAGGGAAAAATCCACCCGACATCCCCACGGAAAGGGGGTGAGAAGATGGAAGCTATCCCTCGCAACGATGGCGAACAGTACCGATTCGATGCGTTCTGCAAAGCGGTACTGCGAAATGAGGCCCGGAACTATCACCGAAATAAGAAACGCCTGCTTGACCGTGAAAAGTCATTCAGCACTCTTTCGTTGGAAGAACTGGGAAAGCTCACGAGTGTAGACTATTATCCGAGCGAAGAATTTATATTTTCGTCCTACGGCTGTGATCTGCACATCGACAATGAACTTGTTGCCAATGCGTTTGCCGCTCTGCCGAAGCAAGAACAAAGTATTCTGATTCTGTTTTGCGTTCTGGAACTGGGCGACGGCGAGATTGGCGACCTCATGGGAATGTCCCGGAGTGCTGTTCAACGACACCGGGCAAAAACGCTGAATGAGCTGCGAAAAAAGCTAAAGGCGCACTTGCCGGAGGGAGGTTAGGCGTAAATGGGCTCCTATGAACACACAAGCAGAGAGCTTTTACCGCTCTCGGTGATTCGCTCTGCCTGCGCTGGAGACACCGATGCAGTTGAACAGGTTTTGCGACATTACAGAGGTTATATCAACAAGCTCTGTACAGGCATTCTCTATGACAAGCACGGTCAGCCTCATGTGTGCATAGACGAGTACATGAAACGCCATCTGGAAATCAAACTGATTTCTTCTATTGTGACCAAAGCCGAAACAGTCTGACCCTTTCCACGTTTCGGGACTGCACCTTGAAAAATATGCCCGCAGGATAATGGCGGTGCATCATAGGGCAAACGGACACGTTGCTGTCTGTATCGAGCCGGACGGCGGGTGCGCCAAGATGCTTTTCTTTGAAAAGTGGAGCGATCACCACCACGCCGCAATGCAAGCGCGGCTGCTTGCGGGCCATGACATACAGGCAGGCTGATACTCCCTTACCGTCAAAGTCCGAGCGTTCAGAGCGTCGCAGGCAATGAGTAGGGCTGCATGAGGAATGCAGGGGTGAGATTCCCGTGGGCTGCTGCCAGCAGCCGTCCGTTGGCTCATTTTTTGATTTTTAAGAAAGGGGATTTTTACGATGCAAGCGAAAAAGACAAACCCTGAAAAAGCAAAAAATCCAGAGATGCTTACTCTGGATTCGACTTATCGTATTGGCAATCGCTCCTTTATCGTTGAGCCGGTGTTCAAAGAAGAAAGTTCCCAGACCTTAGGAGAAGTTCTTCTCCGGCTGATGAAATCCGAAAGCGAAAAATTATAATGACCTTTCGGGAGGCAGCGGACAGAGAAAGCGGATTGTGTTATAATATAGGTGTACAAGTGAATTTGCTATTCGACTGTCCCAAGAAAGGAGCGAGTATGAAACAGTCGAGTAACAAGAAATCCCGTGAAGCAACCGCTTTTCTCTATGAGCGTCTTTCCCGTGATGATAATTTGGAGGGCGAGAGTTACAGCATCGGCAACCAAAAGAAACTGCTCACCAAAGTTGCAAAGGAAAAAGGCTATACCAATCTGGTTCACTTTCTGGATGATGGCATTTCCGGCGTGACCATGAACCGTCCCGGTTTCGTTGAAATGATGCAGCAGCTTGAACAAGGAAAAGCCTCTGCTGTGTTCGTCAAAGACCTTTCCCGTCTGGGCCGAAACTATATCGAGGTCGGGCGGCTGACAGAAGAATTTTTCCCAGACCATGACATCCGACTTGTTGCCGTTTCGGACAACATCGACACGGCCGAGGGAGAAAACGAACTGGCACCCATCCGAAACCTGTTCAATGAGTGGTATGCCCGTGACATCAGCAAGAAACGCCGTATCAGTAATAAAATCAAAGGCAACTCCGGCGAACCGATGGGACTTCCTCCCTATGGGTATATCAAGGACCCGAACAACCCCAAGTACTGGGTCATTGATGAAGAAGCTGCACAAGTTGTCCGGCGCATTTTTGATATGACGTTGGAGGGCTTTGGCACGGAACAGATTGCCACCCAGTTTGAAAAGGAAGGCATCCTGACGCCGCAGGCCTACTGGATTCAGAAAGGCATCGGCCGTCCCGGAAAGACCAAGATGCGCCCCGCCACCAAGTGGAATGGCTCCACGATTACCCATCTTCTGTACCAGCAGGAGTATTGTGGTGATGTTCTGAACTTCAAAACCTACTCCAAGTCCTACAAGAATAAGAAGCGGATTCATAACGACCCGGAAAATTGGGTAGTGTTCCAAAATGTTCACGAACCCATTATTGAACGTGCCGTGTTTGAACAGGTACAGCAGAAGCGTGGAAAGATGCGCAAACGCCGTACCAGCAACGGAGAACACAATATGTTCTCCGGCCTGCTTGTCTGCGCAGACTGCGGCTGCAATCTGCACTTCCACTTCAATCAGGGCAACCCGGAAATCAAGTATTTCAACTGCTCCAACTACAAGGGCAACCGTGGTACCTGTCAATCCACCCACTACATCCGGGTAGACTTTCTGGAAGAAGTGGTGCTGGGCGAGATTCGGCGGCTGACCAAGTTTGCCAGCCTCTACGAGGACGACTTTCTGAAAGCTGTTATCGGGCACTCCCAGCAGGCGGACGAAGCCGACCGCAAGCTGAAAGAGAAAGAGTTGAAAGCTCTCCTTGCCCGTGATGAAGAACTGGACGGCCTTTTTGAGCGCATCTATGAGGACAATGTTTCCGGCAAAATCTCTGACGAACGCTTTTCCAGAATGTCCCGAAGATATGAGGACGAGCAAAAGGAGCTGACCGAGAAAATCAAACAGCTCCGCTCCGAAATCGAAAAGCAGAGCAGCCGTACTATGACAACGGATATGTTCATCAGTCTGGTTCGCAAGTACACCAGAGCAAAAAAGCTGACACCCCGGATGCTGAATGAACTGGTTGAAAAAATCGAAGTGTTCAATGCAGAAAAGGTCAACGGTGTGTGGGAGCAGCGGCTCCGCATTCACTACAACTGCGTGGGCACCATCGAGATTCCAAGCGCACTTCCTTTGCCGACACCCGATGTGTCGGTGAATACAAGAAAAGGCGTAGTTGTGAACTACGCCCCCTGTGATGTCGCTATTTAGCAAATAAAAAATGACGAATGCTCTTTGACAGCTAAATGCTGTAAGAACATTCGTCATGGTGCAGTAAAGCAATCCAAATCCGAACCATTTCCCTTTGATGCGGCTTCTGCCGCTTCTCCAAAAGTCACGGTCTGTGTTCCTTCTTTATAGTTGAAGGTTATCAAAACCTTATCATCGTACAGATAAATCGCATTGATGAAGGTATCCACCAGTGCCTGCCGCTGGTCTTTCAGGCTCATGTCCAGCTTACGGAACCGCAGCAACCAAAAGCGAATGAACTCCTCTGTGACCTTGGGCTTTGCCAGCTTTTCTTCCGCAATGCGGGCTTCAAGCTCACGCTTGGTTTCTTCGAGCTGTTCCAACCGCTCCTTGGTAGAGCTGGTCAGGATACCGGCCTGAATTGCGTTCAGCATATTCTGAATACCAGATTCCGCATCCCGGAGCTGCTTTTCATAAAGGGGAATGTTGGTGTTTTCCTTGTTTTGCAGATCCATCACCTTGGCAATGATGGATTCCATGGCGGCATCATCCTTGACAAGCTGCATGGTCTGGTTGACCACCAGATCTTCCAGCCACTGTTTGCGGACGGTCTTTTTCTTGCAGCCCTTGTGCTTTTTGGCAGTAGCACATTTATAATAGCGGTGGACTTCACCCGTCCGGCTTGTGCCGCTTTCGCCAAACATCAACGCCCCACAGTAGCCGCAGAACAGCTTGGTGGTGAGCAGGTAGTCATCCTCTGCCTTTCTACGGGCAGGGGCTTTCTTGTTTTTCAACATCTTTTCCTGTACATCATTGAAAAGCTCTGCGGACACGATAGGTGGAATCGCATCGGGAATCAGGACGTCCCGGTACTTCAACTCGCCGATATATCGGCGGTTGCTCAGCATGTGCTGGATGACATTGAAAGTCATTGGCCCACCGCGCTTATTCTTGATGCCCTTTTCATTGAGCCAATCCCGAATCTCCCGCATCGTCTGTCCGTCATTGTATCGCTGGAAAGCTTCAGCTACAAAGGGAGCTGTGAGTGGGTCGATTTCAAAGCGGCGGTCTGCGTTGATGGTGTAGCCGAAAGGGATAGCACCGCCAGAAAATTTGCCTTTCAGGGCGTTTTCTGTCATGCCGCGAATGACCTTTTCGGACAGATCAGCGGAGTAATACTCGGCATAACCTTCCAGAACCGATTCCAGAATGATACCTTCCGGGCCATCCGAAATGATCTCGGTGGCAGACATAAGCTTGACACCATTCTTTTTCAGTTGGGTCTTATACCGGGCACTGTCGTAGCGGTTCCGGGCAAAACGGTCCAGCTTCCAGACCAGCACAATGTCAAACAGCTTTTTGTCGCTGTCTTTGATCATCTGCTGAAACTCCGGGCGGTTGTCCGTCTTGGCAGAGATGGCACGGTCAATGTAGTGCTTGACGATGGTGATGCCGTTCTTTTCCGCATAGGCCGTGCATTCCCGAATCTGACCTTCAATGGACTCTTCGCGCTGGTTATCCGATGAATAGCGGGCATAGATCACGGCGGTCATGGCAGGCACCTCCCATTTACACATCATTGAACGATAATACGTTTGCCAATCTTTAATTTCGTATAATACATCACGCAACTTCAATAAATACAAGGTCTTTCTAAAAAATCCAAGAAAGCTCAATATAAACAAGCTTTCTGTTGTTTTGCAATTTGTTCGATTCTGGGAAATGAATGTTCAAAAAACATCTGGAAAGCGCCACATAAATAGTTATGCTTTCCAGTGGAATCTACATACCAATCCCGTTTACAGCCGCCGAAACACATTCTTCGCCAGCGGCATGAATTACACTCAGCAGGATGTTCTGCTCCGTCCTTCAAAAAACGGCGCTCCTTATCGCATTGCATGATTTCGACAAATGACGTATCCTTCACTACCCCCAGTTTCCATTCGTCTAAACAGTAAAAGTCACAAGGATAGAGAGAACCGTTTCCTTCCACCACAAGATAATTTCCACAACTTCCACTTGTGGCACATGTTCCTGCAGGCATTCCCATAGCAAGATAGATATAGTCGTCAAATAAACGGACGCTTGTATACCGACCAGCTTGCCAATCCCGATACCATTCATCAAATAACCCACATAAAAAGTGTCCATAAAGTTCCGGTGTGATGGAATATGGCATACTGCCACGAGTTTTACCTAATGGATCAAGACACGGCGTAAATTGCAGATAGTTACCACCAAGTTTCTGAAGCGTATGATACACTTTGACAGGGCTTTTTGCACACGACCGTGTAACAACACAGAGGATGTTTGTATCAACTTTATTTTTTTGCAAAAGAGAAAGTGCTTTTGTCACGCGAGCCCATGTGGATCTTCCAAAAGCATCTGGGCGTAATTCATCATGAAGAGCTTTTGTTCCATCCATACTGATTCCCACTAGGAAGCGATTTGCTGCCAGAAAAACAGCCCACTGTTCATCAATCATCAGGCCATTTGTCTGAATTGCAAAATTCACGTGGACGTGGTTTGCGTTATGCTGGTAAACCTTTTCAACAAAATAACGGTAGTAATCCAGCCCAGCAAGTGTTGGTTCTCCTCCCTGAAAGGCGAACGTCACGCTACTGTTCCTGTTATCCAATGCAGCAAAGGCTTGTTGAATCAAACAATCGACAGTTTCAGTCGTCATTCGACCAGTGCTGGCTTCTGCGCGATTGACTGCTTCATCTTCATAAAAACAGTAGCGACAACGCATATTGCACAGACTTGAAGCTGGTTTGATTAGAAAATTCAAATTTTTCATTATTACCTCAGCTTAATATCTTCTATTTTACTGCTTAGAGCTTTCTTCATGAAGCGCTTCTATAATCATCTCAATAAATATGAAAAAAGTAATCGCATCATCTAGAAGATAATTGCATCGCTCGTGGCTAAGGAAAGGAAGCACAACCGTCTGGGTAACAAGTTTTGCGAGAGTGGTACGGGTCGACATGGTGATGAGGATGACCGATGCTCCTCGTTGAACATATTGTTCCACAAGGGATTCATAAAGCGGATCACCGCTGAGAGAAAAAATAAATATAACGTCATTAGATCGGATGAGGGAAACATAGCATTCCATCTGCGAAGTATCATTCATAAAGTGGCTGTCGATGCCGGAACGATTCAGACGAAATGCCATCTGCTGTGCAGACATGCCAGAGTGATAGTTGCCAAGAGTGATAACGCGATTGGCCCGGTGGATGATCTGAACGATCGTCTGAATCTGATCAGCGGAGACCCCTTGACGGAGCTTTTGGATAATGTTTTCGTACCGGGTCAGGATGTTGTGCTCCTGTGCAGAAGCCGCCAGAGCCGGTTCATGAAGATAGGCATATTTGAACTCAGACCATCCCTGATATCCGAGTTTCTGGCATAAACGAACGATAGCACTGCGTGAGATGCCGGCATCCTGTGCAATGATCTCAGCACTTCGGCGCTGGATATCGTGCGGATAGTTCAGCAGGTATTCTGCGGCTTTGCGCTCGTTTTTGGGGAGACTGGGAAGCACAGCCTGCATATTTTCCAGAACTGTCATAGAGATTACCTCCATCGGAGTCTAAAAATTGGGGTATCGGTAAGGATCATTATCTCAAGTATAATCGAAAAACGAACAATTGTCCAGAATTGAGCAGTAAAACAATCGAAATCCCCAAAAATAGTATACAAAAACGAACGGATGTTCTTGTGCAGCACGGCAAAAACGAACATTTGTTCAGAAAAGCATTGATTTTACGAATGAATGACCGTATAATAAATCCATCGAAAAGATTCCAGGGCCCGGAATTTTTGCATTGGTAAAAAGCAAATGAAGGAGAATCTTTATGGCGATCAAGAACTATTCAGCGGCGGCAGAGACGCTGATCCAGCTTTCCGGCGGTAAGGAAAATTTTATAACGGTCGAAAACTGCGCGACCCGTGTCCGCATCCAGTACAAAGACCTGTCCAAGGTGGACAAAAAGGCCATCGGAGAGATGGACGGTGTGCTGAGCGTGATTGAAAAGGACGGCCTGCAGGTGGTCGTCGGCCCGGGTGTCTGCAACAAGCTGTGTGCGGCCATCAATGAGATTCTGAGCGTTGACCGCGCTGCGAGCACCGCTGCGCCGGATGCGCCGGATGTGACGGAAGAAAAGAAGAAGGGCGACTTCCTCAAAATCATCAGCGACATCTTCGTTCCGGTCCTGCCGGCTATGATCGCAGGCGGTATCGTACAGGGTCTGAATAACGTTCTGAAATCGGTCGCGGAGGCTCGTGCGGCAGCGGCTGGCATCGCGGCGACGGAGACGCTGACGGCTGCACAGGTCTGGCTGCAGAATTATCATCTGCTGAACTTGAGCAACCTGATGGGCCTGATCTATGCCTGCGTGTTCAACTTCCTTGCAATTTACGTCGGCTATACAGCGGCAAAACGCCTGAGCGTTGACCCGGTCCTCGGTGCGCTCATTGGCTGCATCACCCTGAGCGGCGATTTGACGAAGTTCGGAACCTCTGCAGGCAAAGGCGGCTTGATTGGCGTCATCATCTCGATTCTGGTCCTCAAGTACATTTATAAATTTATTCAGAAGATCATTCCCAATCAGGTGGCCGTTATCTTTGTGCCGACCCTGAGTGTTCTGATTACAGCGGCGTTGATGATCACGATTTTGATGCCGGTCTGCGGCGTTCTATCGGATGCCATCGTCAGTGGCCTGATGTGGATCCTGGACAAGACCGGCGTCTTCGGCGGCTTTATTCTGGCGGCATGTTTCCCGACCCTGATCTCGACTGGCCTGCATCACGGTCTGACGGCAATCCACATGGAGATGCTCAATACTCTGGGTTACGCTCCGCTGATTTCGGTTCAGGTCATGAGCAACGCCGGTATGGTCGGCGCAGCCTGCGGCATCTTCCTGCTGAGCAAGAACGAAAAAGTCCGTCAGGCCTGCCGTGGCGCGATTCCGACCTCCTTCCTGTGCGTCGGTGAGCCGGTCATCTACGGTGTCTGTCTGCCCTCCGGCTTCGGCTTCATCACCGGTTCCATCGGTGCAGGCGTCGGCGGTGCGCTGATCCGTTTGTTCAACGTTTCCTTCAATGCGATGGGTATGGCTGGTATGTCTGCTCTGCCGCTGGTCGCAGATGGAAAGTATCTGTACTACCTGATTTCTTACTTTGGCGGTGCGATTGCTGCCTGCGTGCTGACCTATATCGTGGGTAAGGCACGCCACTACGAATAATCCCTTTTCATGAGAGGAGAGACCAATCTGTGCGAACCATTATGGTGATGTTTGATACGCTGACGCGAAAGTTTTTGCCGAGTTACGGCTGTAACTGGACAAAACTGCCTAATTTCAAACGGTTGGAACAACGCTGCACAACCTTCGACAATTTCTATGCAGGCAGTCTGCCCTGCATGCCGGCCCGACGAGAACTACATACCGGAAAGCATAACTTTCTTCATCGAAGCTGGGGTCCGATGGAACCGTTTGATCGTTCTTGTGTCGAAGTCCTGCGTGCGGAGGGCGTCTATACCCATCTGTGTACAGACCATTCGCACTATTGGGAAGACGGTGGCTGCACCTATCATAACCGCTATGACACCTGGGAGGGCTTCCGTGGACAGGAGGGCGACCGCTTTGTGGCGCACGATATCCCGGTGGACATGCCTGAGAAACGCCATCCCCTCAATAAGACTGGTATCTCCGTAACACAGCATTACCGCAACCGGGAGCGTCAGAGGACGGAAGAAGAAATGTCCGGCACACGAACTGTACAGGCCGGACTGGAATTTCTGAAAGAGCACGTGGAAAAAGACAGTTGGTTTTTACAGATAGAGTGCTTTGATCCTCACGAGCCCTTCTATGTTCCGCAGAAATACCGTGCCCTGTACGATCTGCCGGAAGAAGAAACTTTGAACTGGCCCCGATACGGCAGAGTTGCCAGCGAAGACTACCGTGAAGATCTGCAAAATGCAGCTAGAGAGTATGCGGCTCTGATGACAATGTGCGATGTGCACCTCGGGCTGATTCTGGACTTCATGGATGCGCACGATATGTGGAAGGATACGGTCCTCATTGTCAACACCGACCACGGCTTCCTGCTGGGCGAACACGAATGGCTCGGCAAGAATTTTCCGCCGCCTTATGACGAATTGGTACATCTCCCGTTCTATTTCCATGTTCCGGGCATCGCCGAGGGCGGACGGTGTGAACAACTGGCAACAACAGTGGATATCGCGCCAACGCTGCTGGAACTCTTTGGATGTGCCCAGACCCCGATGGGCGAGATGGACGGTCGGTCACTGCTCCCGGCATTGGAAGGGAAACCGGTTCGGGAATGGGCATTGTTTGGTGTCCATGGCTGCTATACGGGCATTACAGATGGTCGGATGACCTACCTGAAAGCCGAACAGAACGAGGATGCGCCGCTGTACGAGTACACCCTGATGCCGACGAATATTCGTGGGTATTTTTCGGAAGATCAGCTTCGCCGTGGGGAGCTGGTGGAAGGGACCCGGTTTACCAATGGCATCCCGTGCATCCGGTATCCGGTCGTAAAAATATACCAGACTGCAAAATTGAAAGACCGCCTGTATGACCTCAAAAAAGACCCGGAACAGCTGAAAAACCTGAGCGGAAGTCCGGAAGAGACCGTCTGGAAGGATAAGCTGACCAACGCACTGAAACAGGTGCAGGCTCCGCAGGAAGAGTTTTTCCGACTGGGATTATAAACAGAAACAGGACGGCATTGCAGCTTGTCCTGTTTTTCCCTGTAGAGTCCTGCTTCTCCTTGTAGAGATGGAGTAAAGTTATGAATAAACGCACAGATACAAAAACACTTTGGAAGCTTTTCCTAAGCACCCTTTATATCAGCACCTTCACCTTCGGTGGCGGCTTCGTCATCGTCACCTTCATGAAGCAAAAATTTGTTGATGAACTGCATTGGCTGGAAGAGGATGAAATGCTTGATTTTGCGGCTCTGGCTCAGTCCAGTCCGGGCGCTATTGCGGTCAATGCTGCGATTCTAGTCGGCTGGCGTGTCGGCGGATTTATCGGAATGGTGACATCGGTCATCGGTACCATCATTCCACCCATGGCGATTCTCTCGGGCATTTCCTTTTTTTATACGGCTTTTGCTACAAATTTCTATGTTTCCCTTGCACTGAAAGGTATGCAGGCCGGTGTTGCTGCGGTCATTCTGGACGTTGTTTTTGGCTTGGGCGGTAACATCATCCGGCAGCATAAGCCTGTTTACATCGGGGTTATGATGCTTGCCTTCCTTGCAAACAGCATTTTTAATATCAACGTCATCTTCATCATTCTGACCTGTGCCGTTTTTGGCGTCCTGCTCGAAGTCATTCACCACATGAAGCGGAGAGGAGATGCCGTATGATTTACTTGCAGTTGTTTCTGAGCTTTCTACAGGTAGGCATGTTCAGCATCGGTGGCGGTTATGCGGCCATTCCACTGATCCGGGATCAAATTGTGACCAGCCACACTTGGCTGACAATGAACGAATTCACCGACCTCATTACCATTGCTGAAATGACACCAGGTCCTATTGCGGTCAACTCGGCGACCTTTGTTGGCATCCGTATTACCGGCCCTCTGGGTGCCGTCATCGCCACATTAGGTTGTATTACGCCTTCGCTTCTCATTGTTTCTCTGCTGGCTTATATTTATTATCGATATAAGAATGTCTCTGCCCTGCAAAGCGTTTTAGCAAGCCTGCGTCCAGCAGTCGTTGCTCTTATCGCAGGTGCCGGTCTGTCTATCTTAAAGCTGGTTGTGTTTCAAGGCAATGTTGCTGCCCTTGCCTCCGTAAACTGGGCTGGTGTTTTGATTTTTGTTGCCGCTTTTGTTGCCCTTCGGACGTTCAAAATAAATCCAATTTTAACAATGCTCTGCTGTGGAGCAGCAAATTTATTTGTAAATCTCTTCTGCTAAAAAGAATAGGAGAAGCAAACCATGAGTGTTTTTCGCGATGATTTTCTGTGGGGCGGTGCCTGCGCTGCCAATCAGTTCGAGGGTGCATGGGATGTGGACGGCAAAGGCCCCAGCGTGCCGGATATGTGTACCAACGGTTCCCACACCAGCCCGAAATGGGTGACCACCGGCATCCGACCCGACCGTCTGTACCCCAGCCACGAGGCCATTGATTTCTATCATCACTACGAAGAGGATATCGCCCTCTTTGCTGAGATGGGCTTCAAGACCTTCCGCACCTCCATCAACTGGACCCGCATCTTCCCCAACGGCTGGGAAACGGAACCCAATGAGAATGGTCTGGAGTTCTACGACCGCGTGTTCGACTGCTGCAAGAAGCACGGCATCGAGCCGCTGGTCACCATCAGCCATTACGAGCTGCCCTATGCTCTGGTGGAAAAGTACAACGGCTGGGCTTCCCGGGAACTGATTGAGTTCTACATGAACTACTGCAAGGCAATCTTTGAGCGCTACAAGGACAAGGTAAAGTACTGGCTGACCTTCAACGAGATTAACTGCGGCACCATGCCCATGGGCGCGATCCTCGAGACCGGCACGATCAAAGGCTTTGAAGGCTCCACCGCCGATGTGCCCGACAACAAGCAGGAGCGTTTTCAGGCACTTCATCACCAGTTCGTGGCCAGCGCCATGGCGGTCAAGTACGCCCACGACAACTATCCCCAGTTCAAGATGGGCAACATGATTTGCTTCATCACCAGTTATCCGCTGACCTGTGACCCTGCCGATGTGATCGCCAATCAGCAGAAGATGCAGATTACCAACTGGTTCTGCTCCGATGTGCAGGTGCGCGGCGAGTATCCCAGCTATATGAAGCGCTGGTTCGCCGAGAACGGCATCACCATCCTGCAGCAGCCCGAGGACGCTGACATCCTGAAAGAAGGCACGGTGGACTTCTACACCTTCAGCTATTATATGTCCAACTGCATCACCACCCATAAGGATATCGAGGATGTGGGCGGCAACATCGTTGCCGGAAAGAAGAACCCCTACCTGAAGGCTTCCGACTGGGGCTGGCAGATCGACCCCATTGGTCTGCGCTACACCCTCAACGAAATCTACGACCGTTACCACCTGCCTATGATGGTGGTGGAGAACGGTCTGGGTGCTTACGATGTGAAGAGCGAGGACGGCAAGATCCACGACAGCTATCGCATTGACTACCTGCACCAGCACATCGAGCAGATGGCTGAGGCGGTTAAGGACGGCGTGGATCTGATGGGCTATACCCCGTGGGGCTGCATCGATCTGGTTTCGGCTTCCACCGGCGAGATGGCAAAGCGTTACGGCTTTATCTACGTCAACAAGTTCGATGATGGCACCGGCGACCTGAGCCGCGAGAAAAAGGACTCCTTCTACTGGTACAAAAAGGTTATCGCCTCCAACGGCGAAAAATTGGAATGATTGATTTTTCTAGAATTGTGCAACACCTCCATATAAGCCGTACTTCTTTCACTTTGCCGCAATAGAATTTGTAAAGCTATCTTGACACATCTTAGAAACCATGATATTTTCTGTCACAAATCCCACTGATTTTGTGGATTGGCCCAAAACCATCTACAAGATGTGGTCGTGTTCATTTTGAACGTTGCCACAGAAAGTGGTTGGTTATCACCGTGAGACCCACCACTTCCGTGAGGAAAAGTTCACGAAAGAACTTACCGCCCCGCAACACACCCGATTCATTTTGCCGCCGATTCACCCGACAAAATCATCGCTGCGCTGCGTGGGCGGTATTTTTCTTTTCCCCAAATAAAATCTTATGTAGTTGTGTAAATCTCCAAAATTTGTTTTCGGTTGTTGACTGCACAACTTCAAAGTGTTATTCTAATGCTTGAAAGAAGCAGGTTGTAGTGTCCGCACTGTGCCCGGCTTTCTTCATACTGTACCTTGAATCTTACATAAGCCGTCTGAACGTGATACCGTGCCATGACCTCACACTTTGTGTGGGCGAGCCGGACAACGCCGCTGCAAAACAGGGGCAGGAACTGCGTTCGGAGCAAACGGTGATCAACATACACGAGCAGCGGAACTCTCTACTTATTTTTGCGTCTTAACACTTCGGAAACAATTACCCGAAAACGGTTTTGAGCGCAGCGGTAGAGGGCAAGAACCGTCCCGTGGCCACAAATTTTCAATTCTTGAAAATCTTGTGCTCCACCGGGACTTCACTTCTTCAATGCACCTGCATTTCCGAAGTGATCTTGTTGGGGCGTGCCTGCCCCAAACCCTGCTCATATTCGCACCTTGCGGTGCGAAAGAACGGCGCGTCGTGCTTACATAGCTTCACCGAGGAGCTAGCGAAACGACAGGAGGTTCAATGAACAAAACGAATGTCAAAGCGAATCCCAGCACGACCCACCGCCACGACACGCCGAACAACAAAACGCACATCATCAAGTTCCGTGTGACGGAAACTGAAAAGATGGAACTCCAATGCACAGCAAAACTCCTTCACCTCTCCCTGTCCACCCTCATCCGCCGTGCGCTGCACAGTGCGAAGATCGAGCGCACTGTTATCGTTGCCGGCGGCGGAGAAGAAACCCTGACTGCCGTTTCCACTCTGCTCGCTCAGTGCAGCAGGGTGGGCGGCAACCTGAACCAACTCGCACGACACTTCAACTCCGGCGGAGCAGACACCGGACAGCTCCGGGCGAAACTTCTGGACGAACTTGCAGACCTGACCGCCTTCCGGCTCAATGCCGAGAAAGTTCTGGGTGAACTGTATGGCAACGCTGAAGCATATCGCCTCTAAAAATTCGGACTACTCTGCTGCCGAAACCTATCTGATTTACCAGCACGATGAATTTTCCGGCAAGAAGATTCTGGACGAACAGGGCAGACCCAAGCTGCGGGAATCGTACCTGCTCGACACCCTTGAGTGCGGTGATTTCTCATTTGCAACGGCCTGTCTGCTGGCAAACCGCAAGTATGGCAAGAACACCCAGCATGGTGATATTAAAAGCCACCAGTATATCATCAGCTTTGACCCAAGAGATGCAGCCGACAACGGCTTGACCATGGAAAAGGCACAGGCACTTGGCCTGAAATTCTGCGAAGAAAACTTCCCCGGTCATCCCGCCATCGTCTGCACTCACCCCGATGGGCACAACCATTCGGGAAACATCCATGTCCACATCGTGATCGGCAGCATCCGAATGCGAGAAGTGGAACGCAAGCCCTATATGCAGAAGCCCCGCGACTGGTGTGAGGGTATGAAGCACTCCAGCACAGCCCAGACCATGCGGCACTTGCGTGTTGAGGTCATGGAGATGTGTGAGGGTGCTGGTCTGTACCAGATCGACCTGCTCAACGGCTCGAAGGTTCGTGTGAGCGAGCGCGAATACTGGATGAAACAGCGAGGTCAACTGAAACTCGACCATGAAAACGCTGCCCTGCTCGCAACAGGTCAGCAGCCCACACAAACGAAGTTTGAAACCGCAAAAGAAGTCTTGCGGAGACAGATTTCGGAGGTTCTCAATGTTGCAACGAGTTTTGAAGATTTCTCGGACAGGCTCTTGCAGCAGTACGGCATTACCGTCAAGGAAAGCCGTGGACGGCTCAGCTATCTGCCTGCTGGAAGGACAAAGTTCATCCGGGCGCGCAGCATCGGTGACAAGTTCGAGAAAGAACTTGTGCTTGCCGCTCTGAAAGCCAATACCGAACGCAAGCGCACTATCCAGTCCAAGTCTGACCGCATCGGGAAACTGATCGATATTCAGGCGAAGCTGAAGCAGGGTAAGGGCATCGGCTACGAGCGTTGGGCGAAAAAACACAACCTCAAAGCTATGGCACAGACCTTGATCCTCTTGCAGGAAAATGGTCTGCTCAACGAGGACGCACTCGACCAGAGAATTACAGAGCTTGATACCAAGTTCCACGATTCGCTGGCAGTGGTGAAAGATCTCGAAGGTCGCATGAAAGCCAACAAAGAGCTGCGCTATCATGTCGCAGCCTACGCCAGCACCAAGAGCGTCGCACAGCAGTTAAAAGCTGCAAAACGACCCGCAGCCTTTGAAGAACAGCACCGTGCAGAGCTGACAGCGCACCGGGCGGCAGCAGCCTATTTCAAGGCAAATGATATCACCAAGCTGCCCAGCCCGAAGAAACTGGAAGCCGAGTATGCGCAGCTGGCATCCGAAAAGGCACAGTTCTACGAGCAGTACAAGGAAGCCAAGAACGAGCTGCTCAAGCTGAAAACCGCAAAGCAGAATGTTGCGTCCTTTTTCCGGGAGGAAGAACCGGCGCAGCAGGAGAGATAAAGGAGTGTGCGTATGATCAACCTGAAAATCGACCCGGAGTTCCAGTCTCAGATTCCTCCTCTGACCGATGATGAATTTAAGCAGCTTGAAGAAAACATCCTCAAGGAAGGCAAGCTGCTCTCTCCTTTGATCGTTTGGAACAATACCCTTGTTGACGGCCACAACCGTTATGCCATTCTCCAGAAGCATCCTGAGATTTATTTTTCCACTACGCCGCTCCAATTTGAGAACCGCGAAGAAACCATTGCGTGGATTTGCCGGAATCAGTTGGGACGGCGAAACCTGAGCCCCGAACAGAAACGCTATCTGCTTGGGAAACAGTATGAAGCTGAAAAGAAAGCTGCAAAAATCTTTCGGGGTAATCAGTACACTTTAGCAAAGAAAAGTGGTGGTGATCACGGTGATAACCACCACTCTGGAAAGAAAACCTGTGACCGGATCGCAGAGGAAAACGGTGTCAGCCGCGCCTCCGTTCTCCGCGCCAGCCACTATACACGAGGCATCGACATCGCAGA